>NZ_CP042306.1:2740000-3071512 GCF_007859635.1 Sphingomonas panacisoli | reverse complement strand
ATCCGTCGATCATCGTGAAGTGGCCATCTAACACACCATTGTGCTTAGTCAGACTTGCACGAGATCGGCGCGACCCTTTCCTCGGCCAATGAAGGCCAAGGAGAGTAAAACATGGGATATTCGAGGTATGACCCTGCTATGCAGGCTCGGCCCGCCTGGAACGCCGGCAAGATGGTTGGCGCCAAGCGGCCGCTGACTCAGAAGCAAATATGGGCTGTTCGCTTCTTCCTCGAACGTGAAGGACGGCTTCGCGACCGCGCGCTGTTCGACCTCGCAATCGACAGCAAATTGCGCGGCTGCGACTTGGTCAAAATCAAGATCGGAGACTTGGTGACCGGCGCCGAAATCAGGACTCGCGCAATCGTCATTCAACAAAAGACAGGGCGTCCCGTCCAATTCGAACTGACCGCTGATGTTCGAGCAAGCCTGTTGGCGTGGTTGGAACGCCGTGGCGGCACCTTGCTACGGCCGAACGGCTTGTCCCCAAAGGTGCTATTTTTCGACACAGCAACAAATGGTTCGGAGTAATTCGTTTTGCGGGAACGCCTCGACAGCGAGGGATCAAGTTCCGCTGTCGAGGCGCAACACGAGAACCGTACTTTCGACGCTGCGGCTCACGCGATCCCGATAGGGCACTTCGATTAATTATTCGGGTCAGCCGGACTGTAGACGGTAGCTACAGGATCCGAGATACGATAGCCGTAGTCGCTGGAGCATCTCTGCGCATGTCGGGGTGGATTCGAGCCCGCTAGGCTGTTTGACGACGCCGCTCGGCTGCAACTGGCGCAGCATCGTTGTTGCCCTATTTTACCTGGCGAATGTGTCGTCGCAGGACAGCCTATACGGTTGGATATGTTCGGGTACATCCACCGCAATACGGATGTTCCTTCGCGCTGCCTCAACTCGCCGAGTTTTCGCAAAGCCGTCACATATTGAGACTTTTTAAGACGTCTTTCAGGCGTGACCCCCGGCGGATCGCGGCTACGATCCCTCTCGCAAGCCGTTCAATTGGGCTTTGTTGGCGTATCGGAGGATCAGTGAGGCGAGTTCGAATGATGGCTGCGTTGGTTGCCATCCTGACGGCGCTGATCGCCGGCCTGTTGTACATAAATCCCGACATCAGCGTGAATGTCGCCATTTGCTGCTTGATCGCCGCATCCTGTCTCGCGATCGTTGCGCCCTTCGAGGCGCTGGAGCCGGCGGCCCGGAAGCGGATTTGCGTTGGTTGCATCGCATTCGTCGTGGCGATCGTCATAGCTTTTGCGCTCGCCATACAGACGACAGACGATCGAGGACCTTTGGGCGCACTCGCAAGCCTGGCCACCGGGGGCATTGTACTGGCGGCGTGGTCGTTCACGATACGAAACCGTCGAGGGCGTCCGCAATGGCGCAACTATTTCGATCGCTGACGCGACGCCGCCCTGCTTAAGGTGGGGCGGACCCGGTGCGGCCCATGGCTTGCTATGGAATCGGTGCCGCTGTCTGAAGGGAAGCCGACGCCGTATTAGGGGGACAACGCCGACTTCCCGACGACGGCAGCGTTACCGCATCGTCGGTAACATATCGGAGCTGCCCAGGATCGGAGTCGAGATAGCCTTCGTTATAAGGCCGCCCGGCAAAACGACGTTCGCCGTCATCGTGCGGCAAATCAGCCCGCCCTTCGCATCCGACCGACACAGTCTGACTCAGCCTGGCGCCCCGATAGCATTGGGATCGACTATGCTATCGAGGCGTCAGAACCCCTTTGAGCGCGCTCACAGACATCGAATGGTACGCCTTCGGCGACTATGAGCGCGGGTCCCAAACACGCACCTCACCGCTTGGTTCCATTGCTAGATCGGATTTACCCGCGCCGCTTTTGATCGGGTAACGTGTTTATAACTAACGATATATACCGCCGGCCAAATGGTTGCTCATCGCGAGCGTCAGTCGGATCGCGCTACGACGCGCGGGGCGGGGGTAGGCGAAAGCTTTTCGCGATATCGAGCAATGCGCAGAGTTGTTCGTGATCGCCGCAGCAATCCTCGATCAGGAAACTTATCAATTCCCGCGTGCCTTCGAAGTTGGCGGCAAACGCTTGATCTGGACCCTCGCCGCGGGCGAAGATCATGCCGACTTCCCGCAGGCCCGTTAGGTGGGTTTCCAGGTCGGCTGGTTCCAGAGCGATCAGATCTGCGATGTGCCTTGTCGGCAATCCCGACGGACCGGCACGGACCAACGCACGGAAAATCCTAAGGCGATGGACGTCGGTGAGTGCGGAAAAAGCGTGGGTGGCTGCGGCGATCCGCATCGACTCCAGATCGCGGGATGTGCTCGGCATCTGATGTTTACTCTAACGACTACACATCGCCGCCAAAAGCACGCGGCGATGGTTCGACTAACCGGTTTTCCCGGGGATGCGCAATCGCCCTTCGCTCACCAATTTTGCTCAACAGTCGATCAAGGGCGCAGGAGACCCAAATCCGGGACTTCAAGCACCTCGGCCACACCGGCACTGAACGATGCGTGGCCGAGGCGCTTCGTCCGACAGGCGGCGGCACTTACGGCTACCGCTTGCCGGGCGAGGTGATCGACGCGGACCCGACGTGTTTGTCGTCCCTTCCGATGCCGGCAGAACACGCGTTCGATTGGATCGTTCCACTTAAGAAACATCTGATAACCAACGCTATAACCGACGATATATTGCACTTCGTCCGTCGCGTGGTCACGGTCATCCTGCTGAAGAGCGGCGTTAGATTCGCTCGTTAAAGGGGTCAGATGAGTATGCGTAAGTCCACGGTAGAACGGGCATTCGAAATAGCGCGCGAGGGCAATTGCCTGACCGTCCAGCAAATCCGAAAGCAACTGTCCGTAGAGGGCTACAGTGCGGTACAGGCACACCTTGCGGGCACGACGATCGTTCAGCAACTTCTGGCCGCGATGCGGGAATCGCCAGCCGTAGCCAGCGACGACCGGTAGATGCCGACTTCGGAACAGCGAGCCTATTACGCGAAGCGTGCTGCGGAATTGCGAAAAATGGCCGAGACCGCGAGTGATGGCGACATCCGAAAAACACTGCAAGAAATGGCAAGGTCGTATGAAACGCTGGTCGAAGAGGCCGACCGCATCGCGTCCATGAGAAAACGCGTTCCTCAGCTCGATACGCAAACGAAACGATAATCTGGACTGCTCAATAGGCAACAACAAATGCCGGGATACGCTGGCGCCAGCGAATAAAATAAATCATTTGTTTATTTTATCCAAGCATAATTGAAATATTATATCGACTCAATTTTTTTATTCGAAATTGTCTGCCATATAAACTCATCGAACCGATTTAATATCCAAAGATATATTGAAAGGCGTGATCGGGAATATTATAGAGAAATAGTATTCGGGCTTAAGTTCCGGTCGCCTTGAAAGCCGCCGCGCTTCCCCCACTTTGCGCGGCGGCTTTCTTGTACGGTGCGTCCTCGCCTCCGGCCGGATCCCTTTCAAGCGCGGCGCGATCGTCGGGCGTCGATCCAGGACGGGCTGCATCGCGCTGCCAAATCGCAAGCGACCGGCGGCTTCATCGCTCTTCGGTAAGGGTCAGGATCAGCGATAGCGGCAGCGATATGCAGCAATCTAGGATGAACGCGGCGGGCAGTCCGCCATAGGCCAGCATTGCCGTGAGGATCAGCTTGGCGAGCTTGCGCTGTCGGATCGAATAGCCACCGAGTTCCCTGACCAGGGACAGCGCGATCGTCGTAAGAATGGATTGGCCGGAACGTCGATCACGGCCGGCGGGCTCGGCGTACGGGGCGTGCGACACCTAGCTCGAACAAAACCCCAAGCACATCTCGCCTCCCCCATCGGAGGCCTAATTTAAGGCGCGATGTCGGCCGTGTCTTTATATCTGCCGTTATAGGACAGCAAAACAACAGATGACGACATCCCATGGAAGGACGATGGTCCGACATCTTGTGCTATAAAATAGTCTTCATCCTGGCCTAATCGAAGAAAATTATAACGCGGGCAATATATCGTATAACCATCGATATCTTGCCGTCTTTAAAACGTGCCGTCGATAATCGTGCACGACCTTAGTATTGGCGCGCGGCCAAGACTGGATCGACGTTGATCTGCATAACCATTGGAGGAGGGACTCGCATCATGTTCGCTTCCGCAATCTCGCGGTTACGGCATGGCGTGCCGGACTCCGATCTTGAGTCACTGATCGATCGCAAGGCCATCCCGGCATATGCCATCCTCATCCTGGGATTGGCGGGCGTGATCGTCGGCTTCTTCTACACTGGGTTCGCGCTGGCGACGGTCCGGCCATCCACGTTCGCCGGATTGGCGCTGATCATGATTTTCAGCGGCATGCTGGCGCGCCGCTATCAGCTCGGCCCGGTTGCCCCCGCGCTGGAAGGTCTGGGGTTCCTGTTGCTGTCGTCGGTCATCGCGGCACTGGCGACGATCCTGTTGTGCACGCTGAATGCGCCGTTGGTCGATGGGATGCTCGCCGATGCGGACAAGATGGTCGCGTTCGACGTGCCGCTTCAGCTGGCGTTTCTCAAAGCGCATCCCCGTATCGTTTCCACGATGCACTACATCTATCAGTCTTTCGGTTGGCAGCCGGCATTGGCGGTCGTCTTTCTTTCGATCACGCGCCAAAGCGAACGGTGCCGCCTGTTCGTCACCGCTTGGCTGATCGCCGTCGCGATATGCGTCTTGCTGAGCCCGCTATTTCCCGCGGTCGGTACGTTTTCGCATGCCGGTCTGCACGCCGGGCAGGTACCCAATTTGGCATCGAGCGCCCCTTGGCAAGTCGCCCATGCCATCGCCGGCATCCGCGACGGATCGATCCGTGTGGTGGACGATTCGATCGCATTTCTCGGGTTGATATCCTTTCCCAGCGTTCAGGCGGCGGGCGCGGTGCTGGTCGCTTGGGCATTCTGGCGGACGCCGATCCTCTGGCCGGTGTTCTTGGCATTGAATGCGGCAGTCGCGATCTCCGCGATCGTCATGGGCGCGCACTATCTGGTCGACATCCTGGCCGGTTTCGGCGTCGCGGCGCTGGCGATCGGCATGGCGAAAAACTGGGCCGCGCCGGCGCCTGCCAAATCGGTTATGCGGCTCGCCAGGGCCTGACCGCAACCGCATCGGAACCTTTACGCGACATCAACGCTTCGTCGCTATAGAGTGACGATCGAAGCGGGGGAACGCGCGCATGGATCAGCTGGACCGATTGCCCATCAGCCGCCATCTGTCGCTGCGCAGCCTGGCGCTGGTCAGCAAGCTCGAAGTCGGTTTGCCGCTGATCATGGGCTTATGGATCGTGGCGGTCAGCTTTGCGGTCGGCCTGCGGCTGGCCTTCGCGGCGACGCCGATCACGACGACGGCGGCCGCGATCAGCAATGTCCTGCCTTATCTGCTCGTCGTTACGGCTCCCGTAATAACGGTCTTCCTCGGCTTGCGGTCGTTCAAGCCCCAAACCCTCGTCGCCCAGCCTACGATCAGGCTGGCGCGGTTCGGCCGGTGGCGGCGAGTCGATGCGGTCACCGCACGGTCGCTGCCGCTGTTCGGCACCGGCGGTTTCATGGCGTCGCTGATGATCGGCATCCTGATCAACGTACCGTTCCGCACGTTCGAGTTCTTGAGCGGCCTGCCGGCGCTCGGCGGCATGGCGCCCGACTGGTTCCGCATGCTGTTCACCGTCATGTTCGTCGATCTGGTGTTCCTGTCGTGCCTGTATGGCTTCGCGTTCGTGCTGGCGCTACGCCACGTGCCGATCTTTCCGCGGTTCCTGGCTGGCGTGTGGGTGATCGACGTGATGATGCAGATCTGCATCGCGCGGGTGATGGCGCATGTCAGCAACCTGCCGCCCGAAGTCGCCGCGTCGCTGTCCGACATGCTGCAGGGCAATCTGAAGAAGGTGCTGATCAGCGTGACGCTGTGGCTGCCGTACCTGCTGCTGTCGCGCCGCGTGAACCTGACCTATCGGCTGCGCGTTCCGGCCTGATCCCGGCGGATCTCGACCAACAGCAACACAAGGGCGCCCGTCGCCGGGATGACGCTGATCGCCACGATTCGATAGAAATCGAACATCGACCCGAAGATGGCGATCGTGGATGCCGCCTCGCATGCCACGAATATCTGCATCGAGCGCCGATCGCGCGCGATGACAGCGATCGCGAAGGACAGCAGATCGGCGAGCAGGAAATACCGCTCGTGCATCTTCGGCAACAGGTAGGGGATCATCATCGCCGACAGCAACGCGATCCGCATCGTCCCGAGCGCCGACAGGCGCGCACGCGCGAACACCGCGACGTAGGCTAGCCCGGTCAGTGCGGCTGCGGCATAGCCGACCCAGAAGATCGCGAGCGGCTCCCTGGCGTGGAGCACGGCGATCACGGCCCATGGACTCGGCGCGGTGCCGATCGTGTTGAAATACGCGCCCTGCAGAACGTAGATCGTCGCCAGGTCGCTGGCGGGCCATCCCACGAGCCACGCCGGGAGCATGGCCAGCGCATAGACCGCCAGCGGGATCGGCCATTCGATCGGGCGAACGCGAAGCTGCACCAGGATGACCAGGATGAACGGCGCCAGGAAGACCGTCTGAAACTTGAAGGCCAGGCCGACTCCGAACCAGGTCAGCATTGCGCGCGGCCGCCCATCGGCCGCCGCCACGGTCGCCATTACGCACGGGGCGGCCCAATATCCGTCGCACTGGCCATAGATTATTCCATTGGCCACCACGCTGGGCAGCAGGACGACGAGCAAGGTGGCTTCGTTGACGAACGGGCGATGACCGATCGCGCGACGAACGGCCACGGCGCTTGCGAGTGCTCCCAATATCGACAGCGATTTGACGATCACCAGCTTGTTGGCGGTCACCAGCGACGCGGCCGACAGCAGGTAGAGATACGGCGGCGTATAGTTGCCGAACGGCGTCGCAAACGCGTGAATCCGGCCGTTTGTCCGGATATAGTCGATCCAAGGATAGATGAATTCGAGCAGGTCAGGGGCGACGATGCGCCAGCACACCGCGTAGAGCAGAACGATCGACGCCGAGATCTGTGCGGCGTCGCGGGGGTGGCCGCGTATCCAGTCCCGCATCCCCTGGACAGCCGGCGGTTCGCTCACGGCCGCTTCTGAGGAGCCGCCGCTCGATCCGAAACATGGATCACCGCCCATTTGTCGGCGTAAAGCCGGCGCCAGCCCGGCTCTTTGTCCAGAACGGCGACCAACGGATTGTTGGGGGGAAGGATCGTCCAGCCGAACCGCCAGCGTTCCTCGGCCTTGCGCCACGTCGGCACATCGCCATGTTCGATCTTGACATAGTTCGCGGTGAAGTCGTCGCCGTACATGTCGGATCGGCCGTCGATGAACGGCGCGATACCCTCGAACACCAGCAGCCCGCCGAAGCTATATTCGTTGAACACGGGCTGGCCGCGCAGCGCAGGCGGAATGTGGCGCATTGCGGTGACGGGTACGCCGTAGCTGTCTTCGCGATCGAACGGCGTCGCTAGTCGATAGGTTGCGGCTCCGACGAAGAGCAGCGCGGCGACGGCCAGCAACGGCGACAATTCGCGCCAATGGGTCCGGAGTTGCGGTAGGATCGCCGGGCGGGGGCGGTCGATCCCGTCCGACCAAGCGCGACCGAGCGGCTCCGCCAACAGGATGACGGCCAGCGTCACTAGCACCATCTGATTGCGAATGTGATCGAACGTGATGTGCAGCGCCACCAGCAGAATCAGCAGGCGCACGACCGGGATGCGCACCGGCCTGAAGAACAGGAAGAACAGCCCCGACAGAAGTAGAATTTCGAGTGCGGTCGCCCCGCCGAACCGCGCCGGTTGCCACTCGGCGATATAGGTCAACAGCGTCAGGTTGTTGACGTAGATCGGATAGAGCAATCCGCCGATCCCACCGGGCGTAAGCAACGCGGCGATCAGACACAGGATGCCGAACAGCCCCCAATCGCGGACCACCTTCCATCGGCTTGCAGCCGGCGCCGTGACGAGCGCTTCGAGACCGAACGCGCCGGCGAGTGCGAGCCCGAAGATGAAGCTGCCATGGGCGTTGGCCCAGACGAGCATCAACAACGCGAGTGCGAGCGGCGGAGCGCGATCACGCTCGCGCGCACGTATCAGCGCGATCAGCCAGGCCGCCAGGATCGGCAGCGCGATCAGATGCGGGCGGGCGAAAACCGATTGGGCAAGACCGATCGACAGATAGATCATCGTCAGGACGACGGCGCCAGGCCTTTGCCACCGCAACAGGTGCGCCGTGACGATCGCGTAGAGCGCGGCCATTGCCGTGCCGAACAGAAGGATAACACCTTTCCATCCGGCCCAGCACCATGCCGCATACATGGCGACTTCCGACAGCCATTCATGTGCTACCCACGGGTGGCCGCGCGCGGTGAAGGAAAAGGGGTCGGTTCGGGGAACGGTGCCATGCTCGACGATCCATGCACCGGTCGCAATGTGCCAGCCGGTGTCGCCATCGCCGAACGCCACCGACATGACGATAACGAACGCGAATGCCGCGAAGCTGACGGCAATCATTGTCACAGCACTGGAAAGGTCCGGACCGGCATTATTCGGCTCGGTCATGCCGCAGTCCCCCAAACCCGTCAGAATGGCCCCCGCCAATTGCGAATCATCATACGGGCCGATTCGCGCGCGCAAAGATAAAATCGTGCGAATTGTATAAAACGGACAGTTCAGCGCGAAGTCGTTGGATGAAAACGACATGGCGTTTTAACGATTAGACCAATGTCTACATAACCATGGTTATAACGCCTATAACCACTGTCCCGATCAGCAAACATTTCGAGCGAATCGGAAGAGCTGATTGAACGGGATCGAGTTGACGTTCTGCGAGATAAATCGCTGATATCAAACAATTAAATTTGATTAGGTTAACACACGTTAGCTCTAAGTGTCAGTAAATAAAGAGTAAATAAAGTGTTGTTGACTTGGTCGGTCGATCGGTTCCCTCTGACGATGCAATCCGGGGTGGATGGGGCATTTGGAGCATCGTTGCAGCCTCCAATATCGCCGGCGAAGGCCGGCGGTACTCGCTCTGACAGTCGTTCCGCGTGAGCAAAGGGCCGGAATTTTCCGGTGGGAAGTGGGGAATATTGCAATGACGATGATCAAGAACCTGTTGACCGACACCAGCGGCGCTTCGGCTGCCGAATATGCGCTGATCCTGGCGATCGTGGGCACCGGCATCGCCGTCGCCGCCTTCACGCTCGGCGGCTCGATCAGCAATGCCATGGGCAAGGCGTCGAACTGCATCAGCCGTACGCCGAACTCGTCGAACTGCTGATGTGACGGGGCGCCGTTCGCGGCGCCCCGCCATACGGGCCGGGTTGTTCCCGGCGAGGGAGGATTACCATGAAGATGATCAAGAACCTTTTGACCGATACGAGCGGGGCTTCGGCCGCCGAGTATGCGCTGATCCTGGCGATCGTGGGCACCGGCATCGCCGTCGCCGCGTTCACTCTGGGCGGCTCGATCGGCAACGCCATGAACAAGGCGTCGAACTGCATCACTGCGCCCAACACCACCAACGGCGCTTGCTGATGATCTGACGGGGCTGCGTTTCGGCGCGGCCCCGTTTCGTTTTTTTGTAGCGTCCGACCAATCCGGGGGGAGCGGTTAATGCGTGGCCAAGGGCTTATCATTCTGGGCGTCGCGATCCTGATCGGCCTCGCGGCGGTTTTCCTTGCCAACACCTATCTCGGCAAGGTCGAGGAGCGCCAGGCGACCGCCCCGCAAGGGATGGTAAAGGTCGCGGTGGCGCGCGTGCCGCTCGAATTCGGCACCGTCATCACCCCCGACAAGGTCAATCTGATAGACCTGCCGCAGGATGCGTTGCCGGAGGGTACCTTTTCGACCATTCCGCAGCTGCTGCCCGCGAACGGCAGCCGCGTCGCGTTGCGCCCGATGGCGGTCAACGAGCCGATCCTGCGCTCCAAGATTTCCGGCGAAGGCGGCCGCGCCGCGATCTCCGCCGTGCTCAAGCCGGACATGCGCGCCGCCGCCGTCCGCGTCAGCGACGTCGCCGGCGTCGGTGGCTTCGTATTGCCGGGCGACGTCGTCGATGTGCTCGTCACGCGCACGCCGATGAACAACAATGGCGGCGGTCAGATCACCGACATCCTTCTCCAGAAGATCCGCGTCATCGCGATCGATCAGGACGCGAGCGATTCCACCGACAAGCCGGTGGTTGGAAAGACCGCGACGCTCGAAGTGTCGCAGATCGATTCGCAGAAACTCGCGCTGGCGCAGCAGGTCGGCCAGATCAGTCTCGTGCTCGCCAATCCCGCCGCGGAGACCAACCCGTCGGTCGCGACCGTGAGCGTCGACGACTTGCGCGACGGTGCGTTCGTGAGCGTCAATTCGGATCGCGGATCGCGCTATCAGCCGCCGCCCGGCGGCGTGCCGATGGCGCCACGGGCGCCGCGTGTCGCCAAACGGCCTGCGCCCAAGGGCGACACCTCCACCATTCTCGTCGTGCGCGGGACTAAGGACAGCAGCTATGAGGTTCTTCGCTATGGCGCGCGCTAAGATGGGCTTGCCCAAGCGGGCGGTTGCGGGGTTGGTCGCGATCGCGACGTTGCTCGCATCGACCGTGCCGACCTATTCCCAAACGGCGGTCTCGGTGCCGAGCGCGGGCTTGCGGGCCGGACAGCTCGACGTGCCGATCAACAAGAGCCAGGTGCTCACCGCCGATCGTCCGTTCGCCAAGGCGTTGATTGGCAATTCGGAGATCGCCGACGTGCTGCCGTTGACCAATCGGTCGCTGTATGTGCTGGGCAAGAAGATCGGCACCACCAGCCTGACCCTCTACGACGCCAGGAACAATCTGATCTCGGTGATCGACGTCGCGGTCGGACCCGATGTCGTCACGTTGCGCAGCACGCTGCGCGACTTGATGCCGAACGAAAATATCGGCGCGCGCATTTCGGGCGATTCGGTGGTGCTGACAGGTACGGTGTCGAGCGGTCCCGCGGTCGATCGCGCGAAACAGATCGCGACGACCTACGCCGGCGACAAAGTGATCAACCTGCTCACCGTCGGCGCCTCGCAGCAAGTCATGCTGGAAGTGCGCTTCTCCGAAATGAACCGGACGGTGGCCAAGAATCTTGGCCTCAACACCGCATTCACCAACGGCAACGGGCTACGCAGTTTCCAGGGCGGGATCGGCAATACGGCGCCCAGCACCGCACTGCTGACCAATCAGAACGGCACGCCGACCGTCAATCTGTCCGGCGTGCTCGAAAGCTTCGGCGTGATCGCGAAGGGCGTTACGCTCGGTAATCTCAACATCTTCACCGCGCTCGACGCACTGGAGCGCAAGGGTGTGGTGACGACGCTGGCCGAACCGACGCTGGTCGCGCTGTCGGGCGATTCCGCCTCGTTCCTGGCCGGCGGCGAATTTCCCGTCCCCGTGGTTCAGGGCAATGGTGGCGGCGGCGGTTCGGGCAGCGGCGGCAATGCCGTAACCGTCGAATTCAAGCCGTTCGGCGTCAGCCTTGCCTTCACCCCGACGGTGCTCGACGACGGCGTGATCAACCTGGTCGTCGCGCCGGAAGTCAGTTCGATCGATCCGTCGGCCTCCATCAGCATAAACGGCCTCACGATCCCCGGCCTGCAGACTCGTCGCGCAAAGACGACACTCGAACTGCGCGACGGCCAATCGTTCGCGATCGCCGGGCTGCTCCGCAAGGATTTCCAGAGCACGGTCCGACAGTTTCCGATCCTGGGGTCGATCCCGATCATCGGCGCGCTGTTCCGTTCGACCGGCTTTCAGAAACAGGAAACCGAACTCGTGATCATCGTGACGCCTCGACTGGTGCGCCCGGTTCCGGCCGACCAGATGCGTCTGCCGACCGATCGCGTGCGGCCGCCGAGCGAACTCGACCTGTTCCTGAACGGCAGAACGGACAGTGCGGTCGGCAACAACCCGCTCGATCCGAACGCGCCCGCGAAGAATTCCTACCCGCCGAAACCGGAACCGGTCGTGCCGCCCGCCGGCGGCTTTTCCGGCCCCAACGGTTACGAGAGGAAGAGGTAGCTGATATGCGCGGCATCAAATCCACGATCGCTTTGGCAATGCTGGCCTCGTCGTCCGCGTGCGCCCCGGTCGATGCGACCTTCGGGGACGCGGTCAAGACCGACTATTCGCTGCAGGTGATCAATCCCGATCCCCGGCCGGCGGAGTCAGCGGTGCTGGAAGGCGGGTCGGGCGACCGTGCGGCATCCGCGAACGAACGCTATCGCAAGGGCGAGACCAAGCAGCCCCAATCGATCCAAACGACAGGCGGCGGTAAGGGTGGCGGAAGCGCCGGGTCGGGATCGAATTGAGATGCGCCGCGTCGCGCACCTTTGGCAATCGGACGATGGATCGGTCGCACCTGTCATCGCCATTGCGCTGTTCGCACTGATCGGTGCGGCGGGGGTCGGGTTCGACTATGCGCGACTGGCCGGGCTCGATACCGAGCTTCAGGACGCAGCCGACCATGCCGCGCTCTCCGCCGCCACGCAGCTCGACGGGCTGACCAACGCGCGCAGCCGCGCGACGGCGGCGGCGCAAGGGCTCGTGACCAATCTGGCACTGTTCGGCAATAGCGGGGCAACCGCGGTCAACCGGAACGTTACGGTCGCGACCGCCGGCGTGGTCTTCTATCAGGACAAGGCGAAGACGACGCTCGCTACGACGGACGCCAACGCCAAGTTCGTGCAGGTCACCGTCGATACCAAGAAAGCCTATTATGCGCTGACGCCGGTGGTGGGCGCGCTCAGTTCCGGCGACCTGTCCGGCCGGGCGTTTGCGGGCGTGGGTACGGCGATCTGCAAGGTCCCGCCGGTGATGTTCTGCAACCCGCAGGAAACGTCCGCGAACCTGCTGTTCAATGCCACGGCACTGATCGGCGTGGGTCTCAATCTCGTATCGGTCGGGAATGGCAATGGCGGCTGGGCGCCTGGCAATTTCGGCTACCTCAACACCGGCGGTGGCAGCAACGGCGCGGGGGGTCTGCGTGAGGCGTTAGGCTGGCTGAACCCGCCGGGAGATTGCCAGCAGGTGACCGGAGTCAGCACCAAACCGGGTGCCAATACGTCAGTCACCGACGCGCTCAATACGCGGTTCGACATCTACGATCAGGGCCAGAGCTGCCCGTCGGGCGGCACGTGTCCGCCCTCGGCGAACACCGTCAAGGACCTGATCCGCAAAACCAACGGCAACAACTCATGCACGCTAGGCAGTCAGGGCTGGCAGGAATCGAGCAATCCGTATCTGCCGGCGACGGCAACTGCGTTGACCAATGCGCAGATGCCCAGCGCGATGGGGTATCCGCGCGACATGTGCCACGCGGTCAGTGCCAACGGCTCATGTTCGGGCGGCCGGGTCGGCGACGGATCGTGGGACCGCAACGCCTATTTCTACGTCAACTACGGCTCGGCCTACGATTGGCGCGCGGCGATGACGGCTGCGGGCTATAACCCCAATACCGTCACGCGGTATCAAGTCTATAAATGGGAGCTCGCCAACCCGTCGCGCATTTCGACGCCCCGTGCGGTAGGCAGCATGAATTCTTACGGCACACCTGTGTGCTGGTCGGGGACGCCGGCAACGGGCATCACGCCTGGTGGATCGAACGTCGACCGCCGTCGGATATCGGCGGCGGTGGTCAATTGCACGGCCAGCGGCGTCAACGGCAACTCGACCAACGTGCCGGTCGTCAAATGGGTCGAGCTGTTCCTGGTCGAGCCATCGGTCAACCGGACCCGGACCAATCAGGGCGACATCTATGCCGAAATCATCGGTGAAACCACGGCGGGCGGCGCCGGCGCGACAGCGGGACAAGTGGTGCGCAAGGACGTGCCCTATCTGATCGAATGACTCACCCAAGCTCTTGTATGACGAGCGTATTGCGTTGCCGCCGGGGATCGGCGGCAGTGGAAATGGCGCTGATCGTGCCGGTCTTCCT
Source organism: Sphingomonas panacisoli (assembly GCF_007859635.1). Lineage (NCBI taxonomy): Bacteria > Pseudomonadati > Pseudomonadota > Alphaproteobacteria > Sphingomonadales > Sphingomonadaceae > Sphingomonas > Sphingomonas panacisoli. The sequence continues at coordinate 3,057,537 of NZ_CP042306.1, read as the reverse complement.
GTTTCTGGCGTTCGGTGCGGTCGATCTGGGAAACTATTTTCTGTCCGAGCACGCCGTCGTCGTCGCGGTGCGCGACGGCGCGCGATACGCAGCGCGACGCTACCCGCTAGCCTGCACGGCAACCACCAACGACACTACCAGCACGACCGCCATGGAGGTCCGCAATCTGGTCCGGACCAACACGATCGCGAGCGGCGGCCAGATGCGGATCAACAACTGGAGTGATGCCAGCACGATCACCGTGGCGATCTCATGCAACACCAGTGGCACCTACAATACCGGCATCTATACCGGCGTCACGAACGGCGTACCGATCGTCACGGTCACTGCGAGCGTGCCCTATACGTCGTTGTTCAACGCGTTTGGCTTCACGACCGCCAGCGTCAATCTCAACGCTCAGGCGCAAGCTTCGGTGATGGGCGCATGAGGACACTTCGCGCTTTCTGGCGAGCGACGGACGCCTCGACGGCGGTCGAATTCGCGTTGCTGTCACCGCTTCTGCTGACGCTGATGATCGGAACGATCGATATCGGGCGGTATCTGTGGACGGTAAACCGCGCGCAAAAGGCGACCCAGATGGGCGCTCGCTGGGCGGTTGCGACCGATGTCGTGCCGTCGGGCCTCGCCACCTACGATTTCGCCGTCGCCGGCGGCATTCCGCAAGGCGATCCGATCCCGGCCAGTTCGTTCACCAGCGCGAAGTGCTCATCCACGTTGAGCGGTACGGTCACGTGCGTCTGCGTGCCAACGACGTGTCCCGGCGGATCGGGCGTCAACACCGCCGCCTTCAACAGAATCCTGTTTCAGATGCAGCAATATTATCCGGAGATCACTGCCGACAAGCTGAAGGTGAACTACGAGTATTCGGGACTCGGCTACGCCGGCGATCCGAACGGCATCCAGGTACAGCCGCTCGTCACCGTACAGCTCGTCGGCATGACCTTCGCACCAATCTTGTACCGCTTTTTCAGCAGTGGTTCGATCACGCTGAATACGACGTTCAGCAGTTCGCTGACCCTCGAAGACGGCAGCGGTCAGATTGCGAATTAGGAGTAACGGAGTGGAACTGGATTTGGGCGAATTTCCGACGACGGGCTGGATGATCAAGCGTTCCGACGCGATGATCGAACTGGTCCTTTCGCACGACGAAATCATGGCCGGCGAGTTCGGCGAAAGCGTCATCGCGGGCATGGCGATCGATACCAACGAACTTGGTGCCGAGGCCGATATCCCCGCGGAGATCGTCAAACGCGCGCGCGTGCTCATCGTCGAGGTGAAGCCGGAGAGTGCGGCCTCGCTACGCCGGCTGACCCGCCTGCACACCGAGAACCGGGCGCTCTCGATCATCGCCGCCGTCCGCGATCCGTCGATCGCCGCGATGCAGGCGCTGCTACGCGCCGGCATCAGCGATGTCGTCGCGCTGCCGCTTGCCCGGCGGGACGTCGAAGCCGCGCTCGACCGTATTCGCGGCGAGTTGGAGCAGACCGCCGCGGCCACCGCCGCCAAGGGCAAGACGGTGTCGATCATCAAAAGTGTCGGCGGGGTAGGCGCGACCGCACTGCTCACCCAAGCCGCCGCGCTTTATGCCCGGCGAGAAAGCGACCGGGGGCGTACGACCTGCCTGTTCGATCTCGACCTGCAGGGCGGTAATGCGGCGACGCATCTGGGTCTGGGGTCGGACCTGACGGTCAGCGACCTGCTCGACGCGGGCAAGCGACTGGACCCGGCCGTGTTGGCATCGGTCGCAACCGAGCATTCCTCGGGGCTCAACCTGTTCGCTGCGCCGACGGAGCTCATGCCGACCGATGCGGTGGGGACCGATCAGATTTGCGACATCGTCCATCTGGCATCGACGCAGTACGGCACGGTGTTTCTCGACCTGCCGAGCGACTGGACCAACTGGTCGCTGTCGCTTGTGGCACAGTCCGACATCGTATTCCTGGTGATCGAACTTTCGATCGCGAGCCTTCGCCAAGCGCAGCGGCAGCTCGCGCTGTTGGTCAAGCTGGGCGTCAACCCCGACGCAGTTCAGGTCGTCGTCAACCGCGTCGAAAAGCAGATGTTCAAGCAGATCAACTTGCGCGACGCGTCGGAGACGATCGGTCGCCCGATCGGGCTACGCGTCATCAGCGATTTCGCGCTGATGAACACGGCGCTCAATCGCGGCACCATGATCGGCGAGATCAAGAACAAGAGCGCGATCGGGCGTGACCTGGAGAAAATTCTCGACGCCATCGATATGCTGTTCGAGCGCGGTTGATGAGTGTCTGGCAGATCAAGCGGACCGGTGACTTGGCGGCGGCTCCTTCGCCAAAGGCCGCGCCGGTCGATCAGCCGGAACAGGAGATCGACCGCAACACGGCGCTGAAGGTCGAACTGCACCAACGTCTGCTCGATCTCATCAATCTGTCTGCGCTCGACGCCATGTCGCGCGAACAGATCCAGGCCGAGGTCGGCGAGATCGTCTACGAGCAATTGTCGTTGCAGAAGCACGCGCTCAATCTGGCCGAGCGGCAGCGGCTGGTCAGCGACATTCTTGACGAACTGCTTGGGCTGGGGCCGCTCGAGCCGCTGCTCAAGGATGAAACGATCACCGACATCCTGGTCAACGGCTACGATTCCGTGTTCGTCGAACGACGCGGCCGTCTCGAAACCTCGCCGGCGCGCTTCAAGGATGAACGGCACTTGTTGCGCATCATCCAGAAGATCGTCGCGGCGGTCGGACGGCGTGTCGATGAGGCGTCGCCGTACGTCGATGCCCGGCTGGCCGATGGATCGCGTGTCAACGCCATCATCCCGCCGCTCGCGGTCGACGGATCGCTGCTGTCGATCCGCAAGTTCGCGCGCGTGCCGATCGATATGGCGCGTCTCACCAGCCTGGGCAGCGTACCGGCAGTGGTGGCGGAAGTCCTCGAAGCTATTGTGGAAGCGCGACGCAACATTCTGATTTCGGGCGGCACGGGATCGGGCAAGACGACGTTGCTCAACGCCATGTCGGCGTACATCGACAATGCCGAGCGGATTGTAACGATCGAGGATTCGGCAGAACTGCAACTCCAGCAGGCGCACATCGCCCGGCTCGAAACCCGTCCGCCCAATATCGAGGGCAACGGTGAGGTCACGCAGCGCGATCTGTTGAAAAATGCGCTGCGCATGCGTCCCGACCGCATTATCGTCGGCGAAGTTCGCGCCGGCGAAGCGTTCGATATGCTGCAGGCGATGAACACCGGCCATGACGGGTCGATGACCACGGTCCATGCGAACACACCGCGCGACGCGCTGTCGCGTCTCGAACAGATGATCGGCATGAGCGGCATCGACATCGCGCCGCGTTCGGCACGAGCGCAGATCGCCTCTGCCATCAACGTCGTGATCCAGGTCGGTCGCCTTGCCGACGGCAACAGGCGGTTGCTCAGCGTGTCCGAACTGATCGGCATGGAGGGCGAGGTCGTCACCATGCAGGAGATCTTCCGGTTCAGGCTGACGGGCCGCGGCGATGGCGGCGAGGTACTCGGCCGGTTCGAAGCCACCGGTATCCGGCCGCATTTCATGCGCGAGCTCGAGGATCGCGGGATCAGCCTTCCCGCCGATATTTTCAATCCCAGCGCGGTGCTCGAATGATATCGACCACGACGATCCGCCTTATCGTGCTGGCGCTGATCTTCGCGGCGGTCGTACTTGCGATCGAGGGCGGCGTGCGCTGGTACCGCACCAATCGCACGGGCGCCCGGTCAATCAACAAGCGCCTGCGATTGATCGCGACCGGCCACGACCGGCCGGAAATCGTCGCGCGGTTGCGGCGCGACGCATGGGGCGACGGGATCGCGCTGCCCGGACCGCTGAGCGATATCGGGCATAAGCTCGACAACCTGCTGCGCGGTGCTTCGTTCGGCATGTCGCCAGGCCGGCTGTTCCTGTTGATGATCCTCGCGGTTGCGTTGCTGTTTACGGCGACGATCGTTTTTGCCTTTGCCGCCGGCCTGACGATCGGGTTCGGCACGGTATTGATGGCGGCATGCTTCGCCGGCGCCGCCGGGCTGGGGCTGCCGTTGATGATAATCGCGCGCCGCGCCGACCAGCGCCGCAAGAAGATGGCGGAGCAATTTCCGGTGGCGCTCGATATCTTCGTGCGCGGGTTGCGGGCCGGCCATCCGGTGGCGGCGGCGCTCGATCTGCTGACGCAGGAAATGAGCGATCCGATCGGTAGCGAATTCGGGCTCGTCACCGACGAAGTCGCCTATGGTGCCGACCTGCGCGACGCGCTGCACAACATGGCGAACCGGTGCGATCTGGAAGATCTGCGCATGTTCGTCGTATCACTGTCGGTCCAGAGCGAGACCGGTGGCAACCTGGCCGAAATCCTCGAAAACCTGTCGAAGGTCATTCGCGAGCGCGCCAGCATGGTGCTGATGGTTCGTGCGTTGAGCTCGGAGGGGCGGATGACCGCAACGATCCTGACGGCGTTGCCCGTTCTGGCGTTCGTTGCGTTGTTTTTGCTGAACCCCCAATTCTACCTTCAGGTCGCCGGCGATCCGGCATTCTCTATAGGGTTCGGCTTCCTGATCGCTCTGTACACGATCGGTTTCGTCATCATCCGACGTCTCGTGAATCTGAAGGTCTAGAACGATGTGGGAAGCCGCCCTTCAACAATTTCCGCGAATGGTCATTCTGGGCGGGTTGTTCGCCGTCGTCGTGTTGCTGGTCGTCGGCATATCCGCGGTCGTCACCGGACGAGCCGCGATACGCCGCCGGCTCAGCGAAGCATCCGTAAGCGGTCAGGGACGGGGCGCGGCCAGCTCGTTGCGGGCCGATGCGACGCCGGACGCGTGGTCGCGGATCGTCGATGCCGTGGAGAAACGCGGCGTATCGCTGCTCGATACGAACAACGCCACGATGGTCGCGCGGCTCGCCGCCGCAGGATACACGTCGCCGCAGGCACCTCGGATATTCACGCTCATCCGGATCGCCACGACCTTGGGCATGCCGATGATCCTGGTCGCGGCGACCGTGATCAACGGCGCCGCTCCCTCGATCTTCAAGCTCTATCTGTTCGGTGCGTTGCTTGCGCTGCTTGGCCTGTATCTGCCCAACCTGTGGGTGTCGGCGCGCGCATCGCGGCGTCAGGATCAGATCGTCAACGGCTTTCCCGACGCGCTCGACCTGATGCTGGTGTGCGTCGAAGCTGGCCTGGGTATGGAAGCAGCGTTCGACCGTGTCGGCCGCGAGATGTCGACTTCGCATCCGTTGGTCGCCAGTCTGCTGGCCAATACCGTTCTGGAGCTGCGCGCCGGTCGCGGCCGCGAGGATGCGCTGCGCCGAATGGGAGAGCGGGCCGGCGTCGATCAGATCAAGTCGTTCGCGACCCTTCTCATCCAGTCCAACAAACTGGGGTCGAGCATCGGACAGACCCTCAGAATCTACGCCACCGAAATGCGCGAACGCCGCAAGATGCTCGCGCAGGAAAAGGCCCATAAACTGCCCGTGCTGCTATCGATTCCGCTCGTCGCCTGTATGCTGCCGGTGATGATCGGCGTGCTCATGTTGCCGGCCGCGATCCGCGTCGTCCGACAGCTCCTGCCCATGATGTCAGGATGACAATGCGACGGCTTTTCATCAAACGCTTGGGGCTTTGCGGCGTCGTTATCGCAGCGTCCGGTTGTATGACGCAGGGCAGGATGACCCTGCCGGAGGGCGCGCGAATGGCGGCGAAGACGGACGTCACATTGGCGGCCGCTGCGCGTCTGTTGGCCGATCGTAACTACGGTCTCGCGATCGAAACGTATCGTCGCCTACTGGCGGTCGATCCGGAGAATGCGCGTGCGGTTCAGGGCCTGGCCACCGCATATGATCGTCTACAGCGCTACGACTTGAGCGACCGCTATTTCCAGCTGGCGCTCGCGCTCGCACCGCGCGACGCCGACATTTACGACGCTTATGCCGCCTCGCTTCGGATCCAAGGCAGGACTACCGATGCCGCGCTGCTCGATACCGACAAGCGCGTGATGTTGGCGGGCGATCCGTTGAATGAAAATCGCGAAAGGCAGGGTGCGCAGGGTCAGAGCGTCGCGGTCTTGGAAGTTCCTCAAACTGTCGCCGCCGGTAATGCTGCTGTTCCGGCAGCGGCGCCGATCACCGAGCCGACACGTACCGCCAGGTTGGAACGGTCTTCCGTGAGCGAGGTCAGGCTGTTTTTGCCGTTCGGCATCAGCACGCTATCGTACGGCGTTCGCACCGAGCCGTCCAAGTCATCGGCTCCGCCGGCAGCGGCGTTCCCGGTAGCGCCGCCGCCAGCACCGCTCGCCGTCCAGCCGACTGCGCCGCCGGCAACGTCGGTACCGGGCGCGGCCCAGCGGCGCGTTTTGCCGACTAAGGTGATCAACGCGTCTGGCGCCCAAGGGATCGCACGACGGATGAAGAGTTTCCTGAACAATCGCGGCTGGGCTGAGCTCGACGTCGGCGACAGCATGGCACGGCTGGGCTGCAGCAGGATCATTTTTCCCGTCGGCTCCGGCGACGAAGCGCGCCGCCTGGCGCGTGCGCTCCCGTTTCGGACACAGCTCTACGCGCTGTCGCAGGCAAATCGCGTTCAACTTCTCGTCGGCGGCAATGCGTTGGCGCTGGACGCGCGGCTGAAGCGGCGGAAGTGAAGACGTCCGTTTGGTTCCGACTGGCCGCGTCGGTCGCGGTCGCGACAGGAACGGCAGCGGTCGCCGCCCCGACGAGCGATCTTTCGTTGATAGCCGCGGCGATCCGATCCGGGCGGTTGATCCAGGCCGAACTCATGATCGCCAGGACGTCGCCATCGGCGGAATCGCCGGCGGTGGAACTGGATGTTTTGCGCGCGCAACTCGCCTTGGCACAGGGACGTGATCAGGATGCGCGGCGGGGTTTCGCGGCGCTCGCGTCGAACTTACCCGACGACTGCCGCATTCTCGTGGGCGGCGGCGTTGCCGATTCCAATCTGGGCAATGCCGATGCGGCGATCGGACGGCTCGAACGGGCTGTGACGCTTTGCGATCCCGACTGGCGGGCGTGGTCGGCTTTGGGCGCGGCATACGACGTCAAACAACGTTGGTTGGACAGCGGCCACGCCTATGCCAAGGCGATGGAAGTCGGTGGCGTGCGACCGGGGTTGCTCAACGATGCCGCCACCTCTCTTATCAAGCAACGCCGGTTCGAGGAGGCGGAGAAGCTTTTGATAAGGGCGATCGCCGACGCGCCGGACGACGAACGGATCGCGAACAATATCGATATCGCAGCCGGATCGCTTGGTCGTATGCCGGTTCGCCGTCCGTCCGACAGTGCGTCTCGTTGGGCCGAACGTCTCAACAATGCGGGTTATGCGGCGATGCTTGAGGGGAGAACCGACGATGCGCGCCGCTGGCTGACGCAGTCGCTCATCGCGGACCCCATATATCAGTCGGTCGCGGCCGCTAACCTTGCCAAACTGGATACGCTCAAATGATGTCGCTGGGGAACCTCATTACGCTGGCGTTGTGCGTCATTCTGACATTTGCGGCCGCGGTGGACATATGGAAACTGAGAATCCCGAACGTTTTTCCGATCGCGATCATTCTGCTGTTCCCGGCGTGGGTCTACCATGCCGGATGGAGCACCTCCCTGTGGCAGAATTGGATCGTGTTCACCGTCGCCTTTCTGGGAGGGGCCGTCATATTTTCGAGAGGATGGCTAGGCGGCGGCGACGTTAAATTGCTCGCGGCCACCGCGTTATGGTTCGACTTCAAGGGCGCCGCGTCGCTGTTCCTGTTCGTCGCGATCGGCGGCGTTCTGTTGAGCATCGTGTTCGTCGTGTTGCGGCGTGTCATTCCGGCGCGGCTGGCCAGCGCGGACATTCCCAGTCTGAAGCCGCGCGGGCCGATACCCTATGGCGTGGCCATCGCCGGCGGGGCGGTGCTCGCCATCATCGGCGGTCAGATCAGCCCTCAAGCGCCCTGGTATCGCGAGATGCGGATAGCGGCCAACACCGATCACATGGTTTCGGCGGCCAGCATCATGATCAGCTGGGCGCGCGACTGAATGCCCAAGTGCGTGTAGATGCGGTGTAGGTGGAGTTTGACGGTACCCTCCGTCAGCCCGCACCTCTGCGCGATTTCCTTGTTGCGCAGCCCGTCTCCGACCAGGCGCACGATCTCTTCCTGTCGGCGGGTAAGGTTGTATTTGGGCAAAACCGGCACGGTCTGCGACGTAAGGCTGCGTCGCAGCGCGCTTTCCAGGATCGTCGGGTCGATCCATGTCTCGCCACGCGTCACCGCGTCGATGCAAGTCAACAAATTCGTGGGATCGCTGTGCTTCAAGACGATCCCGTTCACGCCGAGTTTCACCGCTTCCATCGTTTCGATCGGTTTCAGCCCGACGGTCAGAAAGATCACCGGCAGCCGATGTCCGTTCGATCTGATGGTCCGCAACAACTGAAGGCCGCCGCCTTCCGACATGCTGACATCGGTAATCAGGACCTCTACCGCCTCCTGCTCGATCATGTTCATGGCGGCCGACGGCGTTCGCGCCGTCAATGCGACATGATGGTCGTTGGTCTCAAGGAACTGGCGAAGGCCATCGAGAAAGATCGGATGGTCGTCAACGATCAGCAGGCGGGACATCGACGATCACCTCCAGGGGAATACGAATGGACAAGAGCACACCGCGTTCAATCGAATCCGCATAGGCTCGGCCGTTCAACGCTTTTAGGCGCCGCGTTAGGGAGCGCGATCTCACGCCTTCGATGTTCGACGCGCCTATGTCGGGCAGCAACGCCGACGCACCATCACTCTTAAGGGTGATGAACAGCTCGTCTTCCCGCTGCGCGGCTATAACCTCCACGCGCGATGACTTCGCGTGCTGGACGGCATTCGACACCGCCTCTCTGACGAGAAACTCGACCTCGACGGCGACGTCGGGCGATACCCACAGTGGCGCCGGATCGGCGCTGAGCGCGCAGGCAATGCCCCATTGGCGCGACAGCAGTTCCACCCGTTGCGTCAAATGACTGGCGAGATCGATCTTTTCACCGATCGGCAGGTTCGCGTCGGCGACCAGTTCACGCAGGCATGCTTGTTCGGCAGCGATAATGGATTGGAGCGATTCCAATCGTTCTGTGCGCGTTGCAACGGGGAGTTCGGTGTCCTTGATCAATGCCGCGACCTGCAGGCGGAGGCCAGCCAGTGTTTGCAATACACTGTCGTGCATATCGCGGCTCAGATCCAATCGAGCATTGGCGAATGCTCGCTCGCGCCAAGCTTCGAACATCAAATAGCGATCGAGCGTCGCACTCACCGCTCGCGACGCGCCGACAATCTGGTCCAGCGCCTGTTCTGAAATCCTGGGAATACCGAGAAGATAGATATAACCCTGCAGCGCGCTCGTACGGATCGGCAGGGCAGCGACGTTGCTTGGCTCGCCTTCTTCGATCGGCAGGAAAGCTAGGTCAATGGTGCGCACGCTCGCGCCAAACCAGGATTGCGCATCCACCAGGGCACGACTGCCCTTCGAATTCCAAATGAAGCCGTTGCCGCTCGTGTCTGGTGCAAGCATCTGTTCGAGGGTGGAGAGCTCGACATCTCCCTCCGACAGTTTCCCGGCGCTGAACCTATAGCATTCCGGCGCTCGATCGCCCTCTTGCTGCCAGCAAATCAACATGCTCGAGACGTCGAACCGCAGCGCGAGCTTCGCTGCGATATTCGCGATCGGCAACGCGCGCGCGTGTGCAGCGGTATCGAGTAGCTCGCCGTTCCAGCGATCCGCGATCCGCGCTCCCCATTGCGCCGCCTTGAAGGCCATTACGGCGGATGCCGTGCCGGTCACGAGCGTAAACTGCAGTCGCAGTACGTCGTCGCTGACGATGCCCAGCGTTGGGAATAGCGCGGCAAGTCTGTTATGAAACGCTATGATCGTCGCAAGCAGTAGATAATCGAGCGCCACCCAAAGAATATCCGAACGCCTGAGCGACACACCGAGTACAAACGTCACGAACGGAAGATAAATGGCGACGGTTTGCGGGTAGGCTGCAAGCGTCAGCAGACAGATCGCCTGATCGGCCATCGCCATGACCGCGCGCAGCCGTGCATCCAGTTTCCACGACACGACGCGACTTACGAAAGCGCATATCGAAACGATCAGGAAAGCGATGAGCGCAACGCGCGGTTGGAACGGCCAAGAACTGGAAGCTAGCATGCCTCCCCTCGAAGCGTTCAAAGCGATTAATGCGAGCAATATCCGCGTCGCATTCGCCGCGTCGCGCGACGTTACGCTTCCCAAATCCCTCGTCCAGAAACGCCGTACGCGGCCTTTGATCGGTGCCGGATCGTCCGAGATTTTGATCTGCTCGGCATTCATGGCGACATTTTGCCACGGTACACCGGCACTTGCTAACGCAATAAATTGCCCAACGGAATCGACCACTTGGCTATGTCCGTTCGATATCATCTGAGCCAAATGCGGCCCGGTCAGACGGTGAAGCTGGCTCAGTTGGCGTTCGGTTGCACGACATAGAGCAACTGCACACCTTGCTCGCGGGCCCACATGATTGCCGCTTGCACAGCCTCATCGTGGGTATGGCAGCAATTTCTCGTAATGGATTGCAATGACTTGCCATCGGCCGCGTGGACTGACGCGGTAAAACCCGCACTGCCGTTGGGAAGGCGATTGATCACGGCCCGATCGCTATCCGGCGAGGCCTGCGTGCGGCGATCGAGAAATTCGACACGCATGTCACGCTCCATGCATCCCGTACGGGAAGAGGGCCATATCGACGGCGACAAATCGCCGCGTCGCGAAAATGAGCCGCCGGCTACCGACCGGCGGCTCTGTCCCGTGCATGGGAGCCTCAGGCGTAGCGGACGTTTGCGCTCACCTTCTGGCGACGGCGCAGCATGGAGCCCATCGCCCCGAACCCGACGATCATCATCGCCCAGGTCGCCGGCTCCGGTACCGGAGGCGTCGCGTTCAGCACCAGCAAGGTCGCGGTCGAGGTAGACCCGCCACCGCTACCTTGCGCCAGCTTGAGGATGTCTACGTTGGTCGCGTTGATCTTGTAGAAGAAGGTCGCGCCGCCACCCTGGAAGCCATAGTGCACGCCGATATAGGCGACCCCATTCAACAGGGTCTGGAAATTGACGTCGAGGCCGCCGTTCAGGGGTCCCTTGATGTCGCCGGCCGCGACGCTGTTGTAGCTGAACGTAGGACCAGCATAGCCCAACGCGGTCAGAGCGGTGTTGATGGTGGCGTTGTCGCCGCTGTTGTTGCTCAACACGTTGCCGCTATACCCGCCGATGCACGAAATCACTGTCACGCCGGCTTGGGCTGCGATGTCGTCGCTGCAATCGCCGTTCAGCGTGGGTGCCGCGTATGCCGGGACGGCGATCGTCAGGGCGGCTATTCCAACCCCGGAAAAAAGATACTTGTTCACTGATACTCCCCTCTTGCGAATCGTCGTGAACAGTAAATTAACAGAAATCGTTGCTGAGTCCGACAGAATATTTTGGAAGCGAAGGTCGGCGTTATCTAAATTGATCTGATCTGAGACAATTGGATTTGTCGAGATATAAGATTATATCGAAGGATATATCTGGAATGGAGATTTCTTAATACAATGTACTACAACTATCCTGCCATTTCATCACTTGATGATCGACCAAACTCTACATCCTGACAATAATCGCTACTAATAATTGCGCTTTCCAAAGAAGTGTCGATATCGCCGTCACGCGGTGCGCAGAATCGCGAACGACAGTGACATCGGCTCCGCGCGCCGGACGCATCAGAGCGGCAATCAGCCGTTCAATGCATTAGCCGAGCAAGCGACGAGCATGCGTTTCGGCAGTAGCGACACGGCCGGTTCGAGAGATTGGGACGCCGCTGTTGCTTCGCTGTAAGAGATATTGGGCCTGCTTCCATGTCAGCATTGCTGAACGTAATCCCGTAAGCAGCCAGTCCGCTTACGGCCCACGATCGGACGAAGTTATCGACGGCACTTATGATGAAAATTTGGATGGGACGCGGGTCACATAGCTAAACGGTGCAACGTCCCGAACCGCCAATCGATCAAAGTACTCGGGAGCGAAATGCGTCTCTGCCAAGCTTCACCAGCTAAAAAGCCCTCTCGCATCGGGCCGACATCATTGATGGGAAGCAAATCAGACAACGCGGGCGGCCGTGGGCCAAGGCGCATTACTGTTGCGCCACGAACAGTCGTCGCATCGACCCGTCCATCGGGGAAACACAATCCCATATGCTCGCCCCATTGATCTTCAGACGCTTCAGCGTCGTCGATGTACAAGACTTGCGCGCGTAACAGCTCGGCAAGTAACATCGACCATGCCGGCCATCGCTTGAGGCATATTTCCATGACGAGTGCCCCAAGGCGGTCGCTCGCGCCGCAATCAAGGCGACAGGGATAATGAGCGATCGCCGCCGTGTCCGCGGAATCGCTGGCGAAGACGGCATCGCATCGCATGGCGGGGTTCCTTGCCTCGGACGCGTTTGCTGGGCCGTATCTGGCAGACCAGTTGCTGCTGCCGTTTGCACTGGCGGGCGGGGGCAGCTTCACGACGGTGAAGCCGAGCGACCATGCGCGGACGGCGGCGAGCATCATCGAGCGGTTTACCGGTCGGCAGTGGGTGTTCGAGCAGCAAGCGAACGGCTGTCATCTCGTTCGTCAGGCGAGAAACGATCCGGTAGCGTGACGGACTATGACGTCCAGCCACCGCCAAGCGCGCGGAACAGGTCGATCTGAGCGTCGGCGACGCGCGCGTCCTGTTCGGCGAGCGCGGCCTCGGTTTCCGCAAACGTACGCTCGGCGTCGAGCCACGCCAGCGAGTCCACCGCGCCTTCGCGTTGTTGCGCGCGCGTGATCGCGGCGGCCTTGGCGGCTTCGTCGCGCGCGGCCTTCAACGCGGTGCGGCGATCGAGCGCCTTGGCATAGACCGTCAGCGCCGTTTCGGTTTCTTCCAACGCGCTCAACACGGTGCCGTCGAACGTCGCGAGCGATGCCTGGGTGTCGGCCTTTGCCGCCGCGATCTTGGCGCGCGCGCCCTCCTGATTGGGGAACGCCCAGCTGATCAGCGGGCCGAGTAGCCAGCGCAAGGGACCCCCGCCGAACACGTCCCCGATATTAGGGCCGGTCGAGCCGATCGACGCGCCGAGCGAAATGTGCGGATAGAGGTCGGCGGTGGCGACGCCGATCCGCGCGGTGTCGGCGCCCAGGCGGCGTTCGGCCGCGCGCACGTCGGGACGGCGAGCGAGCAAGGCCTGGCCGTCGCCGACCGGGACCGGCTGGGTGACTTCGAGCCCGACGCTGCGCTCGGTCGCGACAGGTGGTAAATCGGCGGGCGGGCGGCCGGTCAGCGTCGCGAGGCGGAACAAGGCCGACTGACGATCGGCCTCGAGCGCGGGAATGTCGGCGGCGCGCTGCTGGCGGAGCGTGGCGATGCGCGACACATCGAGTTGCGTGACGAGGCCGGCGTCGTGGCGACGCTGCATCAGCAAAACCGAGCGGTCGAGCAGATCGACGATCTGATGCGCGACCTTCAGCCGCGCCGCGCCCGACGCGGCATCCGCATAGGCCCGCGTCGTGTCGGCGACGACCGCGATGCGCACCGCATCGGCATCGGCGGCGGCCGCGGCGGCATCGCCCCGCGCCGCCTCGATCCCCCGGCTGACGCGGCCGAACAGATCGACCTCGTACGAGACGCTGAGCCCGCCATCGATCGACCAATCTTCGCGGGGTGCGCCGGGCGCGCGCTGGCCCTCGGGCAAGCGGCCATAGGTCGCACCGGCGTTGATCCCGGTGGAGGGGGGGTCGATCGGACCGTGCACCGCGCAGATTGGCGCGCGCTTTCTCCAGCCGGGCGACCGCGACGCGGATGTCGGTGTTCGATTTGAGTGCGTCGGCGATCAGACCGTCGAGTACGGGGTCCTGGTATAGCCGCCACCAATTCTCCGCGACCGGGTCAGTCGAGAGCGCGGGCGAATTGGTCGAGACGAACGGCCCGGCCGCCGCCGGGGCCGGCGTCGGGGCGATATAGTTGGGGCCGACCGCGCAGGCGGCGAGCGTCAGCGCGGAGGCGGTGGCGAGAATGACACGAAGCATTTCGAAGGCTCCTTATTCGGCCGGCTGCAGCGCGCCCGGGAACGAGCCCGACGCGGCCGACCGGCTTCCGCGCAGCCGGGCGAGACGATCGCCCAGCGCGCGGCACACGACGTAGAAAGTGGGCGTGAACAGCAGCCCGAACGCGGTCACCCCGATCATCCCGAAGAACACTGCGGTGCCGAGCGCCTGGCGGAGTTCCGCGCCGGCGCCGCTTGCGATCAGCAACGGCACGGTGCCGAGGATGAAGGCGAAGCTGGTCATCAGGATCGGGCACAAGCGAGTCTGCGCCGCACGGATCGCGGCATCGACCGGGGACAGGCCGTCCTGCTCCTCACCCTGCTTAGCGAACTCGACGATCAGGATCGCGTTTTTCGCCGCCAGGGCAATCAGGACCACGAGCCCGATCTGCGTCAGCACGTTATTGTCCATGCCACGCAGGTTCACGCCTATCATCGCCGCCAACAGGCACATCGGGACGATCAGGATGATCGACAGCGGCAGGACGAGGCTCTCATACTGCGCCGCCAGCACCAGGAAGACGAACACCACGGCCAGCGCGAAGACGATCCCCGCGGTGCTGCCCGCCGCCTTCTGCTGATAGGCGATGCCGGTCCATTCGGTGCCGTAGTCGCTCGGCAAATTGGCGTCGGCGATCTGTTCCATCGTCTTGAGCGACTGGCCCGAGGAGAAACCGGGCGCGGTGTCGCCGTCGATCTCCACCGCCGGGAAAAGATTGTAGCGCGTGACGCGATACGGCCCGGTCTTGTCGCTGAACGTCGCGACCGATCCGATCGGCACCATCTCGCCCGAATTTGAGCGGGTCTTGAGGTTGGCGATGTCGGCCACCGTCGCGCGGAACGGCGCGTCGGCCTGCGCGGTCACGCGATAGGTTCGACCCAGCAGGTTGAAGTCGTTGACATAGGCCGAGCCGAGATAGACGCCCATCGCCTCGAATACGCGCTCCGGCGGGACGCCGAGCAGGTCGGCCTTGGCGCGGTCGATATCGGCGAACACGCGCGGCGTGCCTGTGTCGAAGAACGTGAAGACCTGCGCCAGGCCCGGGGTCTGGTTGGCCTTGCCGAGCAGTCCGAACGACTTCTGCGCGAGATCGTCGTAACCGTGGCCGCCACGGTCCTGCACGATCATGCGGTAGCCGCCGGCGGAGCCGATCCCCTGGATCAGCGGGGGCGGAATGATCATCAGCCGCGCCTCGTTGATGTCGCCGGTCGCCTTACGCGCCTCGTCCATGATCGACTGCAGCGTGACGCCCAGCTTTTCGCGCTCCTCGAAACTCTTGAGCGGGATGTAGGCGGCGGCCGAATTGGGGGCGAGCGTCTGCGACGGTCCGTCGAACCCGGCGAGCATCACCGCGCCCTTCACGCCCTTCAGCGGCAAGATACGATCGGCGACCTTGCGCATCACCGCGTCGGTGCGCTCGACCGAGGCGCCGGGCGGTAGCGAGATGACGGTCAGGAAATAGCCCTGGTCCTGCGCGGGGATGAACCCGCTCGGCGTCGCCATGAACAAGGCAGCAGTCGCGGCGATCAGGCCGCCATAGATCGCCATCATCCGCTTCGGCTTGGCGACCAGGGCGGCGGTCATCCGGGCATAGCCGTTGCTCAGCCGCTCGAACCCGTGGTTGAAGCGGTCGCCGGCGGCGAGCACGAGCCGGTGCAAGCGTCCGCCCACCTTTTCATCCTCCCGAGCGCGCAGCAGCAGGGCGGCGAGCGCGGGCGACAGGGTCAGCGAGAGCAAGAGCGAGATGACCGTCGCCGCGGTGATGGTGACGGCGAACTGCTTGTAGAACGCGCCCGACAGGCCGGTCAGGAACAGGGTCGGCACGAATACCGCGCACAGCACCAGCACGATCGCGACCAAAGCCGCCGACACTTCGTCCATCGACGTCCGCGCCGCCTCGAGCGGGCTCAGGCCGTGCTCTAGGTTGCGCTCGACATTCTCGACCACGACGATCGCGTCGTCGACGACGATGCCGATCGCCAGCACCAGCCCGAACAGCGACAGGTTGTTGAGACTGTAGCCAAGCGCCGCCAGCACCGCGAAGGTACCGATCAGCGACACCGGAATCGCGACCACTGGAATGATCGCGGCGCGCCACTTCTGCAGGAACACCAGGATCACGAGGACGACCAGCACGATCGCCTCGAACAACGTGTGCATCACCGCGTCGATCGACTGGCTGATGAACTCGGTCGGATTGTAGATGACGCGGTAGCCGAGCCCCTTGGGGAATTTCGTCGCCATCGCCTCCATCTCGGCGGAGACCTGTTTGGCCGCCGCGAGCGCGTTCGAGCCGGGGCGCTGGAACACGGCGAGGATGACGGTCGGCTTGCCCGAGATATACGTGTTGGAATTATAGTCCGATGCGCCGAGCTCGACCCGCGCGACGTCCGATACGCGCACCTGTCGTCCGCTGGCGTCGGTACGGATCACGATGTTGCCGAACTGTACAGGGTCGGTCAGGCGGCCCTGCGTCTCGACGTTGAACTGGAAGGCGTTGCCCTGCGCGTAAGGCGGCTGACCGAGCGAGCCGGCGGCGACCTGTACGTTCTGCGACTTGAGCGCTGCAACGATCTCGCCAGCGGTCAGATCGAGCGCCGCGGCGCGGTTGGGGTCGATCCACACGCGCATCGCATAGTCGCGATTGCCGAACAGCCGCACGTCGCCGACGCCGTCGATCCGGCTCAACCGATCGCGCACCTGGGTCAGCGCATAGTTCGACATATAGCCGCGATCGAGCGACCCGTTAGGAGACACCAGGTTCACCACCATCAGGAAGTCGGGCGAGGTCTTGCGCGTGACGACGCCGATTCGCTGCACCTCTTCCGGCAAGCGCGGTACGGCGACCGCGACGCGGTTCTGGACCAGCACCTGGGCGGCATCGAGGTCGGTGCCGATCTTGAACGTGACGGTGATCGTGACATTGCCGTCGCCGGTCGACTGGCTCGACTGGTAGAGCATGTTGTCGACGCCGTTGATCTCCTGCTCGATCGGCGCCGCCACGGTTTCCGCGACGGTCTCGGCCGAGGCGCCGGGATAGCTCGCGGTGACCGTGACGGTCGGCGGCACGATGTCGGGATATTGCGAGACCGGCAGGCCCCAATAGGCGATCGCGCCGACGATGGTGATCACCACCGCGATGACCGCGGCGAAGATCGGGCGCGAGATGAAGAAGCGCGACAGGCGCATGATTCCTGTTCCTCGAAATGAGAGGCGAAAGATTTTCCGGAATTCCACCGTTCGCCCTGAGCTTGTCGAAGGGCGTGCCAAGAACACGTGCTTCGACAAGCTCAGCACGAACGGATTGAGTGACTTTACTGCGCGAGCGTCGCCTGGCCCGGGGTGGGCGGTGCGATCGCGGGGGCGGGAGCCATCGCGGTCGGCTTGATGGTGCCGATCAGGATCTGCACCTTCGTCCCCGGCATCGCCATCTGCGTGCCGGTGATCACCACGCGGTCCGCCAGGGTCAGCCCACCGCGGATCACGCGCAGGCCATCCACGACCGGGCCGAGCTGGACCGGCTTGGCCGACACGGTACCGTCCTTGCCGACCACCAGCACGGTCTTGCGTGCCTGGTCGGTGACGATCGCGGTGTCCGGGACCATCAACGCGGCGGTCTTGCCGCCGCTGGCCAGTCGCATGTTGCCGAACATGCCGGGCGTCAGGAACAGCACCGGATTGCTCAGCACGGCGCGGCCACGGATCGTCCCCGACTTGGGGTCGAGCCCATTGTCGGTGAAGTCCAGGCTGCCCTTCCAGCGATAATCGCCTTCGTCCTGCAGGCGGATCTCGACCGGCGAGGCATTGCCCGCCCCGGCGCGCTTGGCCTTCAGGAAAAGCGCTTCCGACCCGTCGAAGCTGAAATAGATCGGGTCGAGCGCGTTGATCGTCGTGAGCAGGGTAGCGCCGGCGCCTTCGCCCGCCGCGACCAGATTGCCGACGTCGATCTTGCGGTCGGAAATGCGACCGCCGATCGGCGCGCGGACGACGGTGAATTCCATGTCGAGCGCCTTGGAGCGGACGCGCGCCTGGGCCGCGGCCAGCGCTGCCGACGCGGCCTGAACCTGCGCCTTCAGCCGATCGACCTCGCTTTTCGACACCGCGTCGACATCCACCAACTTGAGCGCGCGCTGGTAATTGGCGTTAGCCAGCGCGAGCTCGCTGCTCGCCGTCGCGATACCCGCACGGGCTTCGGCGAGCGCCGCAGCGTATGGGCGCGGATCGATGGTGAAGAGCGGCTGGCCGGCCTTGACGATCTGGCCGTCGGTGAAGTGGATCGCGACCACCGCGCCGGAAACGCGCGGGCGCACTTCGACGCTGCGGCTCGGTTCGAAGCGGCCGACATAATCGTCCCATTCGGTCACCTCGCGCTGGAGTGGGGTGGCGACGGTGACGGTCGGCGGCGGGGGCGCCGCCATCGCGGGATTGGGGCGCTGGAAGAGGCCGTAGCCGCCGGCCAGCACTACCAACGGGGCGACGACCCACATCGCCCGCCGCCACAGCGGCGAACGGGGCGGCGCCACCTCGACGGGTTGTGCTTCGGCCTCGTTGATAGGGGCGAGCATGTTCATTTGCGGAACCTCCGGGGGAGTGCCGCACGGACGGCGTTGATCCGCGCCAGCAGCAGGTCGTAATGATCGGGGGTGAAGCCGGCGGCGAGGAACAGACGGACTTCCGCGGGCGCGACGGCGTAACCGCGATACCAGCTGAGCACCGCCATCCGGCGCAGCGCTTCGAGCCGCCCGTCGGACAGCGCGGTCGCGACACGCCCGCCGAACATCCAGCGAAGCGCGCGGACGAACCGGCCGGTGGGACGGATCGACGAGAGCTTGTCGCCCTGCGCGATCTCGACCACCTGCCATTCGAGCGGGGTTAGGTCGGCGGGCTTGGTGAAGCTCCTGGGAGCGGCAACCGGACGGTCGAGCAGCAAGGCGCCGCCGGCGGCTGGGGCGAAATCGAGATAGGCCATGGCCATTTCCTCCTTGTTCTTGGGGCCGGCGCGGGGGCATGCGCCGGCCCATTCCCGGCGGCGGGGGTCCGCCGGGCTGGTTGTTCGTCAGACGTGAGCATCCCCGATCCGGCATCGCTGAAAGCGACGCCCGGCAGGGGCACGATAGTGTACGCTAACTTCAGATCAGGAAGGTGTCCGCGCTTGGCCGTTCATCGGCTCTTCTGCGCGCGGGCGGCGATCTCTGTTCTATACCATGCAGTATAGAAAGCCGATCGGGATGGTTCAACCTTTATTTTTATACCGACCGATATTTTTATTCGGCTGGCCGCAAAAATGGCGGCCTATTTGCTCGGCCAGACCGCGAGGCTGGTATCGACGAGCCGCTGCAATTCCTCGCGGGTCGCACCGGCGCCGGCCTGGACCGCCATGCCTTGCAGCAGGGCAGTCAGATATTTGGTGATGCCGTCGGCATCGACGGGGCCGTAGAAGTCGCCGTCGGCGATCGCTTGCTCCATCCGCTCGATCAACGCCGCATGCGCGACCTTGCCGCGTTCGAGCACGTCCTGACGGATCGATTCGGCCTCGGCGCCGCACGCGACCGAACTGATCACGCCGAGACAACCGTGCGGCTCGGACGTGCCGGTCTGGTTGGCGAGCGCCCCTTCGAGCAGATGCTGCGCAACGCCGCGCGCGGTCCGCGCCTTCAACGCCTCGCCGATATAGCTCAGCTTTTCGCGCTGGTAGAGGTCGAGCGCCTTCTTGAACAACTCTTCCTTGTTGCCGAACGCGGCATAGAGGCTCGGGCGAGTAACGCCCATCGCCTCTGTGAGGTCGGTCATCGACGCACCCTCATACCCCTTGCTCCAGAACACGCGCAGAGCGGCGACCAGCGCCTGATCGACGCAGAATTCGCGAGGGCGACCCCGAAGGACGGCAGTTTCCATAACGGACGGTATATAATGTACGAGTCCGCGTTCGTCTAGACCGCGCCGGAAATTCTCGACGCACCGCGTTGGAAGAAGCGGCCCCGGACCGATTTGGTCCGGGGCCTGCCCGTCACGCCGCCAATCGGGAAAGCGGTCCGGCGCCGCCGAGCACGGTGACGTCGTTGTCCGCCGACCGGCGTCGCGCGAGCCAGTCGCGCATCAGTTCGGCGCAGGTATGGTCGACGGCCGCGAGTTGCGTCCCGTCGATCACCACCGGCTTGCCCGCCGGCACGCGATCGAGCGCGTCGCTCAGCTTGGGCAGCTGGACGAACGTCGCCGCGCCCGACAGGCGAATCGCGGTGCCGTGATCGCCGTCGTCATGCTCGACCCCGAGCTTGAGGCGGCGGACATGCGGGATCACCTCGATCAGCGACAGGCCGATCCCGACCAGCACGCCGGACAGCAAGTCCTCGGCCACGACGACCACCAGGGTCGCCGCCCAGATCACGGCGGGAAGGACACCGTGATGCCGGAACAGCTCGCGCACGTGGCCGAAGTTGACGAGCTTCCACCCGGTCACCACCAGCACCGCGCCGAGTGCGGCCATCGGAATCTCGCGCAGCAGCCAGGGCAGCAGCGCGACGAATCCCAAAATCCAGATACCGTGCAGCATCGCCGATAGCCGCGTCACCGCGCCCGCCTGGACGTTGGCGGAACTGCGCACGATGACGCCGGTCATAGGTAGCGCGCCCGCGGCACCGCACAGCAGATTGCCGACGCCCTGTGCGCGCAGCTCCTTGTTGTAATCGGTGCGGACGCCGACGTGCATCTTGTCGACCGCCGCGGCCGAGAGCAGCGTCTCGGCGGTGGCGATGAATGCGATGGCGAGCGCCGCGAGCAGGATCGACGGATCGAGCCATTTCGCGAAGAGCGACGCATCGGGGATCGCGACCGCGCTCGCGATCGATTCGGGCACGTTGACGCGCGTCACGTCGAGCCCGGCAAAGTACGCCACCAGGGTCGCCGCGACGACGCCGAGCAACGCGCTCGGCACCAGCTTGAGCGCTTTGGGGCGGAACTTGTCCCAAGCGATCATGATCCCGATCGTCAGCAACGCGATGGCGAGCGCGAGTTCGGTCGCGGTCGCGTTGGTCGGGTCGAGACCCAGCAGCCGCCCCGGCATCGCGGTGAGATTGTCGAGCCCGCTCGATAGCGGCTTGGCGTCGAACAGGACGTGGAACTGGCCGACGACGATCAGCACGCCGATGCCGGCGAGCATGCCGTGAACCACCGCGGGGGAGATCGCGCGGAACCAGCCGCCGAGCTTGCAGATGCCGGCGACGACCTGAATCGCGCCCGCCAGGATCAGGATCGGCCCGAGCGCGGAGAGGCCTTGGTCGCGGACGAGTTCGAACACGATGACCGCGAGACCCGCGGCGGGTCCGCTGACCTGCAGCGGCGATCCCGCGAGCGCGCCGACGACGATGCCGCCGATGATGCCGGTGATCAGGCCCTTTTCGGGCGGCACGCCGGACGCGATCGCGATGCCCATGCAAAGCGGCATCGCGACCAGGAAAACGACGATCGACGCGGTGAAATCGCGGGCCAGGAAGCCGCCCGCGGGCTTGGCAATGCTCACTCGGCCGCCTCCACGAACGGCTCGTCCATCGCCAGGCGTTGCGCTGCGGCGAGCGCGACGGGCAGCGGCTGATCGTCGCGGATCGGCAAGAAGCGTCCGGTCGCGCCGTCGAGACCGAGCATCTGGCCGGCATGGATATCGACGAACCAGCCGTGCAGCGAAATCTCGCCGCGCGCGATGCCGGCGGCGACCGACGGGTGCGTGCGCAAATGCGCGAGCTGGACGACGACATTTTCCAGGCTGGCGGCGCGGACCTTGTCGTTCTTGTCGAGCGGGCCGTAGCCGGCGCGCACGACGCATTCGGCGGCATGGCTATGACGCAGCCACGCGGCGACGTTGGGCATGCCTTCCAGCATTTCGGGGTTCATCAGCGCCTTCATCGCGCCGCAGTCCGAATGGCCACACACGATGATGTCGCGCACGCCGAGCGCCGCGACGGCATATTCGACCGTCGACGACACGCCGCCATTCTGCGTCGCGAACGGCGGCACGATGTTACCCGCGTTGCGGCACACGAACAGGTCGCCGGGATCGGCCTGCATGATCAGTTCGGGCACGACCCGGCTGTCGGCGCATGAGATCATCAGCGCCTTGGGGCGCTGCCCGTGCTCCGTGAGCTTGGCGTACAGGCCCTTGCTGCTGGGGAAAACGCGCTTCTCGAAATCGAACACGCGGCCGATCAGGTCGTTCACTTCACTGCTCCTCTTCGGATGACCCGCGAGCAAATAGCGACTCGAATTTTCCGTCGTGCGGCGCGCGTGTAAGAAAATGTTGCCGTCAGGCGCGGGGCAGGACGATCCGGGCGCTGAGGCCGCCCGACGGCGCGGAGTCGAGTTCGAGCCGCCCATCATGGACCGCCGCGACGCGCTGGACGATCGCGAGGCCGAGCCCGAACCCTTGCGTGTCGCGGCTGCGCGCGGGATCGAGGCGGACGAACGGTTCGAGAGCCCGGTCGCGCTGGTCGGGTGGGATGCCGGGGCCGTCATCCTCGACCGCGATCGTCACGGTGTCGCCGCTCACATCGAGCCGGACATCGACGCGCTTGCCGTAGTGGCGCGCATTGTCGATCAAATTGGTCAGCGCGCGCTTGAGCGCCACGCGGCGCACCGCGAGTTCGCAATGATCCGGGCCGTGATATTTAGCCTTGCCGCCATGGTCGCGGACGTCATCGACCAAGGTCGCGCACATCACCGCGAGATCGGTCGGCGCGGGCGTTTCGGCATCCGCCTCGTCCTCACCCGAGAGATAGGCGAGCAGCGAGGTCACCATCTGGTTCATCTCGATCACGTCGTGCTGGATCGAATCTCGCAGATCGTCGTCGTCGATCGCGTCGGCACGCAGCCGCAACCGCGCGAGCGGGGTGCGGAAATCGTGCCCGACCGCGGCGAGTGCCTGCGTCCTATCGCCGATCAGGCGGTGGATCCGCGCCTGCATCGCGTTGAACGCGACCACCACGTCGCGCACTTCGCTGGGGCCGCGTTCGGGGACCGACTTGACCTCGACCGCGCCATGCCCGACGCGGTCGGCGGCGCGCGCGAGGTCGCGCATCGGGCGCAGCGTCTGACGCAGCAACAGCCCGCCGATCAGGATCAGCGCGACCGCCGGGGTCAACGCAAGCAGGATACGGCTGACCGCCATGTCGAGCGCGGCGACCGGCTGGCGGGTGCGGAACGTGATCCAGCTGCCGTCGGTCAGCCGCAGCGCGCCGGCAATGAATCCGTCGCGCCCCGGGGAGGTCAGCGATACCCGCAAGTCGCGGCGCGCCAGATCGGGCTCCCACGTGATGATCTGCCGCGTCAGCCGGTCGAGCGACGGCGATACGGTCGGCGGCTTGGGCAATGTCGCGCGCCAGGCGATCGCGTAGCGCGTCGTGGTCAGTTCGGCTGCTTCCTCTGGCCGATGCAGCGATTCTTCCTCTTCGATCAGCTTGCTCGCGATCACCAGATGCTCGGCGAGCCGATGCGCTTCGTCCTGCCGCACCGAGAATTGGCTGGCGCGCTCGTACAGGAACGTGCTGGCCGCATACTCGACCAGCACCGCGAGCAGCAGAATCGCGAAGACTCGCCCGATCAGGCCGAGCGCG
Organism: Sphingomonas panacisoli; assembly: GCF_007859635.1. NCBI lineage: Bacteria > Pseudomonadati > Pseudomonadota > Alphaproteobacteria > Sphingomonadales > Sphingomonadaceae > Sphingomonas > Sphingomonas panacisoli. Next base: position 3,033,816 of record NZ_CP042306.1, on the reverse strand, counting down.
AAGTGCGGCACCAGCCTCAACGGCGCTCGACGGGCGCGTTGAGCATATAGCCCACACCGCGCACCGTGATGATCGGCGCCGGGTTGCCTGTGCTCGACAGCTTGCGGCGGAGCCGGCTGATCAGCACATCGATGCTGCGATCGGAACTGTCGCCGAGGCGCGTCCGCGACAGTTCGATCAACCGCTCGCGCGCGATGACGCGCTGGGCGTTGTCGCACAGACTCACCAGCAGATCGAACTCGGCACCGGTCAGCTCGACCGCGGCGCCGGTCGGCGACATCAACTCGCGGCGGGGGAGGTTGACCGTCCAGCGATTGAATTCGAGCTCGCCTTTCTCGCGATCGGCCGGCGCGCGTTCCACGGTATGACGGCGCAGCACCGCGCGGACGCGGGCGACCAGCTCGCGCGTCCCGAACGGCTTCGCGAGGTAATCGTCGGCGCCGAGCTCGAGCCCGATCACGCGATCGGTCTCGCTGCCCTTGGCCGAGATGAAGATGATCGGCACGTCGCTGATCCGCCGCAATTCGCGGCACAGGTCGATTCCGCTCGTGCCGGGCAGCATGATGTCGAGCAATACGAGATCGACCGGTCCCTGCTCGAACGCGCGCCACATTTCGGGGGCGGTGGCCGCGACGCGGACGGCATAGCCGTTTTCCTGGAGCGCGCGGGCGGTCAGGGTGCGGAGCGGCGGATCGTCTTCGACAAGAATGATATTGGGAGCGGTCATCGCGATGCGAGCTAGGCGCGGCGCTGCGGCACCTCAACCCCGACGGGTGTTTCAGCAACGATTTGTCACACTCGCCGCAATGCTTCGTCACACAACGGCAAGGATCGCGCGCGCGCCCGCCGCTAGCCGCTTCGGCCGACGAATGATGGAGCAGACCCCATGAAACCGATGCCGATCCTCATCGCCCTGGCGTTGATTCAACCCGTGGCGGCCAGCGCCCAGTCCGTTAGCGATACGCACGTCTTGGTGTGGCATCCGACCGGGAAGACCCCGACCGCCACGTATCGTCCGCGCGACGAGTCGCCTTGCGCCAAACGGTTCAAGAAGGATCGTCCGGGCAAGGAACTGGACCGGCACGAACCGCGCTGCCCCGTTGCGCGGACACCTTGGGCCAAGGTGCCCGCCAACTAGGCCGTCGCTACAGGCCGAACACGGCCTTCGGCACATGGGTGATGCGGCACGCGAGGTCCGCTTCGCCCGACGCGACGACATAATGATCGCCGCCATCGGCGATGCCGGTCGTAAAGACGACGTCGTGGAGGTACATCTGATGCTCGATCGGCGCGGTCAGCGTGGGGCTGGCCTCGAGCACCGGCGCATGATGCGTGCGCACGACCTTGCTGGGATCGTCGCGGTCGAGGATCGACCAATAGGTGCGATAGATGCCGACGATTTCCTTGGGTTCGACGCCGTGCCACAGGCTCAGCCAGCCGTCGTCGGTTAGGATCGGCGGCGTGCCGCCGCCCATCCGCGCGGTGGCGACCGTCGCGCTGTGCGGGCGGATGCCGGGCTCGCGATACGGTTTCCAGTGATGGCCGTCGGGCGAGGTCGCGAGGTTGATCGCCGGACCGGCGCGCCACTCGCTGCCGGGCGGGTAGGCGAAATAAAGGTCGCCGAGGGGCCGAGTCTGCGCCCAGTAACGGTCGCCGATCAGTCCTTCGAAGATCAGCATGTCCTTGTTCTGGTGATCGAGCACGATGTCCTCGAACGTCCAGTCGAGCCCGTTGGCGGAACTGTACAACGTCGTCGAATGGCGCTCCGGACTGACCGAACAGGTCGTCATCAAGTAGCGATCGCCGACCTTGCTGATCCGCGCGTCCTCGATGCCGTAGCATTGGAAGCTGGCGGACGGCGCGACCGCCTTGTCGTAATGAATTGCGACGCGATCCAGCCCGTCGGGCGACAATTCGACCGGCAGCAGCCATGACAGTGACGTCAGCGCCATCACGCGCCAGCCGCTGCCATGCACCATGAACTTGCGTGGATCCGACGTGTCGACTTGCGCGAGCGGCCAGGGATCGAGGACGTACCGCCCGCCGTCCCAGCGGATCGAGCGAACGTGGCCGTCGCGGACGGGCTGCCGCAGCGCCTCGGCCACCCGCACCATCATCAGTAGATTGCCGTTGGCGAGCCGCGTCAGTCCGGGGTTGAACGCGCCCAGCACGTACGTGTCCTCGCCGATATGTCCCGCCAGCGGCGAGCGGGCGAGATCGACATCGTCGGGACGAAAGACCAGGCGATCGATCGGATACGTCATGCATTGCCCCTGCTCACCATGTCCGGGCCGAACGCACGTTCGCGCCTTCGAGTTGCCGGGCGCACAGCGATACTTCCTCCCAGCACAGCGGACTGCCTACCGCGATGCCGATCGACCTGCCTAGTGTTCGCACCGAGAGGAAGGCGGACATGGCCGAGATTAACGATGCGCGGCGCCCCGATCGCCGGTCGGTCGTGGGGGGCTGATGTTGGCGGCGACGCCGGTCGGCGCGACCGCGGCGGGCCGCGTCGCGCGGCCGATCGCCGCCGACACCCGGTTCGAGCGGCGTGCCGGCGCGCGGCCGATCATCGCCGCCGATCCGAACGCGACCTTCTTCTGCCCGATGCGCCAGGCGCCGGTGAAGTGGCGCGCGCTGCACGCCTTCAACCCAGCAGCGGCCGTCCATGACGGTGCGGTATGGCTGCTGTTTCGCGCCGAGGACGATAGCGGCGCGATGGCGATCGGCGGGCATACCTCGCGCATCGGGCTGGCGCGGAGCAGCGACGGGGTGAATTTCCAGGTGCTGCCGTCGCCGGTCATCTACCCCGACAATGATGCCCAGCGCGATGCCGAGTGGGACGGCGGATGCGAGGATCCGCGGCTCGCGATGCGCGAAGATGGACTGTTCGTCTGCACCTACAGCCAGTTCAACCGGAAGGCGGTCTATCTCGGCGTCGCGACGTCGCGCGACATGGTGTTCTGGGAAAAGCACGGGGTCGCGTTCGCCGGGTCGCGGTACGAAAAGATGATGATGAAATCCGCCGCGATCGTGCAGCGACTGGCCGGCGATCGCCTGGTCGCGGCGAAGATCGGCGGTCGCTACTGGATGCTGTTCGGCCAGGGCAACATCTACGCCGCGCATTCGCCCGACATGATCCGCTGGACCCCGGTCGAAAGCGCGCCGGGCAAGCTGAAGATCGTCATGGCGCCGCGTCCGGGCAAGTTCGACAGCGGGCTGGCAGAGGCGGGGCCGTCGCCTATCCTGACGCCGCGCGGAATAGTGATGCTCTATAACGGCCGCAACGCGAAGACGGGGGGTGATCCGACGCGGCCCCCGCTTGAATATGCCGCGGGCCGCGCGTTGCTCGATCCGCGCGATCCGACGCGGGTGCTCGAGCGCGCCGAAACGCCTTTCTTCGCCCCCGAGCTCGCCTGGGAGAAGACCGGGCAGTACGCGCAGGGGACAACCTTCATCGAAGGGCTCGTCCATTTCGGCGGGCAGTGGTTGCTATATTACGGGTCGGCCGACAGCGTCGTCGGCGTCGCGGCGTCGTCCAGCCTCTCCCTCTGATCGACACAAACCGCATAGCGAGGATTCCGATCGGCATAGCGGCACATCTCGACAGCTTGATCCTACCTGATAGGTCGGCGTCAGCTACCTGATAGGTCAAGCCCGGATCGAAGCGGGCAATGGGAGAGGATCGATAATGTCGTTCAACAATAACAGCCGTATCGCGTTGCTGGCCGGTGCCGCGTTTGTCGCTTTCATGGCGACCGCCGCACATGCGCAATCCGCCCCGGCGCCCGTCGCGGCTGCCGACGGTCAGACCGGTGGTGCCGACGCCACGGCTGCCGACGACCAGTCGATGCCCGACATCATCGTCACCGCGACCAAGAGCAATGAACGTCTGAAGGACGTGCCGGCGTCGATCTCGGTCGTCACCGCGACCGACATGACCAAAGGCGGCATCACGCGCTTCGCCGATTATGCGGCGCGCATCCCGGGCCTCAGCTTCACCTCCGGCCGCACCGGCAACACGCAGGTCACGCTGCGCGGCATCACCACCGGTTCGTCGCAGCCGGGTTCGACCACCGCTTTCTACGTCGATGAAGCCCCGGTCGGGTCGGTCAACGCCTATACCGGCGGCAACGGCATCACGCCCGATCTCGACCCGTCCGACCTCGCGCAGATCGAAGTGCTGAAGGGCCCGCAGGGCACGCTGTACGGCGCCGGCGCGGTGGGCGGCCTGCTCAAGTTCACCACCGTCGAGCCGAACCTCAGCACGATCGAGGGCAGCGCGTCGGCCGGCGTCAATACGGTCGCGAAGGGCGATGTCGGCTATTCGGCGCGCGGGATGTTCAACCTTCCGCTGGTCACCGACCGGCTCGGGCTGCACGTGTCGGGCTTCTACCGCCGCGACGCGGGGTATATCGACAACGTCAACCCGGTGATCGGCGGCAAGGACGCCAACGACGCCAAGATCCGCGGCGGCCGCGCGGTGCTGTCGATGAAGTTCACGCCCGAACTGCGGCTCGATCTGTCGGCGACGCTGCAGGACACCACGACCGGAGCGGCGAACATCGTCGATGTCGATTCGGTCACGCTCAAGCCGATCTACGGCGATCTGAAGCAGAATCGCTTCGCGCAGGAAACGGGCCGCGTCCGTCTGCGCCTCTACAACGCGACGTGGCGCGCCGATCTCGGCAAGGTCAACATCGTCTCGTCGACCACCTATCAGCGCATCTTCTCGGGCGAGCGGACCGACGCTTCGCGCACCTTCGGCGCCGCTTTCGCCGGGCTGTCGGGCATTGCCGACCTCGGCGCCGCGCTCAACACGTACAAGCATTCGGACCGCTGGTCAGAGGAAGCGCGCGTGACCGCCAACGACCTTGCGGGCGGCATCCTCGACGTTCAGGCCGGCTTCTACTGGACGTACGAAGGCGACAAGAACCGGATCAACAACGCCGATCTGTTCCACACCGCGACCGGCGTCGGAATCCCGTCCATCTCCGTCCCGGCCTATGCGCTATTCGGCATCCCGACGACCTCGCCCTACGGCCTGGTCTTCGCGAAGATCGATTCGTCCTATCAGGAGTTTTCGGGCTTCGGTAATATCCGGCTCCACTTCGGGCAGAAGTTCGATATCCTCGGCGGCGTCCGCTATGCGCACGACAAGCAGAAATACAGCCAGGACTATGAAGGCCTGCTGATCCCCGCGATCACCGGCTTCGCGTTCCGCCAGCTGGTTGCGGTCGGGGCCGAAAAGGCCAACGTCGCCACGTGGCTGGTGTCGCCGCGCTTCAAGATTTCGGACGATTTCATGATCTACGGTCGCGCCGCCAGTGGCTATCGCCCGGGCGGTCCGAACCCCGCGCCGCCGTCGGGTGGCGTGCCGCTGACCTTCCAGCCCGACCGCCTGATCCAGTACGAGGTCGGCTTCAAGGCATCGGCGATGAACAAGCTGCTCTCGGTCGATGCGGCGTTGTTCTACACCGACTGGAACAACATCCAGGTCCAGACTAGCGCGGGCGGGTTCAACTTCATCGTGAACGGCGGCAAGGCGCGCAGCCAGGGCGGCGAAGTGACGATCCGCTTGCAGCCGGCGACGGGGCTCAGCTTCGGGCTGAACGCGGCGTACACCGATGCCAAGCTGACGTCCGATGCGCCGCGCGCCAAGGGTATCAACGGCGATCGCCTGCCCTACGTGCCGCGTCTGTCGGGGTCATTCACTGCGGACTACAGCGCGACGCTGTCGGGCTCGACCAAGCTGAACCTGGGCGCTGCGCTGAATTACACGGGCAACCGCATCAGCGACTATAGCGGCAACTTCCCGAAGCATCTGCCGGCCTATGCGACGGTCGATCTGCGCGCGGGGTTGGACTTCGGCAGCTTCAACCTGTCGGCTTTCGCCCGCAACCTGACCGACAAGCGCGCGATCGTGGTGGTCGGGACCGAGCTGCTGGCGACCAACAACACTGCCGGGTCGCCTTATGCCGCCGGCGTACTGACGCCGCGCACGATCGGCCTCGAAGCCTCGGTCAAGTTCTGATCGCGGCGGCGGGAAAGAGGATCGCGTGATGCACATCGAGCACCCGGTCGTGCCCTCGCCGGTCGATCAAGCCTTTCTGGCGCGGCTCGCGGACCGGTTCGGCGCGCAGTGCCAGACCGGGCAGGCGGTGCGCGACCAGCACGGGCAAAGCGAGGCGCACTTCGCGCCGATGCCGCCCGACGCGGTGGTCTTCGCGCGATCGACCCAGGACGTGGTCGATCTGGTCGACCTGTGTCGGGGGGCACAGGTCCCGATCATCGCGTACGGTGCGGGAACGTCGATCGAGGGCCACACGCTGGCGGTGCGCGGCGGCGTTACCGTCGACCTGTCCGAAATGACGCGGATCGTCGCGGTCAATGCCGAGGATTTCGACTGCACGATCGAAGCCGGGGTGCGACGCGAGGAACTCAACCTGCATCTGCGCGATCAGGGACTATTCTTCCCGATCGATCCGGGTGCGAACGCCACCATCGGGGGGATGGCGGCGACGCGCGCGAGCGGCACCAACGCGGTGCGCTACGGCACGATGCGCGAGGCGGTGCTGAGCCTGAAGGTGGTGACGCCCGACGGCAAGGTCGTCGTCACCAGCCGCCGCGCGCGCAAGTCGGCGGCGGGGTACGACCTGACCCACCTGTTCGTCGGGTCGGAGGGGACGCTCGGCATCATCACCGAAGTCACGCTGCGGCTGCATCCGATCCCGGAGACGATTTCGTCGGCGGTATGCGGGTTCGAGACGCTGCGTGGCGCGGTCGATACTGTCGTCCAGGCGATCCAGCTCGGCATCCCGCTGGCCCGCGTCGAAATCCTCGACGACATGCAGATGCGCGCGGTCAATCTGTGGTCGAAGCTAGACTATCCCGAAGTCACGACCCTGTTCTTCGAATTCCACGGCTCGCCCGCGGGGGTCGCCGAGCAAGTCGAACTGGTCGGCGAACTGGCGAGCGCGAACGGCGGCGGCGATTTCCGCTGGTCGAACCTGCCCGAGGAACGCGCCAAATTGTGGAAAGCGCGGCACGAGGCCTATTATGCGGCGGTCAATCTGCGGCCCAACGCGGTCGGCTGGGCGACCGACGTGTGCGTGCCGATCAGCCGGCTGCCGGAATGCATCGAGGAAACGAAGAAGGACCTGGCGACCGCCAGTTTACCGGCGACGATCCTCGGCCACGTTGGGGACGGCAATTTCCACGTGGTCTTTTCGCTCGACCCGGACAGCGCCGAGGAACTGGCCGAGGTCGAGTCGATCAATACGCGCCTCGTCGAGCGCGCGCTGGCGATGGACGGAACCTGCACCGGCGAACATGGTATTGGGCTCGGCAAGCAGCCGTGGTTACTCCGCGAACTGGGCGACGACGCGGTCGGCATGATGCGCGCGGTCAAGCTGGCGCTCGATCCGGACAATCTGTTCAATCCGGGCAAGATCTTCGCCGCGTGATGCGCTGGCCGGACGGCGCGGACCGGCATAGGGTGGCGCAATGAGGGTCTGGATCAAGCGCATCCTGCTGACGGTCGCGGCGCTGTTGGCCGTCGCCGTGGGCTATGGCGCGTGGCGCTTCGGCCATCCCGCGTTGCCTGCCGACACGGTGACGTTAGCGTCGAGCAATGCGGCTGCGGGAGACGTCACGGCCCGCTATTTCGGTGCGACGACGCTGACGTTCGGCGACGGCAAGAACACGATCATGATCGACGCCCTGCTGACGCGGCCGGGGATGCGCGCTGTGATGTTCGACAAGATCGCCAGCGACCCGGCCTTGGTCGGGTCGGTCCTGAGTCGCGCGGGTCTGGCCAAGATCGACCTTCTGCTCGTCAGCCACACGCATTACGATCATGCACTCGACATCGCGGCGGTCGCAGCGAAGACCGGGGCGACGATCGTCGGCTCGCCCTCGACGCGCGAGGTCGCCCTCGGCGGAGGGATCCCGGACGCACGCATCCGCACAATCAAGGGCGGCGAGACGCTCGTCGCGGGCGACTTCACGGTGACCGTCATCCGCTCGGCTCACTCGCTCGGCGACCGCGTGCCGGGCGAGGTGACGGCGCCGCTCCGTCAACCCGCCAAGGCGAGCGACTATAGAGAGGGCGGCACCTTCGCCTATCTGATCGAGCATCGCGGTTTGCGCATCCTCGTCCATGCCAGCGCCAATTTCAGTCCCGGCATGTACCGCGGGGTGAAGGCGGACGTCGTGTTCCTCGCGACCGGCGGCCTGTCGCCGCATCCGGCCGATTTCACGGCACGCTATTGGGACGAGGTGGTAAAGACGACCGGCGCCAAGCTGGTCGTGCCGATCCATTGGGACGACTTCCTGTTGCCGCTCGACCAGCCGCTCCAGCCGCTGCGCCGTTTCCTCGACGACATTCCGCTGACGATGACCCGACTCGCGCCGCTCGCCGCGCGTGACGGGGTGAAGATCCGTTACATGCCGGTGATCGCGCCGGTCGATATCAACGAAGCCAAGGGGAAGTGAGATGGATCGTCGCGACGTGCTGATCGGATTGGGCGCGACCGCCGCGCTGTCGGGGATGCCCGCGCGCGCCGCGACGCGCGCCGTCCCCAAGGGCTTCCTGTGGGGCACCGCGATCTCAGCGCATCAGAGCGAGGGCAACAACGTCAATTCGGACATGTGGCTCAACGAGCACGTCAAAGGTACGTTGTTCCGCGAACCCTCGGGCGACGCCTGCGACAGCTACGAGCGCTACGCCGAGGATATCGCGATCGCCGCGTCGCTGGGGTTCAACACGCATCGCTTCGGAATCGAATGGGCGCGGATCGAGCCCGAGCCGGGCGTCTTCTCGATGGCCGCGCTCGACCATTACAAGCGCGTGCTGGAGACGTGCCGCAAACACAACCTCAAGACGATGCTAACTTATATCCACTTCACCACGCCGCGCTGGTTCGCTGCGCGGGGCGGGTTCGAGGCGGACGGCGCGGCCGACCTGTTCGCGCGCTTCGCCGGCACCGCGGCCAAGCATTTCGGCTCGCTCGTCGACTACGCAACGACGTTCAACGAGATGAACCTGCCCCGCCTGATCCCGGTGCTGGTGCCAGGGTACGAGGCGCGTCGTGCGCTGATCGACCGCATGCTGAACGCATCGGCCAAGGCCTGCGGGTCGGACCGCTTCTCGTCCTGGGTGTTCGCCCCCGCCGATCGCATCGTACCGCCGACGCGCGAGGCGCACACCAAGGCCTATGCCGCGATCAAGGCCGAGGCGAAGCACCCGTTGGGGATCAGCCTGAGCATGCAGGACCTGCAGCCGGTCGCGGGCGGCGAGGCCAAGGTGAAGGAACTCAACAAGGCGCTGTACGACGACTGGTTCGATCTGCCGTCGGACTTCATCGGCGTGCAGACCTACACGCGGATCCAGGTCGGCCCGAACGGCCCCGTGCCGGCGCCCAAGGAAACCGAGAAGACCGCAGCGGGATACGAATTCTATCCCCCTGCACTCGGCAACATGGTGCGCTACACCGCGAAGGCCAGCGGGAAGCCGGTAATCATCACCGAAAGCGGGATCGGGACGAGCGACGACACCCGCCGCGTCGCGTTCATCGACGCGACGATGAAGGAAGTGCGCGCGTGCCTCGACGAAGGCATCGACCTACGTGGGTACCTCCACTGGTCGCTGCTCGACAATTTCGAATGGACGTCGGGCTTTGCCCAGCAGTTCGGGCTGGTCGCGGTCGATCGCACGACGTTCAAGCGCACCCCCAAACCGAGCGCCGCGCATCTCGGCCGCATCGTCCGTTCGGGCGGTATCTAATGGCCCTTGCCCTCCTGCTTGCTCTCGCCGCCGCGACCGAGAATCCGTGCCCGGCGGCGATCCCGATCCCGCCCGCGATCGAGGATTGGCGGCGCAAGACCTATGCGCCCGATAATGTGAAATCGATCCCGCCGCCGATGGCGGAGGGCGCCCCCTACATCAAAGCCTATACGGAGGCGCGCAAGACGGACTGGGCGGATACGTGCCGCTATCGCGACGAGAATGCGGCGCTGATGACGCAGCCGGCGGCCGCCCGCGACGTCGTATTCATGGGCGATTCGATCACCTGGGGGTGGCGCTACTGCAATACCGCGTTCGATACTGGCGGCGGCTGGGTCGATCGCGGGATCAGCGGGCAGACCACGGCGCAGATGCTGGTGCGCTTCCCCGGCGACGTGCTCGCGTTGAAGCCGCGGGTCGTCCACATCATGGCCGGGACCAACGATATCGCCGGCAATAGCGGCCCGATGACGCTCGGCGGGATCGAAGCCAACATCGCCGCGATGGTGACGCTGGCGAAGGCCGCCGGCATCCGTGTCGTGCTGGCCGCGGTGCCGCCAGCCAAAACCTTTTCATGGCAGCCGAAGCTCGAACCCGCGCCGCGGATCGCCGCGCTCAACGCCCGGCTGCGCGCCTTGGCTGTTCGCGAGAAGATCACCTTCGTCGATTACGGCGCGGTGCTGGCGATGCCCGATGGCGCGATGAAGGACGCGCTGACGCTCGACGGCGTGCATCCCAACGCGGCGGGCTATGCCGCGATCGGACCCATGGCGAAGAAGGCGGTGGCGGCGGCGCGAAAATAGCGCGGTCGCCAAACCGCGTGAAACCCGTGTAAGAGGCGGGCGTGTTGCGCCGGCTTGTTGTTTTCTTGCTCCTCATCCTCGCGTCGCCGGCCATCGCGCAACCGGCGCCGTCGCGCGTGCAGACGCCGGCCGAGGCGCTGGCGCAGGACGCCGGGCAATATGCGAAGCAGTTCGGCGTCTCGCAGGCCGAGGCCGAACGCCGGCTCCGTGCGCTGGCGGACAGTGTGGCGACCACCGACAGTATCGAGATCGCCTATCGCGACCGCGTCGCCGGCGTGTCGATCGAGCACAAGCCGAGCCTGCGCATCCTGGTCTACCTGACCGGCGATGCGCCCGTCCCCAACCGCAAGTTGAGCGCGGGCGGGATGACCGTACCGATCGTCTTTCGCACCGGGGCCAAGGCGAGCCGCGATCGCGTGATCTGGGCGATGACGTATCACCAGGCGGCGATCCGCGCGGCGTTGCCCAATCCGCCGGCCATGGGTCTCGACCCGCGCACCGGCGAGCTCGTCATCGTCGTCCCGACAGCGACTGCGGCCGCCAACGGGAAGGAGACGCTTCGCGCCAAGTTGGAGGGCATCGCCGGCGTGCCGGTCCGCCTGCTCGTGCTCGACCAGATCGACATCAATCTGTCGGCGCCGATGGGCGGCTCGCGGCTCGAAGGACTCAATCCGGCCGACGGCAAGCGCTATCTGTGCACCACCGCCTTCACCGTCACCGACGGCAAGCGCTATGGCATCGCGACCGCCGCACATTGCCTCGACGACATGACCTATCTCGACCCGAAGCGCGCACCGACGCCGCTCAACTTCGTTGGGCAATGGGGCTGGGGCTATCAGGACGTCCAGATCAACGCCGCGGCCGATCCGCTGCCCGGACTGTTCTATGCCGATAACGGCCGCACGGTCGAACGCCCGGTGACCGACCAGCGCACCCGCGACAGCACGCGCGCGGGCGACTTCGTCTGCCATCGCGGCGAAACCACCGGCTATAGCTGCGCCACCGTCCAACTCACCGACTTCGCGCCGGCGGGCGATCTGTGCGGCGGTCCGTGTCTGCCGACATGGGTCACTGTTGCCGGGCCGACGTGCCGCGGCGGCGACAGCGGATCGCCGGTGTTCGTCGGCACGACCGCGCTGGGGATCGTCAAGGGCGCGACCTATCGCAGCGGCGCGTGCGTGTTCTATTTCTACATGTCCGTCGACTATATCCCGCAGCCGTGGCGACTGGTGACGGGACCGGCCACGCCCCCTGTTCCGCCTCTGCCGTTTGGTGCAATAGGACCGCCATGACCGCGATCGGAATCTTGGGCAGCGAAGGACGGATGGGGCGCGCGATCGCCGCCGTCGCGACCGATTTGGGCGCGACCGTCGCGGGCGGCGTCGATGCTGGCGGCGACCCGCTGGCGCTGGCCAAGGCATCGGACGTGCTGGTCGATTTCACCGCGCCCGGCGCACTCGAGGCCAATCTTGCGGCGGCGTGCGAGGGCGGGACGCCGATCGTCGTCGGCACGACGGGGCTAACCGCGCAACATCATGCGTTGATCGACAATGCCGCCGCGCGGATCGCGGTGCTGCAGACCAGCACGACCTCACTCGGTATCACGTTGCTCGCCCGGCTGGTCGCCGACGCGGCGGAAAAGCTCGGCCCCGATTGGGATATCGAAATCGTCGAGGCGCATCACCGGCACAAGGTCGATGCACCGTCCGGCACCGCTTTGCTGCTCGGCGAAGCGGCGGCGGAGGGGCGGGGTGCGCCGCTCGGCGACTTGAAAGTGGTCGACCGCGCCGGGCTGATCGGCGCGCGCGCGGAGGGGACGATCGGGTTCGCGTCGATCCGCGGCGGATCGATCGCGGGCGACCATCAAGTGATCCTGGCCGGATCCGGCGAGCGGCTCGAACTGATCCACCGCGCCGAAAGCCGTGAGATTTTCGCCCGCGGCGCGGTGCGCGCGGCTTTGTGGCTCGCCGGGCAGCCAGCAGGGCGCTACGCGATGGCGGAAGTCCTCGGCCTGTGAACAAGGCGCAGGTCGTCGAGTTCTTCAGCCGTCTCGCCGCCGACAACCCGCACCCCGAAACCGAACTCGAATACGGAAACCCCTATCAACTGGTGGTCGCGGTCGCACTGTCGGCACAGGCGACCGACATCGGCGTCAACAAGGCGACGCGGCGGTTGTTCGAGGAGGTGAAGACCCCCGCGCAGATGGTCGCGCTCGGCGAGGCCAAGCTGAAGCAGCACATCAAGACGATCGGGCTGTTCAACACCAAGGCGAAGAACGTCATCGCGCTGTCCGAGCAACTGATCGCCGATCATGGCGGCGAGGTGCCCGCCGATCGCGACGCGCTGGAAAAGCTGCCCGGCGTCGGGCGCAAGACCGCCAATGTCGTGATGAACGTCGCGTTCGGCGCGGAGACCTTCGCGGTCGATACGCACATCTTTCGCGTCGGCAACCGCACCGGGCTCGCACGCGGGAAGACTCCGCTGGCGGTCGAGCTCAAGCTCGACAAGATCGTACCCCAGCCGTTCCGGCTCCACGCGCACCACTGGCTGATCCTGCACGGCCGCTACGTCTGCAAGGCGCGGACGCCCGAATGCTGGCGCTGCGTCGTTTGCGACCTATGTGCGTTCAAGCCCAAGACTCCGGCGCCAAGGCAACGCGGCGCTTAACGAGGAGAAGCACGATGCGCCCGCTGCCGTTCGCCCTTGCCGCCTTCGCCATCGCCGCTCCCGCCGCCGCGCGCGACGTTCCCGTCGCGACGCCGGTAGGCGAGCCGGTCAGTTGCATCCAGCTGAACCAACTCCGCGAGACGCACGTCCGTAGCGATCAGGTCATCGATTTCGAGCTGACCGGTAAGCGCATCTACCGCAACACGCTCGACGGCGCGTGTCCGTCGCTGGGGTTCGAGGAGCGCTTCGCTTATTCGGTGTCGAACGGCCAATTGTGCTCGACCGACCTGATCACCGTCCTGCAATCGACTGGCGGGCGCGGCGCGACCTGTGGGCTGGGCAAGTTCCAGCCGGTCAGCATCGCCAAATAGAAACGCTGGCGTGGTGCTGCGCGCTTTGCTAGGCGCTCGCGACTAGGCACCCGTAGCTCAGCTGGATAGAGCGCTGCCCTCCGAAGGCAGAGGCCACAGGTTCGAATCCTGTCGGGTGCGCCACCCTTTCACCGCTGGCATCGTGATCGTCGATGGGTCATGACAGTGGTATGCCGGTCAATCGCTACTATCACGGTCCGCCGAGCGACCATTTTGATGGCGTCCGGTTCTTTCATAATGGACAGCCCGCGACGGACCGATCGTTCCGGGACATCCTGCGCTGGCGGTTTGGAGAGCGTCGGGCGCCTTGGCCCAAGACCGTGCCGATCGTCCCAGCGATCCCCGACGCGACGGTCGATAGTCTCCGCGTATCGATGGTCGGACATGCGACGCTGCTGATCCAGGTTGCCGGGGTCAACATCGTCACCGATCCAGTCTGGTCGGATCGCGCCAGCCCACTCGCGTTCGCCGGCCCCAAGCGCGTGACGCAGCCCGGCATCGCGTTCGACAGCTTGCCGCCGATCCATGCGGTGCTGCTCAGCCACAATCACTACGACCACATGGACATCGCGACGCTACGGCGGTTGCACGACCGGCATGGGCCGCTGATGATCATGCCGTTGGGCAATGACGCGATCGTCCGACGAGCAATCCCCGAGGCGCGGATCGCCGTCGGCGATTGGGGCGACCGGATCGCCATAGCGGACGGTGTGGCGACCGTGTTGACGCGGGCGAACCACTGGTCGTCGCGCGGCCTCAGCGACCGGCGCATGGCGTTATGGGCGGGGCATTATCTGGATACGCCTGCGGGCGGGGTGTGGTTCGCGGGCGATACGGGCTATGGCGATGGCGCGATCTTCCGCGACATCCGCGAACGCTGCGGAGCGCCTGAGGTCGCGCTGATCCCGATCGGTGCCTACGAGCCGCGCTGGTTCATGACCGCGCAACACGTGAATCCGGCGGAAGCGGTCCAGATCATGCGGGATGTCGACGCCCGGCATGCACTCGGGATCCATTGGGGCACGTTCCAACTGACCGACGAGCCGCGCGAGGCGCCGCTCCAGGCGCTAGCCGAAGCGTTGTCGGCCGCAGGTGAATCGGCGCAGCGCTTCGTCGCCGCCGAACCGGGCGGCGTTTACGACTTCTAGTGCCGCAAACAAAAAGGGCGCCCGCGAACGGACGCCCTCTTGCTTGGCGGTTACCCGCGTCAGGGCAGGTTGATGCGGAACCCGACACGGAACTGACGGCCGAGCATGTCCGAATACGTGCTGTTCGCGGCGAGGCCGGTTTCCGGCACCAGCAGCGGCCAGCGGTTGAACACGTTCGACACGTTGATGAAGAACTGCGCTTCCGACTTGTCGCCGAACGGTATCTTCTGCGTCAGGTTGAGATCGAGATAGAACAGGCCGGAGACGTGGTTGACGTCGTAGGTCTGATACGTCGAAGTCGTAGTCGTCACCGGGCAGCCGGTGGTGCACGCGATCGCGTTGTTCACATAGGTACCTGAACTCACCCCGCGCGCCACCGCCGTCAGCGACGTCGTCGGCGTATCGACCGTCGCGCTGAAGCGGAAGATCCAGGTCGGCGTGCTGCCCTGGCCGCCATTGGCGCCCACCGTGCTGATCACGACGTTACCCGGAATGCCCGGATCGCTGATATTCTCGATATAACGCGTGGCGACGCCGCGTAGCGTGAAGCTGGATGCTCGAATCAAGCCGTCGATCGGCAGGCGGTACGATCCTTCGAAATCGATGCCGCGGACGAGCTTACGCGAGAAGTTGAACGGCTGAGTGCGGATAAGAATACGCGATGCGTTGTTTGGATCCTGCGTGATCGCGGCGCAATATTCAGGCCGCCCATCCTTGCACCGGTTGATGATGTCCTGCGCGCTCAGCGTGTCGATCGCGTCGGTCATGTCGATGCGGAAATAGTCGGCCGACAGGTTGAACCCGGGCATGAAGCGCGGCGAGATAACACCGCCGATATTCCATGAATTCGCCTTTTCCGGACGCAGATTGGGATTGCCCAACGCCAATGCGGAGTAACTGATGGAGGCGCTCGGATACGTGACACCGTTCGGCCCGGCACCGGGATAGAACGGGTTGCTAACCGAATCGCTGTTCGACGACCCCGCTGCGAACAATTCGTTGAGGTTCGGCGCCCGGATATCGCGCGAGCGCGTGATGCGCAGGCGGATGTCGGGGATCGGCTGCCACGTCGCGCCGAGCTTCCACGTCGTCACATAGCCCGACGTCGAATAGTCGGTCGCGCGCACCGCGCCGTTGAACTCCAGCCCGATCCCGAGCGGAATGACGGTTTCGAGATAGGCTTCCTTGACGTTGTACTTGCCGTTGGTGGGCAGATAGTTGCCGACCGACCAGGTATTCGCCGTGGTCAGGCCACCGGCGGGGTTCGCCGTGACGAGCGGCTGGAACTGGGTCGGCACCGAGCCGGTGATCTTTTCCTCGCGCCACTCGCCGCCGATCGCCAAGCTGACGTCGCCCGCCCAGGTGGCGAACGGCGTGAACGAGAAGTTGATGCCGGCAACCTTCTGCTCGGTGACCTCGTCGCGATAGGGGTTGCCGAGCGTATAGGCGATCGCCGCCGGATCGGTGACGTTGAGACCGAAGCGGTTGAGCGGCACGCACGATTTATCGTCGTTGGTCGTGCTGGCGTCGACGTTGATCAGGCACTGGATCGACCCGGTCGCATAGCCGTTGGCATTGCCCGCCGGTGCGAACGCCGCCGCGGTCGCGTTGTTGATCCGCGCGGTGTTCATGATGTTGGTCAACTGCTCGCGCAAATTGGCGCGACCATATTGCGCGTAGATGTCCCAGTGTGCCGGCTTGCCGAACGCGTCGAACTTGCCGTCGGCGCCGATCACGTAACGCTGAACCCGGCGGGTGTTGTTGACGCCGCGATAGGGAAGGTCGGCCGCGGTCGTCGCCAATGTCACGCCGGTCACACCGGCAAGTCGCGCCGGGCCAAGCGCATTATAGGCGAACGCGTTGCAGGTGATCGGGGCCGCCGCCGCGGTCGCCGCCGCGCCGCAACCGGTCGTGTTGATCGCGATGCCGGTCGACAGGTTGGGCCCCGCGTTGAACACGATGTGCTGCCAGTTGTACGATCCTTCGCCGAACAACTCGATGTCCGGGGTCACCTCGAAGCTCAGGCGGCCATAGACGCCGCGACGATCGTCCTGCGGATCGAGCCCGATGCGGCGCCCCGAATCGTTGACGCGCCAGTCGCCGCCCTGGGTCAGCGACGGCGTGCCGGTCGCCGGGAAGGTCAGCGCGCCGAAATTGTACTGATTGACCGATCCGCCCTGGCCGAAATAGACGCCGCGCAGCGACGTGCCGCCGGTCGATCCGGTGATCAGGCCGCCCGGTGTCGAATTCGCCGCGCCGACCTGCTTACGGATGAGATAGCGCGGCGTCGTGCTGACGCCGGCGACCCAGTTGGGATCCTGGATGCGGACATAGCCCGTCTGGTTCCAGGCGCGTTCGTCGGTGTTGAAGATGCCGTCGCGACGCGCGATTTCGCCGTTCAGCAGGATATGGCCGCGGCCGCCCGCGAACGACTTGCCGAGCGTCAGGCTACCCGAATAGTTGAAGCCGTCGCCATAGGTCGTGATACCGCTGTCGGCGGCCAGCTTGATGCCTTCGAACTTCTTGTCGATGATGAAGTTGACGACACCGGCGACCGCGTCCGAACCGTAGGCGGCGGACGCGCCGCCGGTCACGACTTCGACGCGCTGGATCAGCGATTGCGGGATCGTGTTGACGTCGACCAGGCCAGTGATCGTCGATCCGACCGAGCGGCGACCGTCGATCAGCACCAGCGTGCGGATTTCGCCCAGGTTGCGCAGGTTGAGCGCGTTGATGCCCGCCTGGCCACTGCTGAGGTTGAGGCGCGAGTTGGCGGGACGGGTCGAACCGGCAAGCTGCGGCTGTTGATTCAGGAAGTCGGCGACGTTGTTGGACGACGACTGCGTCTGGATATCCTTGTCGGACAACACGACGAGCGGCGTCGGCGCCTTGTAGCCGTCACGAACGACGCGCGAACCGGTGACGACGATGTCTTGGTCATCGGCAGGGCTGGCGGCGGGCGCAGGATCGCTGGCAGCGGTCTGGGCGAATGCGGCGCTCGGCAGCGCGCACAACGCGGCGAAAGCGGTGCCCGATGCCAGCATCAGACGAAGCGAGGTCGAACCGATCATAGTGTAATCCCCCTGTCGCGCCGTTCCCTCCGGCGGTTGTTTGGCACATTAAGCAACAAAACTGCCATATTGCGCCACCCTCTTTCTGCAAATTACGAGCATGGGACGTAATTTCGTCCACGAGGGCCGCGAAGCGTTGCACCGCTGCAACACAGCAGCCATTGACGGACGCACGTTGGCGATAGAGCCTTGGCCGACATGATAAGGGAGCGGGACGCCATGATCGATCGACTCGCGAAAGCCGGGCTTTGACCAGTATCGCGAACGACGAGCGGACCGCCGTCCCCCGCGATTGGCGGCTGTTGGCGCTGTATCTGCTGCTCGGTTTTGCGGCGGGCCTGCCGTTCTACATGTTCAACGCGGTGCTGCTGTTGCGGCTCGCGAAGCATGGCGTCGATATCGTCACGGTGGGGTTCTTCGCCTGGGTCGCGTTGCTGCCGACGTTCAAGTTCGCCTGGGCGCCCTTGCTCGACAAATACGACGTACCGGGCTTCGGGCGGTTCTGGGGCAAACGGCGCGGGTGGATCATGCTCGCGCAGCTCGGCATCTTCCTGTCGACCGTCGCGATGGCGTTCACCTCGTCGGACGCCAACCTGCCGGTGACCGCGCTGTTCGCCGTGCTGCTGGCATTCTGGACGACGACGCTGGAGGTCGCCGCCGACGCCTGGCGAATCGAACTCGCGCCGACCGCCGAGCAGCAGGGGCCGATGGTCGCGGCGAACCTGTGGGGCTATCGCAGCGCGATGGTCGCGGCGGGCAGCGGGGCGATCTACATCGCCGCGAAGAGCGACTGGACGACCGCCTATCTGGTGATTGCCGCGGCGGCGTTCCTGCCCTTCCCGATCCTCGCCTTGACGCGATCCGATGCCGAGCATGGCGGCGGGCGCGGGGCGGCGCTCGTCACCGGGACGATCGCGAGCCTGGTGGTGCTGGCGGTCACGGGCGTCGCGACGGCGGTGGTCGGCTGGCTGTTGCTCAAGGCGCTGGGGTCGGTCGGGCTCGATAATCCGGACATCGTCAAATATTGGGTGTTCGCGGTGGCCTTGTTGCCGTTCTTCGCGCTGGGCGCGGCGGTGCCGTGGATCAGGAATTTGCCGTCCGACCATCGCTTGCTCACCACGTCGGTGCTCGCGCCGTACATCAACGTCGCGTGGCGCTTCGGGTTGGTGATCATCCCGATCCTGCTGTTCGTGTCGGTCTATCGGATGGGTGACGTGATGGCGCTGACGCTGTCGCACCCGTTGTTCAATGCTCTCGGCTACAGCCTGGAAGCGATCGCGTTTTCCGACGGTGCCGTCGCATTGTTGTCCAGCATGCTGGGGGTTGCGCTCGGCGGATGGCTGGCGGCGAAGGCACCGATGGGCTGGGCGCTGGCGATCGGCGCGGTGATGTCGGCGCTGTCGAACTGGATCTTCGCGTGGCTCGCGCACCAGGCGCCGGGCGGGCCGGTGTGGTTCCATATCGGGTCGATGGCGGTGACGGCGGGCGATTTCGACCTGTATCTGTCGATGGCGATCGACCAGTTCGGCCACGGGTTCGAAGGCGCAGTATTCGTCGTGTACCTCTCGTTGCTGGTGAACCCACGCTTTCCCGGCGCGCAATATGCGTTGCTGTCGGGGCTGGCCTTCCTCATCCCGCGCTTGCTTGCGGGGCTGTCGGGGGTGTTCCAGAAGGCGATCGGCTATGACGGCTTTTTCATCATGGCGGGCGCGATGAGCATCGCAGCGGTGATATTCCTGCCGTTCATCGTTCGTGCCATGCCGCGGCGCGACGACGCATGATCGACATCGACGCCGCCTTCGCGCCCGCTGCGGCGTATGTCGCGGACGGGCGTGTCCCCGGCGCGACGCTTGGCGTGGTGACGGCGCGCGGCGAGCGCGCGGTGCGGGTGGCGGGGGAGGCGGCGGTGGTGCCCGAGCGCGAGGCGCTGACCGAGGAGCATTGGTTCGACCTGGCTTCGATATCGAAGGTGGTCGCGACGGCGACCATGATCCTGATGCTGGCTGACCGGGGCAAGCTCGACTTAGACGCGCCGCTGACCAGCGCGATCCCAGATCTTCGCCAGTACGATGTCGCCAACGCACCTGAGCGGCGGCTGACGTTCCGCGATTGCCTCGCGCACCGCACGTTCCTGCCTGCGGTCGAGCCAATCTATACCTATGGCGACGATCCGAAACGGCTGCGCGCGTTCGTGCTCCAACGCGAGTGGAAGCATGGCCCGCCGGTCTATTCGGACATCAACTTCATCCTGCTCGGCATCGCGATCGAGCGCATCACCGGCGAGCAGCTGTCGGCCTGGCCGCTGGGCGCGGGGCTGAGCTACGGCCCGCCGCCCGGCCCGGCAGTCGCGACCGAATTCTGTCATTGGCGCGGGCGCGTGCTGAACGGCGAGGTGCACGATGAGAATTGTTCCGCGCTGGGCGGGGCGGCGGGGCATGCCGGGCTGTTCGGTACGGTCGCGGGCGTGCTCGACTTCGCACAGGGGCTGCTCGATGGCAGCGGCGCGTCGCCGGCGATGCTCGACGCGATCCGCACGCCGCAATTCGAGCATCGTACCTGCGGCTGGGACAGTCATTACCCCGGCTGGCCGGGCGGCGACGCGTGCTCGCCGGCGACGATCGGGCATACCGGCTTCACCGGCACCGGACTATGGGTCGATTTCGAGCGCGGGGTGGCGTGGACGCTGCTCACCAACCGCGTCCACCCGACGCGGCATAGCGATGCGGCGGCGAGCATCTTCACGCTTCGCCGCGCCACCGGCGACGCGGTAATCGCCAGCCTAAGCTAGACGTAGTGCGGCTCGGGGCGCTCGAAGAGTTGCTCGTAATGGACTAGGGACGGCGTAGTCGCGATCGGCACCGGCTGGCCGTCGCGGAACGCCCATTCGCCGCGGTCGCAATCCTCGGCGCGGACATAGCCGTTGATGTACAGCCGGCGGAGATGGTCCGACGAATTGAGCCCCGAAGCGTGGACCAGATAGGGGTTCCATAGCGCGACGTCGCCCGGCTCGAGCACCAGATCGATCTGGCTGTCCGGATCGATCCCGGCGGCCTCCAGCGCGGCGTCCTGCGGTGCTTGCCCCAGCACTTCGGTTGAAGTGTCGAGATCGACCGGCCCTTGCGTGTGGCTGCCCGGAATGAAGCGCATCCCGCCGGTGTGCGGGTTGTGCGGATCGATCGCGAGCCCGGTCTGCACATACGAACTGCCCAGATTGCGATACGCCTCGGCCGGCCGGCGGAAGCGCGAGTCCTGGTGCCACGCGAAATCGCCGCGGCTGTGTGGCAGCTTCCAGTGGAGTTGGTTGATGATCTGCTTCAGGTCGCCGCCGATCAGCGGCTTAAGGATCTTGGCGAAACGCGGATCCGTGCGCGTCTCGTCTAGCACGTGCTGATGATAGGACGGCCATTGCGCCATCGGCACGTGCGGCTTGCCGCCTTCGCCGTCGACGACGTTATAGAACAGATTGCCGTGGCGAAAGCTGCGGCCGTGCGCGACGCCTTCGGCATAGACTTGGTCCATCGCCGCGCCGATCCGGGCGACCTCGTCGGGGGCGAACACGCCGCGGACGATGGCATAACCCCTGTCGCGATACTCGCTGATGTACTCCATCACTCGGCCTATCTAGTTCGCCGCCGCGATCAGGACCAGTGCCGCGTCCATCGCCTTGATCGCGCTGGTCCCGTCGGGAATGTCGTTGGCATAGACCGAGAATGTTAAAGTTCGGCCACTCGCGGCGATCATATAGCCCGACAGCGCCGACGTGGCGTTGAGGCTGCCGGTCTTGGCGAACAGCTTCTTGTCGAGGATTGTCCCGGCAAAGCGCCGTGCCAACGTGCCGTCGACCCCGCCGACCGGCAGGCTGGCGCGCCACGCCGCGCCCCAGGGCTGCGCGGCGACCCAGCGCAGCAGGCCGACCGATGCGCGCGGGGCGACGCGGTTGTAGCTGGACATGCCCGACCCGTCGGAAAAGTCGAACGCCGTGCGCGCGACGCCTGCCTTGGCGAGCATCGTGCGGACCGCGACCTGCCCGTCGGCGATCGATCCGGTGCCGTTGACCAGCGCGACGCGCCGCAGGAACAGATCGGCATGCAGGTTCTGGCTGACCTTGTTGGTCAGCACGACGTCGTCGGCGAGCGGCGGCGGGATGAGCTTCGCCAGCACCGGTTCGGCGGGCGGTCGAGCGGGCAGCGCGGCACCGCGGATCGCGGGATCGTCGGCGGCGGTCAGCACGCGGTGGCGGACGTCGATCTTGCCGGTCACCTTCACGCCGCGCACCTTGAGCATTTCGCCTAGGCGCCATGCGGCGTAGCGTGCCGGATCGTCGATCCCGACGCGTAGTTGCTCGGGCTTGGCGTCGGCGCCGATCGTCCCCGTCAGCCGCAATACGTAGCCGTTGGGGTCGCGGTCGAAACCGATGTCGCTCTTCGCGCCCGGCACGACAGTGACGCGATTATCGACGCTGTAGTACGCCGGCAGTGTCGCCTTGCCGTCCGTTCCAACCGTCACGGGCAGCTCGTTATCGTCGAGCGTCAGCGCGGAGATCCCGGTCCCCGAGCGTGTCGGGATGTTGTTCCAGCTCATCCCCGGACCCCAACGCTGGTCGGGAAACAGCGTGTCGTCGCCGATGATGTTGCCGACTACCTTCGTCTTCGTCGCGATCGCGTCGGCCAGTGTCGCCAGACAATCGACCGCACAATCGTCGGCGCTCGACAGCCGCGCGTCGCCATTGCCGATCAGCACGACGTCGCGCCCTTCCAGCCGCACCGCCGCACCACCGGTCGTGTCGGGACCGGTCATGTCGGGCAACGTCGCATAGGCCGCCGCGGTCGTGTACATCTTGGTGTTCGAGGCGGGGATGAACCGTTGGTCGGGGTTGATTACGATCACCTCGCGGCCCTGCTCGTCGACCACCAGCAGACCGAACCGCGTACCCGCCGCGGCTTGCGCCAGCGCCGCATCGACGCGCCCGCGCAGCCCTGCATCCTGTGCTGGCGCCGGCATCGCGGCGACGAGCGCCAGGACAGCGGTGAATGCCCCCTTCAACATAGGAAGCCAGCCTAAGGGTTGCGCACGGCGGCGCAAGTCGTGAAAATGTACGCGTGAGCCTGCTCCGCCGCCTTGCCACGATCCTGGCCGTCGCGCTGGGGATGAGCGCCGCGTCGGCGGAAGTGCCGCGCGCGACTCTGATTCATAATGCCCGGGTGTTCGACGGCACCGGCGCGCCCGCCACGGTCGAGGACGTGCTGATCGAGGGCGATCGGATCGTCGCGGTCGGCCGCAACCTGAAGCGTCCCCATGCCACGCGCGTGATCGATGCGCGCGGGATGACGCTGATCCCCGGGCTGCACGATCTCCACACGCATCTGCGCGCGCCGGCGTTCGACGCGCCCGACGATCTCGGCAAGGCCTATGCCGCCTATCTGCTGGCGGGCGTGACGACGGTGAACGATTATTCGCTGTCGGGCGAGATGCTCGCGCCGATCCGCGAGATGATCAAACCGGGCGGGATTGCGGCGCCGCGGATCGAGATGGCGGTACGGATCGGCGTGCCGGGCGGGCACGGCACCGAATTCGGCTGGGGCGATTTCTTCACACTGCAGGTCTCGACCCCGCGCTCCGCGCACCTCGCGATGAGGAAGGCGCTGGCGTACAAGCCCGACGTCATCAAGGTGTTCGCCGACGGCTGGCGCTATGGGCGCGACCCCGACCTCAACAGCATCAACGAGGATACGCTGGCGGCGATCGTCGCCGATGCGCACGCCGCGGGGATTCCGGTCATCACCCACACCGTGACGCTGGCCCAGGCCAAGATCGCGGCGAAGGCGGGAGTCGATTCGGTCGGCCACGGCGTCGGCGATGCGCCGATCGACGACGAGCTGATCGGGCTGATGAAGAAGAACGGTACGGCATATATCGCGACGCTCGCGACCTACGAGCCGCAGGAAAATCGCACCTTCCTGCCGGGCGAATGGGCGAGCCTCCGCCCCCCGGAACGGGCGCGCGAAGAAGCGCGGATGGCGAAGCCGCTCGAGCCGATCGAGGCCTATGACAGCAAGCGTTGGGCGATCATGCGGGGCAATATCCGCGCCCTGAAAGCAGCGGGGGTGCGGATCGGGATCGGCACCGATGCCGGGATTGGCGGGACCTATCACGGCAGCTCGACGATCCGCGAAATCCGCATGCTGACCGAACTCGGCTTCACCCCGGCCGAGGCGTTGGTCGCAGCGACGAGCACCAGTGCGGGGATCATCGGCACGGACAAGCAGGAAGGGACGATCAAGCCCGGGATGCGTGCCGACATCGTGCTGATCGCGGGCAAGCCCGATCAGAACATCGCAGACCTCTACAACGTCCGCCACGTCTGGGTCGGCGGGCGCGAACAGGATCTGATCGCCTTGCGCAAGCTCGTCGATGGCGCCGCGCCGACGCCGATGCCGGTCGCGAAGATGGCCGGGCCGATCGACACCGGTGCGCGGAACGACGGACGCACCGATCTGAACACGCTGCCGGTCGAAAGCACCGAGAGTGGTACCGATCATAGCGACCTGCTCTACGTCCGCCCGACCGATCCGCGCGTCGGCAAGAAACTGATGATCGTGGCGCGGATGGGTGCGCGGGCCAAGCCCTACGCGCAACTGCTCGTGCCGCTGACGCCCGGCGGGATCACGCTGGCCGACGCGAGCGATTTCACCGGCGTCGCGTTCGATGCGCGCGGGCAGGGGCAGTACAGCCTGTCGTTCGACAATTACGGTCGCCAGCAGGACGACTGGTTTGGCGCTGAGTTCACCGCCGACGAGACCGTCCGCGAAGTGCGCGTGCCGTTTGCGATGTTGAAGGGCGAAGGGGCGTTCGACCCCAAGACGCTACGCGCGTTGCTGCTACGGCTGAAGGCCGAGCCGGGCGGCAATGCCTGGCTCGAGATCGGCAACCTGCGCTTCTACAAGAACTAGGGATAGGCGAGCGGCGCTGCGGTCCATTCGGTCTGCGCGCGGGCGATCATGTCTTTCAATGTGGCTGCCTGACGCCGCCATGCCGCGTCGGTCTTCTCGTCCCAGGCATCGACGATCGTCTCGCCCAATGCGTCGATCGCGAGGTCGATGAACACGGCATATTCTTCATGGGTCAGATGACCGTAGTTGCGATGGTTGAACACCAGTTCAGCGACCTGGCTCCAGACCCATTTCCTCTCGCTCGCCAGCCCGAGCATCCATTGCAGCGTCTCATCGGTCATCCGCACCGACGTGGCGTCTATGGCGAGGAAGATCGCGCGCCGATCGGGGAAACGCGCGAAGAAACGCTCGAACAGGCGCTCGCGCATCGCCGCCTCCTGGCCGTCGAGCGCGAGCAGGCTGGCTTCGATCAGCGCGGCGTCGGTCACTCGCGCGGCGTGCCGCGATAGACCGCCTCGTCCAGCTGCCCCTCCCACCGTGCGACCGTCGTCGCGACGGTCAGGTTCGCGCAGGCGCTCGGCACCGTCCGCGTCATGTCGAGCAGGCGGTCGAAGGGGAGGACGAAGCCGACCACCAAAGCGGTCTGTTCGGGCGCGACGCCGACCGCCGACAGTACGGCGGCGAGCATGAACAATGAGGCGGAGGGTACCGGCGCCGTCCCGAACGCGGCGAGCGCGCCGGTCAACAGCACGGTGGCATAGACTTGCGGAGTCAACGGCACGCCGAACGCCTGCAGCGCGAACATGGCGAGCAGCCCGACATACATCGCCGTGCCGTCCTTGCCGATGCTCGCGCCCAAGGGGAGCACGGTCGAATAGACGGGCCGCGCCACGCCCAGATTGTCGCCCGCGACGCGCATCGCGACCGGCAAGGTCGCGCCGCTCGACGCGGTCGAGAAAGCGACGACCAGCGCGTCGATGATCCCGCGGAAGAACGGCAATACCGGCAGTTTCGCGACGAAGCGCAGGATCAGACTGTGGACTACCGCCATCTGGATCAGCGATCCCGCGATCACCGCGAGCGCGAGCCAGCCGACATGGACGAACACGTTCGCGCCGTTCGCGGCCACCGCGACCCAGATCAATGCGAACACCCCGAACGGCGTCGCCTCCATCACGATCCCGACGACGCGGAGCAGGACGGCGGACACCGACTGGAGCAGGCTCGCGAACGGCTTGCCCGCCTCGCCGGTCAGCACCACGCCGACCCCGAACAGGATGGCGACGAAGATCAAGGCGAGCATGTCGCCCTTCGCCAGCGCATCCATGATGTTGAGCGGGACGATGCCGATCAACTGCTCATAGGGCGTGACCGCCGCGCCTAATGCGTGCGGCGCGGCGGTGCCGAGTGGGGCGCCGACGCCGGGCCGGATCAGGCTCGCGACGATCATCCCGACCGACACGCCGATCGCGGTGGTCGCGGCGAACAAACCGATCGTGCGTGCGCCCAGGCTGCCGAGTTGCTTCGGATCGGCGAGGCTGGTGATCCCGGCGGCGATCGTGACGAGGACGATCGGGGCGACCAGCATTCGGATCGCGCGAACGAACAGGTCGCCGATGAACTGGACGTACGGCGCGCCAGTGGGCCAGGCGAAGGCCAGGATGACACCGATGACGAGCCCCGCGACCACGCGCTGCCACAGCGGTATGGCGAACCAGCGGCGCATCATACTTCGTCACCCCGGACTTGATCCGGGATCCCGCTGATTTCCATCACCGCCAGAAAGCGGGACCCCGGCTCGAGGCCGGGGTGACGATAAGGATTTGAGATCAAGGACACGTACCCCTGGTCGGGACATGCGGCAGCGCGCGCCCAGCCGCCTTGCCGGTCAGCGCACCCTTGTCGACCGCGACCACGCCGTTGACCACGACCGTGCGGACGCCGGCAGCGGGAAGCGTGGCCTGCTCGTAGGTCGCGCGCGCGGCGTAGGTCTTGGGATCGAACACGACGACGTCGGCGAAATTGCCCGTCTTCAGTTCGCCGCGCCCGGCCAGCCCGAACCATTTCGCGGTCACGCTCGACGATCGCTCGATGAAGTCGCGCAAGGATATGACCTTATCCGCCACCACATATTTCGCGTATTTGCGCGCGAACGTCCCCCACACGCGCGGGTGGCCGCCTGACGCGTCGCTGTCGGTCATCACCCAAGGCTGCCGCATGAACGCGGCGATGTCGGCCTCGCTCATGTTGAAGCTGACCGTCGCGGAGTCGTGCACGCGAATCAGCGCGATCGCGGCGCTGATCGGGTCGGTCTTCATCGCCGTCGCGATCTGGCTGAGATATTTGCCGCGATACTGTCCCTCGGTGACGAGGAGGGTCGCCGGACCGCCGCGTTTGCGCATGTTCTCGGTCATGTCGGCGCGGAGCTTGGTCTGGAGCGCGGGCGTGTCGAAGCGTTTGATCAGCGCCGCGGTCCCGCCGTCCTGCGCCCAGAGCGGGACAAGGCTGGCGACCAGGCTCGTCCCCGATGCGCTCCACGGATATTGGCTCGCGGTGATGTTCACGCCCGCCGCCCGCGCGGCGTCGATCTTGGCGATGATAGCGGGCGCCTGGCCCTGCACATCGACGCCCAGCGCCTTGATGTGACTGACATGGACCGGCATGCCGGTCGCCCGCCCGATCGCGATGATCTCGTCGATCGCCGCCGCTAGGCCGACCGTGTAGCTCGACTCGTCGCGGATATGGCTGTCGTAATAGCCGCCGCGCTTTGCCGCCTCCGCCGACAACGCGATCACTTCGTCGGTTTTGGAAAAGCTCTGCGGCGCGTAGAACAGGCCGGTCGACAGCCCGATCGCCCCTTCGCACATGCCCTTGGCGACCAGCGCCTTTTCGCGGTCGAGCTCGGCGGGTGTCGGCGCCCGGTTGGCGCTGCCGATCACCGCCTCGCGGATCGTACCGAACCCGACATAGGTAACGAAATTGAGTCCGACCGGCTTGGTCGCCGGGCTCGCCAGCACCTTCGCGACGTCGGTCGATCCGCCGCCGTCATTGCCGATGAACGCCGTCGTCACGCCTTGCAGCAGAAAAGCCGGAATCAGCCGCGTCTGCGGATCGGCCGAGGCGAGCCAGGGGCCGGCATGCGTGTGCGGATCGATGAAGCCGGGTGCGACGATCATGCCCTTCGCGTCGATCGTGCGGGTCGCCGCGGTCGTCAGGTTCGGGCCGACCGCGACAATCCTGTCGTCCTTGATCGCGACGTCGCCGGTGAACGGCGCGGCGTCACCGGTATAGACGGTGCCGCCGCGGATGATCAGGTCGGCGACGGGCGCGGGCGCCGCGCCGATCGAACAACCCGCCAGCAACGTGGCGATCAGGGCAGCGCCAAGCTTCATTTTCACGATCCTTTCTGCGCGATGGGTCAGCGTCAAGGTCGCGCCAGATTCTCTTCGGTCAGCGTATAGGCCGATTTGGTGCCGGGCTCGTTGGGCACGTCCGTCGCGAAATAGGCGACGCCGACCCCGCGGGCCGGATCGACGAACAGCCCGGACTTGAGGCCGTAGGCATCGCCGAGATGGCCGAAGCGTGGACGTGAGTCGCGGAACGGATCGTCGCGGCATCCCTTGGTGGGATTGGCGGTGGTGATCACGCCAAGGCCATAGCTGCACGCCCAGCCCGCACCGATATCGCCATTCGCGCCATCGTAATTCCAGGCCGGCGTGGTCATCATTTTCACCGACGCCGGGGTCAGCAACCGTACCCCATCGACCTTGCCGCCGAGCATTAGCAGCCGTCCGATCTTGGCGAGATCGGGCATCGAGATATGCAGCCCGCTCTGCGGCGCGAACGTAGCGCCGTTGCGGCCCGCGACCCAGCGCGACAGGTCGCAATTGCCGTCGCTCGCGGGGGTGACGGGGCAGGCGGGGCGCTTGCCGTGATTGTCGTCGCGCGTGACGACGCCGGCGCGATAGAGGACGACCCCTTTTGCGATCGTGGCGTCGTCGCACGTGTCCCACTGATAGCAGGCTTTGAGCTTCAGCGGCTTGATGACGAGGCGATCCATCAACCGATCGAACCGCTCTCCCGTCGCGCGCTCCATCACCGCGGCGATCACGGGGAAATTGAAATTGACGTAGCGAAAGTATGTGCCGGGGGCGTGCTCGGCGTCCCAGGCCTTGGGGTCAGCCAGCACCTTCCGCATGTCGCCGTCGAGCGGCAGGACATAGTCGATCGTGTCGGTCAGGCTGGAGCGGTGCGACAGCAGCAGCCGAAGTGTGATCGGCGTGTCGGGGAAGGCAGGATTGCGGAACGTGTAACCGAGATATCTGGAGACGTCGGCATCGAGGTTGAGCTTGCCCGCCTCGACCAGCCGCATCACCCCGATCGCGGTGACGAGCTTTGAGATCGAGGCGATCCGCACCACACTGTCGGGGGTAACCGCGCGGTTGGCGGCGGCGTCGGCTAGGCCTTCGTTGGTGACCGAGGTGACACCGTTCTTGTCGAAGGTGACGCGAACCGTCGCGGCGGGTTGCGCGGCGGCGGCAGCGGCGGCCAGCAGGAGGAGAGGGGTCATGGCGGGAGGTTAGGCCAACGTCATCCCAGCGCAAGCTGGGATCTCAGGCAAGGGGCGCGATGCGGCTCTAGACCCCAGCTTTCGCTGGGGTGACGGTAACCGGTTATTGCTTGAACGACCCCGCGCGCCACAGGAGCGTGATCGACACGCGGCGGTTGCGCGGGTCGGTCGGGTCGTTCTCGATCATCGGCTCGCGATCGGCCACACCTTCGATGCGGTAGAAGCGCGTTTCCGGCGTGCCACCCGCCGCCAACCGGCGACGCGTCGCCTCGGCGCGCCCCGACGATAGCATCCAATTGTTCATGTTGAGCGGGTTGCCGTAGCCCAGGCTATCGGTGTGGCCGCGGATCATGATCGGGTTCTGCGTGCCCTTGATGGTCTGCGCGATCAGCCCGATCAGTTTGTCCGCTTCCGGCACCAACTGCGTCGTACCGAGCGCGAACATCGAATAATCGGCGTCGTCGACCAGGTCGATGCGCAAGCCGTCCTGCGTCTGGACGAAGCGGATGTGGCTCGCCAGTCGCTTCATCGGCTGGGCCTGCATCGCCGACATCAGCGTGCGCTTCATTGCCGCGAAATTCTTGGCGTCCTCGGCCGCGGTCGCCTGGTTCTTGAGCGAGCCCTTGTCGCCCGACCCCTCCTTGTTGCCGCCGGTCGCACCGATCGGAATCGTCATCGATCGCGTGCCGGTCTGCGCGGCGCGGTTGGGGTAGTGATCCTTGTCGGTGATCGACGAGCCGCCGAAGATACCGTTCGACCCTGCGCTGTTCTGCTTCAACTCGACGAGCGTCGGCGCGAAGTAATCGGCGATCGACTTGCGCTGCTTTTCGGTCGTCGCGCCCAGGATCCACAGCAGCAGAAAGAACGCCATCATCGCGGTCACGAAGTCGGCGTACGCAACTTTCCACGCGCCGCCGTGATGGCCGCCGTGACCCTCGATATAGATCTTCTTGACGATGATCTTCGGGGGTTGGTTGTTGCCGTGTGGAGCGCGCGCCGCCGCCATGACTTAGCGTCCGCGGAGACCGTCGAAGACTTCGGCGAAGCCCGGCTGGTTCGAATGCGCGATGCCCGAACGGGCCGCTTCGATCACCAGCGGCTGCGGGTGACCGTGCAGCGAGGCGATGATGATCTGCTTGACGACGTGATAGATCGCGCCGTCGGCGTCGATCACCTGCTTCAGGCGATTGGCGAGCGGGCCGACGATGCCGTAGGCCAGCAACACGCCCAGGAACGTGCCGACCAGCGCCGAGCCGATCATCGCACCGAGGATGCTTGGCGGCTTGTCGATCGAGCCCATCGTCTTCACGACGCCCAACACCGCCGCGACGATGCCGAGCGCGGGGAGCGCGTCGCCGAGCGACTGCAACGTGCCCTGCGGGCCTTCGACTTCGTGGTGGTGCGTCTTGATCGCGTTATCCATCACTTCCTCGACCGCGTGCACGTCGAGCGTGCCCGACGAGACGACGACGAGGCGCAGCGTGTCGGCGATCAGGTTGATCAGTGTATGGTCCGCGAGCAATCGGGGATATTCGGCGAAAACGGTCGAGGATTTGGGATCCTCGACATGCGGTTCGAGCGCGATCGGCCCGTCCATCCGCAGCATCTTCATCAGCTTCGACACCAGGAAGATGACGTCGAGATAATCCTGCTTTTTGTATTTCGGGCCCTTCAGCACCTTCATCACGCCGCCGCCGAGCGCCTTCAGCTCCTTGCCGGAGTTACCGATGACCAACGCCCCAATCGCGGCGCCGCCGATGATCAGCATTTCGTGCGGAATCGCCTCCAGCACCGGTCCCAGCGCGCCGCCTGTGAAGACGAACCCGCCGAAAACCATGCCGAGCAAAATGATGAGGCCGATTGCCGGAAACATTAGTGCTGAAAATCCCCTATATTCCGCGGCCTGCGCCGGTGTGACCCGGTCCGGTACAGAGTTAGTCGGGTTTGGTGATCAATCGGTTAACCGTAGGGAATTTTAGGGTGCAAATTGGCACCGGGTCGGCGCTAACCGACGAAAATTCACCGCATGTAGTCGAACAGCGACAGGCCCGCGAGCTTGGTGAAGCTGGCTTGTGCGGCCGACAGGATCGTCATCGTCTTTTGCAGATCGGTGATCGCTTGGGTCGGATCGACGTCTTCGATCGACGATCGCGTGATCTCGCGGTCGGTGGCGTTCGCCGCCATCCGGGTCGATTCGATATCGACGCGCTGCGACCGCGCGCCGAGCGCGCCTTGCACGCCCGCGACTTGGTTGTTCGACGCGGTCAATTTGTCGCCGGTCGCGCCGGCAAGCGTGCTGACGTCACCGGTGCCGCGCAGCGCTGCGGACAGCGCCGAAATGTCGGACAGGATGTTGCCGCCGCCCGAATCGACGAACAGGCGGGATGCCGCGTCGCCCGGCGCGGCGCTCGACGAATCGCCGATCGGGATCGTCGTCGGGCCGGACGTGGCGAAGGTGAAGGTGCCGTTCGAATTGGCGGTGACCGCCGGCGAATCGCCCGAGGCGAAGATCGCGGCGCCGCGCGAATCCTTGGCGTTGGCGAGATCGACCAATCCCTTGACGATCGAATCGAGTTCGTCGGCGATGATCGACCGGTCGCTCGGCGACAAGGTGCCGCTGTTCGCCTTGATCGCCAGCTCCTTGGCGCGCTGGATGTCGTCGGTCATCGACTTCAGCGTGGTGTCGGCCTGGCTTAGTGCCGACTGCACGATCGTGATGTTGCCGCCATAGGCCTGGTCGTTGCTGCCGTCGCGGACCAGCCCCTGCAGCCGGCGATACCCGACCGCGTCGTCGGACGGCGCGTTGAGCTTCTTCCCCGTCGAAATCTGCGTCTGCAGGATATCGGCGGTCGATGTCAGCGCGTGGAGGTTGCGCTGGTTCGACGTGTAGAATTGCTGGGTGCTGATCTGCATGGCGCTTACCGGATGTCGATGATGGTCTGGATGGTGTCGCGCGCGACCTGGATCACGCGGCTGGTCGCGGCATAGGCTTGCTGGAAGCGCATCAGATCGACCGCTTCGGTATCGAGATCGACCCCCGACAGCGCGTCGCGCGACGATACGGCGTTGTCGCGGATCGTCTGCTGCGCGTCGGCGACCGACTTGCGCTGCGCCAGCGCCGAGGCGTTGGTCGTGGTCATGTCGACCACCTTGCTTTCGTAGCCGCCGCTGGTGCGGATCGCCGCGAACGCCGCGAGGTTGGTGTTGTCGCGCTGGCCGCCGCCGACCGCGGCGGCGGCGATGCCGCGCGGATCGGTGAGCGTGGCCGACACCTGGGCGGTACCCGCCGACGTATCGATCGCGAACATGTTGGCGCCGGCATTGTTGTCGAGGTCGCGGCCGCCCGATTGAACGGTGTTGACGTCCTTGACGAAATTCAGCGCGATACCCTGCAGCTGCTGGCGGGCGTCGGCGATCCGTTGCGCGCCGTCCATGATTCCGGCCAGCGCGCCGCCGGTCGGCGACATGACTTGCTGGGTGACGCCGGTCAGCACGCTGAACGACATCGTGCCGCTCGCGTTGCGCGCATACCCCACGGTCGCGTTGAAATTGCCGTCGACCAGCAACGGCCCGCCGCTGCCCCCGACATTGACCGACGCGCGGCCGGCATTGTCGTAGCTGACATGCACGTCGGTCAGCGCGCTCATCGCCTCGAGCGTCTGGTCGCGCTGGTCCATCAGCGCGGCGTTGCCGGCGGTGCCGGGCGCAGCGCGGCCGAGCCCCTGGTTGATCCGCGCGAGCGTCGCCGCCAGCGAATTGAGCGACGACACGGTATCGCGCGTCGTGGTGTCGAGATCGGTCGCGACGCGATCGAGCGATGCGCCCGTCTCGCTGAACGCACTGGCGACGCCGTTGGCCGATTCGAGCATCGCGGATCGTGCGGCGGTCGAGGTCGGGTCGCCGGCGAGCGTCGTCGCCGAGGTGAAGAAGCTCGACAGCCGCGTGCTGAGCACGCTGCTGCTGAGCGAGGTTTCGATGCGGTCGAGCCAGCCAACGCTGGTCGCGGTCTTGCCGAGGTCGGACCCCGACGACAGCACCTCGGCCATCTTGAACATGTCGCCGGCGCGCTGGACGCCGATGACCGCGGCGCCTTCGCCGCTGCCGATCGCCTGCGCGCTGATGCCGCCGATCGAGGCGACTTCCTTGATGTTGGTCGTGCGCCGCGTGTAGCCGGCGGTGCCGGCGTTCGCGATGTTTTCGGAAACGGTGTTCAGCGCGACCTGATAGGCGCGCAGTCCGCTCGCGCCGATCGCCAGCATATCGCTCATGGCGTGGTGCTCCCGCTAGGGTCGGCCGCGACCGGGGTTTTGAGCGCGGCCTGGCTGCGCGCGAGGAAATCGGTCATCGCCTTACCGATGCCGATCGGCTGGTGCGCGGCCATGCTCTCGGCGACGTTCTTGTCCTGCATGTCGCGGAACGTGTCCGAATTCTTCGAATCGAACAGCCCGTCGCCCAGCTTCGCCTGGCGCATCGATTTGAGCATCAGACCGATAAACACCGACTCGAACTTCTCGCCCGCCTTCTTGAGGTTGGCGGACGAGGCGAGGCGGCTCGTATCGGTCGAAATGCCGGTGGTCGGCGTTGCCGCCGACGTTGAGGGTAGGTCGGTCATAGGATGATCAACTCCGCCTTCAGCGCGCCGGCTTCCTTCAGCGCTTCGAGGATCGCGACGAGGTCCGATGGCGAGGCGCCGATCGCGTTCACCGCCTTGACGATGTCGGCGAGCTTCGGGCCCGGCGCGAGCAGGAACATCGGCTTCTTCTCTTCATCGACCTGGACGCCCGATTTCTGTTCGTTGGCGGTCGTGCCGTTCGAGAACGGGGCGGGCTGAACGACGGTCTGCTTCTCGTCGATGCGGACCGTCAGCTTGCCGTGCGTGACCGCGGCCGGCCCGACGCGGACCGCCGAATTGATCACGACGGTGCCGGTGCGCGCGTTGACGATCACCTTGGCCGGCGGCTCGGCCGACACGACGTCGAGGTTCTCGATCGCGGACATGATGGTCGCGCGGGTGTCGGCGCCGGCCGGCGCGTTGACGCGGATCGACACCCCATCGACCGCCTCCGCCACGCCGGCGCCGAAACGCGTGTTGATCGCCGAAGCGACGTTCTGCGCGGTGGTGAAGTCCGACCGCGCAAGGTTGAAGGTGAGGTTGGGCGTGCTTTCGAACCCGGTCGCGACCGCGCGTTCGACGGTCGCCCCTTCGGGGATACGGCCGGTCGAGGGCACGTTGACCACGACCTGCGATCCGTCCTTGCCTTCGATGCCGAGACCGCCGACCGCGAGGTTACCCTGCGCCATCGCATAGATCTGGCCGTCGGCGCCCATCAGCGGCGTCATGATCAGCGCACCGCCGCGCAACGACTTGGCCTTGCCCATCGACGCGACGGTGATGTCGATCCGCTGGCCCGGCTTGGCGAAGGCGGGCAGCTCGGCGGTGATCAGCACCACCGCGGCGTTCTTCAGGCCCGGGTTGATGTTCGCCGGCAGGTTGAGGCCGAAGCGCGAGGCGACGGCCTTCATCGACTGAATGGTGTATTCCAGATTGTCGTCGCCCGTCCCCGCCAGGCCGACGACGATGCCGTAGCCGGTCAGCTGGTTGGATCGAATGCCCTGAAAGCTGCCCAGGTCCTTGATGCGGTCGGCATGCGCCGGGACCGCGACCAGAACGGCAAGGAGAGCAAGGAGCGAACGGAACAACATGACATGCCTTTCAACGGCCGGTTAGGCGGTTACTTTGCATCAAAGGAAGTTAAGACCGTGCTAACCATAAGGCGCGGCCCTAGAACGGGCTGATCACCGAGAAGAAGCGGCTGAGCCAACCTTGGCGGCCTGCACGCGCGACGTCGCCCTTGCCGGTGTAGGAAATCTTGGCGTCGGCGACGCGGGTCGACAGCACGCGGTTGTCGGCACTGATGTCGGCGACGCGGACGACGCCCTTGATCTGGACGAATTCGTCGCCGCGGTTGAGCGTGACGCGCTTCTGCCCCTGCACCAGCATCGTGCCGTTCGGATAGACTTCGACCACGGTGACCGAGACTTCGCCCGACAGCGAGTTCGACTGGTCGGCCGTCCCCTTGCCGTTGAAGTTGCGGTTGCCGCTGGCGCCGATATCGGTCGGCTTGAACAGGTTGAGCGGGCCGGTCGACGGCGGCGTGATGCCGAACCCGCCGCCCGAATCGAGCTTCGACGACGAGGATTTCGACGCCGACATGTTCTCGACCAGCACTATCGTCAGCGGATCGCCGACGCGGCGCGCGCGCGTACCTTCGTACAGCGCGGCATAGCCTTCCTGCGGCTGGAAGATGCTGCCGTTCGCGGGTGCCGGCGGCACGGCGCGGGGCGGCGGCGGCGCGGAGAAATCCTCCTTCGCCTTCTTCTTGCCGAAGATGCCCGCCTGCGCGGGCGAAGCCGAACCGATGACGAGTGCGGCGAGCGCCGTCGTTGCGACGATGGTGGTGAGGTTGCGCATCACAGATTCTGGTTCACATATTTGAGCATGTCGTCGGTGGCCGAGATCATCTTCGAATTGACCTCGTACGCGCGCTGGCATTCGATCATGTCGACCAGCTCCTCGACGACGTTGACGTTGGATGCTTCAAGCATCCCCTGGCGGATCGTGCCGCGACCGTCCTCACCCGGCACGCCCAGATTGGCGGCGCCCGACGCGGCGGTTTCGGTCAGATAGTTGTCGCCTTTCGACTGCAGCCCGCCCGCATTCGCGAAGGTCGCGATCTGGATCTGGCCGAGCGTCGAGGGTTCGGTCTGCCCCGCGACGGTCGCCGACACGGTGCCGTCGGTGCCGACGGTGATCGCTGTCGTGCCTTCGGGAACGGTGATCCCCGGCTGCACCTGATACCCCTCGTTGGTCACGAGCAGGCCTTCGGGGCTTCGCGAGAAATTGCCCGAGCGGGTATAGCCGAGCTGACCGCCCGGCATCTGGATCTGGAAATAGCCGTCGCCGTCCAGCGCCATGTCGAGGCTGTTGCCGGTGGTCTGCATCGACCCCTGCGTGTCCATCCGCGCGGTACCCTGGATGCGCACGCCGGTGCCGAGGTTGAGGCCCGTCGCATATTTGGTTTCGCTCGACGACGACGCGCCGGCGGCGGTCACCGTCTGATACGACAAGGTCGCGAACGACGCGCGGTCCTTCTTGAACCCCGTCGTGTTGACGTTGGCCAGGTTATTCGAGATCACTCGCATCCGCATGTCCTGGGCGTCGAGCCCCGTGCGGGCGATATGCATCGCTGCGCTACCCATCTCTTCTTACTCCTTAGCTCGGCATGCGCATCACGGATGCGCCGCTTTCGTCCATGTCCTTGGCGGACTTGATCAGGTTGGCCTGTACTTCGTAGCCGCGCTGGTTCTCGATCATGTCGACCAGCGACTGCGTCATGTTGACGTTCGACTGTTCCAGCATCCCGCTCATGCAGGTCGCTTCCTCGTCACCCGGCAGCACACCGCCGCCCTTGACGTGGACCAGATTGTCGAGACCCTTGACCGTCGCCGATCCCTTGGGGCTGACGAACTTGATGCGGTCGATGATCTGCGGGTTCTTGGCGTCGCCGCCTTGCGGAATGATCGACAGCGTGCCGTCGGCCGCGATCGAGATCGACGACGACGGCGGCACGGTGATGGGTGCCCCCCGGACCCCATCACCGGGAAACCGTCGCCGGTTTCCAGTACGCCACTCGCCGAAACGTTCAGGTCGCCGCGGCGCGAATAGGCTTCGCTGCCGTCTGCCGCCTGGACCGCCATCCACTGGTCGCCAGGGATCGCGATGTCGAGGCTGCGCCCGGTCGAGATCATCGCGCCGGCCGAGCGGTCGAAATCCTTGACGTCTTCCGAGGTCGGCTGGCGGCTGTCGAAGCCGTCGCCCTTCAGCAGCAGTGCGTCGAAATCGACCCGCTCGGCGCGGTAACCGATCGTCGACGCGTTCGCCATGTTGTTGGCGATGACGGCCTGCGCCGCCATCCGCGCCTTCAACCCCGACGCCGCCGTGTAGATCAGCCTGTCCATTCAGCGTTCCCCCGCCGCAACCGTCATCAGGTGCGGATGTTGAAGATGGTTTCGGAGATCTGGCTCGCGGTATCGAGCGCCTTGGCATTCGCCTGGAAGTTGCGCTGCGCCGCGATCAGGTTGACCAGCTCCTCGGTGATATCGACGTTCGAACGTTCGATCGTCGACGACATCAGGTTGCCGAACCCGTCGACGCCGGCCGAGCCGAGCTGCGGCTGGCCCGACAGACCCGTCGCCGCCCAGGTCGAATCGCCGAGCTGGCGCAGACCCGCCGGATCGATGAAGTTCGCCAGCACGACCTTGCCCAACGTCTGGACGTCGCCGTTCGAGAAGCTCGCCTTGACCAGGCCGTCGCCGTCGACGGTGACGCCTTCGATCTGGCCGACCGCCTTGCCGTTCTGCGTGCGCGACGAGATGTTGAACGGCTGCGCCTGCTGGCTGGTCGCGTTGCCGAAGTTGAACGCCGCGGTCTGCGCGCTCGGCGAACCGGCGGGCGTGAACGGGTCGAACGTGGTCGCGGTCGTCGGCGCGGTCAGCGTGCCCGACGAATCGAACGTCAGGTTGATCTTGTTGCTGCCGCCCGCCGTCAGCGGCACGTCGCCGACATAGTTATAGGCTTCCCAGGTCGAATTGACGCCGGTGCCGGTCGATGCCGACGTGCGTTTGAAGTACGTCGTCAGCGTCTGCGGATTGCCGTTATTGTCGTAGATCGTCGTCGAGGTGGACTGGTTGTAGCTCGACGGGTCGAAGCGATCGAACGTCGCGGTCGTCGGGATCGGACCCGCCGACGGCAGGTTGACCGTCATGTTGATCTGGCTGGTCGGCACCGCGGTGCCGCTGGTGGCGGGCAAACGCAGGCTCTGCGTCTGGTCGATGCCGGTCGCGACGACCGCGCCGGACCCGTCGACCGGATAGACCTGCAGGTAATTGCCCTGTGCGTCGGTGACGTAGCGATCCTGGTTGACCGCGAAGCCGCCGTTACGCGTGAAGTTGACCTTCGAACCGTCGAGCTGCGGCTTGATCGCGAAGAAACCGTCACCGGAGATCGCGAGATCGAGGCTCGACGACGACTGGATCAGGTTACCCTGGCCGAACTGCTGGCGGTTGGCTTTCACCGTTACGCCCGACCCGACCATCTTGGTCGGCGAGACGCTGACGCTCGATGCGATGACGTCGGCGAATTCGGTGCGGCTCTTCTTGAAGCCGTTGGTCGCGACGTTGGCGAGGTTGTGCGAGATGGTGTTCATCTCGGACTGCGAGGCCTGGAGACCCGAAAGCGAGGTGTAGAAGGACATGGTGCGTTACTCCGAGGGGGTTCTGGATCAGCCGACCTGGCGGACGGACGAAATGGCGATGGCGCCGAGCCCGGCGACGTTGAGCTTGGGGTTGCCGCTGGAGATGTCGGTCACCGAGGTGACCGGCGCCCAGACCAGCGGAGTGGTCGTGACGGCCTTGCCGCCGTTGGTCGCGGTGGCGATGACCTTGAACGGACCGTTGCCGGCGGGCTGACCGTTGTCGGTCGTGCCGTCCCAGTCGAATTCCGCGGTACCCTTGGCGGTCTGGCCGAGGTTGAGCGTCTTCAGGGTCGCGCCGTTGGCGTCCTGTATCGTCACCGACAGGTCGGTCGCGTCGTCGCCCAACTCCACCGCGCCGGCGATGCCGCCGGTGGTCCGCGCGAACGCGGTGCTGCCTTCGGTCAGGACGGTCTTGCCGACATACGACATCGCGTCGCTGGTCGATGTGCCGGTCAACTTGGCGGCGATCGTCTTCAGCGTCGACGACATCTCGGTGATGCCCGACAGCGACGAGAACTGCGCCATCTGGGCGACCATCTGGGTGTTGTCGACCGGGTTGAACGGATCCTGGTTCTGCAACTGCGCGGTCATCAGCTTCAGGAAATCGGCCTGGCCTAGCGTCTGCGCGCCCGGCGCGGAGACAGTGGGGGTCGTGGTCCCGGTACGCTGAATGCCGAGATTGGCGAGCGTGGTGTCGAAGGTGGAGGTCATGACTTATTTCCCGAGCTTGAGCGTATCGACGATCAGTGATTTCGCGGTCTGCATGACCTCGACATTGTTCTGGTACCCGCGCGCGGTCTCCATCATGTCTACGAGCTCGCGCGTTTCATCGACGTTCGATTCCCAGACGTTGCCGTCCTTGTCGGCCATCGGATTGGCGGGGTCGTAGCGCTTGGTCGGCTCG
This sequence comes from Sphingomonas panacisoli, assembly GCF_007859635.1. Lineage (NCBI taxonomy): Bacteria > Pseudomonadati > Pseudomonadota > Alphaproteobacteria > Sphingomonadales > Sphingomonadaceae > Sphingomonas > Sphingomonas panacisoli. The sequence goes on along the minus strand of NZ_CP042306.1, from coordinate 2,994,291 downwards.
CTCCCGGCGGTGACGATGTTCTCGACATCGACCGTGGCCATGCCGCTCGCCTTGTCGAAGCTGGTGCGGAACACCGGCTTGATCGTGCGGTATGCGGTGTCGGCCGAGTTCGAGACCGAGCCGACATTGGCCAGGTTCGACGCGGTCGTGTTCATGCGCACGAGCTGCGCACTCATCGCGCGGCCCGATACGGCAAAGATGGAAAGCGGCTGGTCGGACATTGCTTATTCTCCCCTCAGCGCGCGGGTGACTTCGTTGATGCGGCCGTTCAGGAACGCCAGCGTCGTCTGATACTGGACGGCATTCTCCGCGAAGGCGGTCTGCTCGGTCGACAGGTCGACGGTGTTGCCGTCGAGGCTGGGCTGCAGCGGCACGCGGTACATCGTGGCGCCGGTGACCGCGCCGTCGATGCTGCCGCCCTGCGCCGAGCGCAGCGCCTTCTGGAAGTCGATGTCCTTGGCCTTGAAGCCCGGCGTCGACGAGTTGGCGATGTTGGAGGCGAGAATACCCATGCGCTGACCGCGCACTTCGAGCGCCGCCCCGTGTATTCCGAACAGACTGTTGTCGGCCATGTGCCGGTCCTCGCGTTAAATCCTGCGCGAGAGTTCAGCAAAGGCCGTGCCAATTGCCGTTGAGAGCAGGTTTTGCCTTCGTAGAGCGGCGAAAGCGGCAAAGGATTGCCGGTTGGCGGCAACGCGATTGCCGGTTTTGCCACTTGCCGTCGCCCCGGCGGAGGCCGGGGCCGCTGGATTTCGAGAGGGCTACCTTAGCAACGCAGCGGCCCCGGCCTGCGCCGGGGCGACGGTGCGAGAAACTGGCCCGCCCCTTGCAGAGCCCTCGCGCATGATCACGCCCGACGCGCTTGGCCCCTATCTCGATCCCGCCGCGATTTTCATCGTCGCCGGCGGTACGCTTGCCGCGACCCTGCTCCGCACCCCGCTCCGCGACGTCGGCCGCGGGATCGCCGCGCTGGCGACGTTGCCGCGGCGGACGCTCGACGCGAGCCCGCTGATCGATCAGGTCGCAGCACTCGGCCGCATCGCCAAGCGCCACGGCGTCCACACGCTCGACCGCTCGGTGATCGCCGATCCCGACGTCGCGGCCGCGATCGCGCGGATCGTCGACGGCGCGACGCCCGCCGACGTGACTCGCCTCCTCGACGAACGCCGACGCGCGCGTATCCTGCGCCACACCGGCGCCGCCGATATGTGGGCGGGCATGGCCGAGGTCGCCCCGGCGATGGGTATGGTCGGTACGCTGATCGGGCTGGTGAAGATGTTCCTGGCGATGCAGGACCCCGCCGCGATCGGTGCGGGGATGGCGGTCGCTCTGCTCGCGACGCTCTACGGCGCATTGATCGCCAATCTGATCGCGATGCCGATCGCCGTCCGCCTGCGCCGCCGTGCGCGCGCCGAGGCGGAGGAGCGGTCGCGCCTGGTCGCGCCGCTCGCCGCGCTTGCCGAATACGGCCAGCCGCGCGGTTCGGTGGTCGCGGTGGCCGCAGCGTGAACGACGCCGATCTGCTCGACGCGCCACCGTCCCGGCCGCTCTGGCTGTGGACGCTCGCCGATCTGGCGTTGCTACTGGTCGGGTTCTTCGTGCTGGTCCAGGCGACCGACCGGCGCGCCCTCGCCAAAGGGCTGCGCGAAGGGTTCGGCGCGACCGCGCCCGACGTGACGCCTGATCCGATCCCGCTCGCCGTCGCGGCGGTTGGCTTCGCGCCGGGATCGGCAAGCATCCAATCGGATGCCGGGCTGATCGACTTCGCGACCGCCAACCTCCGCGACCCGCGCGCGAGCCTGCGCGTGAGCGGCGGCGCGACCGGGGCAGGGGATGTCGACCCCGCGACCGGCAGCGCCGATCTGCTCGCGACCGATCGCGCCCGCGCGGTCACCGCCTATCTGATCGGCCACGGCATCGCCGCCGGCCGCATCACCATCGCTTCCGCCTCGACCGCGGGGCGCACCGCGCTCGTCACCGTCAGCTTTACCGGCGATCCCGCCGTCAGGACCAACCCATGATCCGCTCAATCATCACGCTCGCCGCGATCGTCGCCGCCACGCCGGCCGCCGCGCAGAGTTTCCAGAGCACGACGTTGCTCGACAAGGCCGTCGCCGGCTTCACCGGTCGCGGCATCGGCGAGGATGGCGGCGCGCGCACCGCGATCGACACGCGGCTCAAGCTCGCGACGTGTCCGATGGTCACGATGAACTGGCGGACGCCCGCGCACGACTCGGTCGTCGTGGCGTGCCCGGATCCCGAATGGCGCATCTACGTGCCGATCCGCATCGCCGCGCCCGCGATCGTCGAGCCGTCGCCGCTCGCGCCTACCTCGGCGCCGGTCGCCAAGCCGGTGATCGTCATCAAGCGCGGCGATCCGGTGTCGGTGAGCGCCGGCAGTCCTGGTTTCGCGGTCACTCGCGACGGCGTCGCGGTCAACGATGCCGCCGCCGGTGCGCGTGTGCTGATCAAGGTCACCGACGGCAAACCGCCGATCCAGGCGATTGCGACGGAGCCGGGTAAGGCCATGATTCCGGGCGGCGAATAATTTTTTCTAAATGTTTTAAACAGGCGGTCGTTTGATGGTCCGAGTTAGTAACAAGGTGGACTATGGTCGATCCGATTGGACCGAAGGGCTCGACGCCCAACGACCTCCGTGTCGCTCCCGTCACGCCCGTGGCGGTAGCGCCCAAGGTTGCACCTGTGGTTGTCGCCGACGAGCCACAGCTGTCGCCCGCAACGCAGCTGGCCAGCCAGCTCGCGACGCAGCCGCCGGTGGATACCGAACGCGTCTCGCGCATCAAGCAGGCGATCGCCAACGGTACTTTCCCGATCCTGCCCGCGACGATCGCGGACCGGATGCTCGCGTTGCGCTACGACTGGATGTCCGATGACAAGGCGTGATGGCCTGATCAGCGTCATCGATGCGCTTCACGCCGAAATCGCGGCGATGAAGTCCAACGACGTCGCCGCGCTCGACCGCGCGACCCAAACCAAATTGGTCGCGATCGACGCGCTTGCCGCGATCGACAACGGCCCGCTCGAACCCGGCGTGCGCGAACTCGCCGAAGAAGCGCAGCGCCTGAACGAAACCGCGCGCATCTACGTCAACCTGCTGGCGGCAAACGTCCGCCGCAGGCTGCAAAGTCTTGCCGGTGATGCCGGCGGATATCGCCCCAACGGACTCGCTGCCGCCTACGCGTAAGGGTTTGGCACGGTGCTTGCTGAGTGTGCGCCTGAAGTGGGGCAACCAGCAAGGGGCCGATGGGCGTCGAAGCAATCTCGGGGAATATCGGTAACGTTCGCTCGGCGATCGCGAAAGCGAGCCAAGCGACGGGGATCGATTTCGACTATCTGCTCGGCCAGGCGCAGCTCGAAAGCGGCCTGAACCCGACCGCGCGCGCCGGCACCTCGTCGGCGACGGGCCTTTATCAGTTCATCGACCAGTCATGGCTCGGCGTCATCAAGCAGCATGGCAGTGAGCACGGACTCGATTGGGCATCGAACGCGATCACGCGCTCGGGCGGTCGCTGGGTGGTCAACGACCCCGGCATGAAGAGCGCGATCCTGGGTTTGCGCAACAATCCCGAAGTCTCCGCGACGATGGCGGCCGAATTCGCGTCGGACAACAAGGCGTCGCTCGAAGGCTCGCTGGGCCGCGGCGCGACCGGCACCGATCTCTACATGGCGCATTTCCTGGGTCTGGGCGGGGCACGATCGTTCCTGCGCACGATGCAGGCCAATCCGAATGTGTCGGGTGCGGCGATGTTCCCGGCCGCCGCGCGCGCCAACCGCAGCATCTTCTACGACGCGAGCGGTAATGCCCGCAGTCTCGGCGACATCTACCAGCGCTTCGCCGCCAAGCTCGACAAGGGCGCGGCGAAGGTCGGCGCGGTCGGCTTGGCGTCGGACACGCTCGACGGCAGCGCCGGGCTGACCCCGGCGGTATTCCGCAAGGGCGGCGATTTCGAAACCGCCAAGGCCAATTTCGCCGCGCTCGCCGGCATCACCAATCTCGGCGACGCGACCGTCATCACCGGGTCGGGCGACAGCAACGACAGCGCCGCGGCCTGGGCTAAAGCGGCGCTCGCCCGCGCGACCGGCGCCACCGCCGCCGGGACGACACCGCCCGCGTCCGCCAATTCGGTCAATCTTCTCCGCCCGACGCCCGACACCGCGCGGCTGGCATACATGATGCTCGCAAGCATGGGGGCTAACCGCTCGTGAACTCGCTGAACAAGCTTTTCGGCGGCAACGTCCGCCACGCCGCCCTCCCGCTCGCGATCCTGCTGCTCGTCTGCGTCATGGTGGTGCCGATCCCGGCCGCGATGCTCGACATCTTCTTCGTCGCGAACATCGCGATCAGCCTCGCGGTGCTGATGGTCGCGTTGAACGCGCAGAAGCCGCTCGATTTCTCGGCCTTCCCGACCGTGCTGCTGTTCGCCACGCTGTTCCGCCTCGGCCTCAACGTCGCCTCGACGCGCGTCGTGCTCGTCCACGGGCATGAGGGCGAGAGCGCGGCGGGTCACGTCATCGAAGCGTTCGGCACCTTCCTGATCGGCGGCGATTACGTCGTCGGCATCTTCGTCTTCGCGATCCTGGTGATCATCAACCTGATCGTCGTCACCAAGGGCGCGGGCCGCGTGTCCGAAGTGTCGGCGCGCTTCACCCTCGACGCCTTGCCCGGCAAGCAGATGGCGATCGACGCCGACCTGAACGCCGGCCTGATCACGCCCGAGGAAGCCAAGGCGCGCCGCATCGAAGTATCGACCGAAGCCGACTTCTACGGCTCGATGGACGGTTCGTCGAAGTTCGTGAAGGGCGATGCGGTCGCCGCACTCCTGATCCTGTTCGCCAACATCGTCGGCGGCCTGATCCTCGGCCCGGTGAGCCATGGCATGTCGCTGAGCGACGCCGCGCACAATTACGTTCTGCTCGCGATCGGCGACGCGCTCGTCGCGCAGCTGCCGTCGTTGATGCTGTCGATCGCCGCCGCTGCGATCGTCACGCGCGTCACGTCGAGCCACGATCTGGCCGGCCAGATCGGCAGCCAGTTCGGTGCTGCCCGCACCTGGACCCCGGTCGCCGTCATCCTCGGCATCCTCGGCGTGCTGCCGGGCATGCCGCACTTCGTGTTGCTGTCGGCCGCTGCGATCGCCGGCTTCACCGCCTGGAAGCTCAACCAGATCGCCAAACGCCCGCCGCCCCCCGCGCCCGCCGCGCCGGCGCCCGATCAGTCGAAGATCGGCTGGGAGGAAGTGTCGGACAGCATGCAGATTAATCTCGACATCGGCTACGGTCTGGTGCCGCTGGTCGACGAGCGTCGCGGTGCGCCGCTGATGGGCCGCATCACTGGCGTACGGCGTCAGCTGTCGAAGGAACTCGGCTTCGTCGTGCCCCAAGTGCGCGTGCGCGACGACATCAACCTGGCGCCCTATACCTATCGCATCCTGGTCGGCGGCGTCGTCGTCGGCGAGGATCAGGCTTCGGCCGACGAAATGCTCGCGCTCAACACCGGCGAGGGGTTCGGCGAACTGCAGGGCAAGAAGACCAAGGATCCGACCTTCGGGCTCGAAGCCACCTGGATCGCGCCGGGCGATGCCGATGCCGCGACGGGACAGGGCTATCTGGTAGTCGATTCGGGGACGGTCATGGCGACGCACCTCAACCATCAACTGAGCGCCAATTCGGCCGATCTACTCGGCGCCGACGAAGTCCAGGCGCTGCTCGATGGCCTGAAGGAACGTAGCCCGCAATTGGTCGCCGCCTTGTCGCCGGCGCCGTTGCCGCTGACCACGCTGACGCAAGTGCTCAAGGGCCTGCTCGCCGAGGGCATCCCGCTCAAGGAATTCCGGCGTATCGCGTCCGCCATTGCGGTCGCCGCGCAGAAGACCGTCGATGCCGAGGAAATCATCGAGGCGATCCGCCCCGAACTCGGCGGGCTGATCATCCAGAAGCTCTGCGGCGTCCACGAACCGCTGCGCGTGATGACCTTGGAGGGTCAGCTCGAAGGGCTGCTCGGCCAGGCTGTCCGCTCCGACCCGTCGCGCCGCCACACGATCGAACCCGATCTCGGCCGCCGCATCGTCGAGGCGTTGCAGCACGCCGCGGCGCCTTTGGTCGCCGAAGCCAAGCCGTTCGCGCTCGTCGTCCAGCCCACGATCCGCCAGGCGATCCGCAAGCTGGTCAAGACCTGCCTGCCCGACACGCCGGTCATGTCGTTCTTCGAAGTGCCGGAGGAGAAGGCGGTCGAAGTCGTCGCCGTGATCGGCGCGCCGCAGGCGCTCGCGGCATGAGCGAGGAACCGATGAAGGGGGCGTTCGAAAACGCTCAACCGTTGACCTACGGCCGCGCGCCCGTGCGCGACGTCGAGGCGCTGGTCCGCAAGCACACCCCGCTCGTCCGCCGCATCGCCTGGCACGTCCATGGCTCGATCTCCGGCGTGTGCGAGGTCGAGGATCTCGTCCAGATCGGGCTCGTGGCGTTGGTCGAGGCGATCCACGGCTTCGAGGATCGCGGGCAAGTCACGTTCGAACAATATCTCGCGACGCGGCTGCGCGGCGCGATGATCGACCAGTTGCGCCGTCAGGCGACCCTAACCCGCGGGGCGATGCGCCGCCGCAAGCAATATCAGGAGACCGTCGCCATGCTCACCGTCGGCCGCGTACCCCCGACCGATGCGGCCGTTGCCGCGCATCTGGGCGTGACGATCGAGAAACTGCGCGCCGATTATGCGAGCGCGGAGGCCGTGCGGTTCGATTCGATCGACGACGTCTACACCGACGACGGGCCGTGGTTCATGTCCGACGAGCCCAATGCGTTCGACCAGCTCGCCGAAATCGACCTGCGCGACGCATTGATCGCGGCGATCTCTGCACTGCCCGAACGCGAGGCCCAGGTCATTCAGCTCTACTATGTCGAGGAACTCAACCTCGAGGAGATCGGCGAAGTGATCGGCGTCGGCGCCGCGCGCGTCTGCCAGATCAAGGCGTCCGCGCACGCCCGCCTGAAGAAAGCAATGTCGCGATCCATCTGAAATCCTCCCCCGCCAGGGGGAGGTGTCAGCCTTGGCTGACGGAGGGGGAGGAGGCGACGCACTATCGATGGTGCGCCGTATCCTCCCCCTCCGTCGCTTCGCGCCACCTCCCCCTGGCGGGGGAGGATGAGCATGTCACACTAACGCGTTGCGGCGGATCAGTTCCTTGTACCACTGCGCGCTCAGCTTGGGCGTGCGCTGCTGCGTTTTGAAATCCACGTAATGGATGCCGAACCGCTTGGTATAGCCGTCGGCCCATTCGAAATTGTCCATCAGGCTCCACAGGAAATAGCCGTGGAGCGGATAACCCTCCGCCGTCGCGCGCTGGAACTGGCCGAGATAGTTGCGCAGATACATGATGCGATCGGCATCGTCGTCGCGGCCCTGCGCGTCGAGCACGTCGTCCGCCGAACAGCCGTTTTCGGAAATGTAGAGCGACTTGGGATTCCATAGCTCGCTCGTCAGGCGGACGCCCCAAAAGGCGACTTCAGGACCGACATAGAGCCAGGGCGACGCCATGCGCGGCGATTGCGGCAGGTGCGGCAACGGCGTCCAGCCGCGCGGCACCGACGGATCGGCCTTTACATAAGTCGGCGTGTAGATGTTGAGCGCGACGAAATCGAGCGGCGTGCCGATCGTCGCCATGTCGCCCGCCTGCACCTTCGGCGCGTCCTTGCCCGCGGCGGCCAGATAGCTGTCGATATAGCGGCCCTCCATGATCGCGGTGAGGAACATCGCATTGTCCTCGCGCGTGGCCTTCTTCGCCGCCGCGATATGCTCGGACGTCTCGATCACCGGGACGAAGAAGCTGGTATTGTCGGCGATCCCGACCTGCGTATCGCCTTTGGCATGCGCGCGCACCGCCTGCGCGCCGAGGCCGTGGGCGAGCACGCCATGGTGGCGGACCTGGTTGATCCCGGCTGGCGGCAGCTTCAGGCCCGGTGCATGGATGCCGACCTGATAGCTGAGGTCGGTGAAGCAGCGCAGCTCGTTCACCGTGATGAAGTGCCGCACCCGGTCGGACAGCTTTCCCGCCATGTACCCGGCATAATCGGCAAAGGCATGGGCGGTGTCGCGGTTCTGCCATCCGCCGGGCAGCGCCTGGGGCAGATCCCAGTGGAACAGCGTGACATAGGGCTGGATACCGGCCGCGAGCAGCGCGTCGATCACGCGGTTGTAATAGTCCAACCCCTTCTGGTTGGGCTGGCCGCGGCCGTCGGGGAAGATCCGCGACCAGGCGATCGACATGCGATAGACGCCGACCCCCAGATTCTTGAGCAGCGCGATATCCTCGCGATATCGATGATAGCTGTCGCAGGCGACGTCGCCGGTGTCGCCGTTCGCAACCTTGCCCGGCGTGTGCGAGAAGGTGTCCCAGATCGACGCCCCGCGGCCGTCTTCGTTCACCGCGCCCTCGATCTGGTAGGAAGCGGTCGCGCAACCCCAGCGGAAATCCTTGGGAAAGCTGCGGTCGATGGGTGTGCCGGCGATGGCGTTGGCGGTCGTTGCGACGGATAGACCGGCCCCGGTGGCCAGGCCTGTGCGGACGAAATCCCTACGGTTCACGGCTCACCTCTCCAATTGTGAACGTTCACAATTGACCGTCTATCAGACTTTCCAGAGGCTGCGAAGCGTCATTTCTTGCCACGCAACTCCTTGCGCAGCAGCGCGAGCAGGCTCGGCATGTCGGTGTCGGCGACGTCGGCGATCCGCCAGCCTGCCGGCAGCTTCATCAGCTTGAGCGTCAGCGTGCGGTCGTATTTCCCGCCGAAGCTCAGCGCGACCTTGGCGGTCGCGGTCTTCGCCGTCGCGACCGGTATGGTCACGCGATAGCCGAGGCCGCCATCGTCCTGGCACGAGCACAGGATAACCCAGTCGATCACCCCGACATCGCCGGTGCGGTTGGAGATGCGCTGATCCTTGTTCAGCAGCGCCGACAGCTCGGGAATATAAACGCTCTCGTCGTCCTTCGGCATGTAGCCGGTGCGATCGGCGCTGGAATCGCGCTTCAGCGAGGCGATCCACGGTCTGTAGAGGCTATCGACGAAGGCCTTGGCGGACGCTGCCGGTCCGGCCGGCGCGGGCGCCGCCGCGATCAACGCAAGCGCAATCAAGGCCTGTTTCATAGCTGTTCCCCCTCGCGCGAGGGGATAGCAGGTCTTTGCAATTGGCGCGACCGGGACTGCGAACCGCCCCGGTCGCGCATTTCGTCAGGCGAACGCGACGCGGACGCTGCGGCGGCGCATCGCGCCACCGACCAGGCCGAAGCCCATGATCATCATCGCCCAGGTGGCCGGCTCGGGAACCGCCGCCGTCGCGGGCGTGACGGTGAACGAGGTCAGCGCCTGATTGCCGCTCATCCCGGTGCGGATGTAGCGATAGCCGCCCAGGTAATAGAGGTTGACGTCGGTCGCGGCGGGGTTCGACAGCGCGAAGCTGGTCCCGTCGAAGTCGAGCAGCGGCGTCTGGAACGCGTAGAGCAGATTGCTCGCCGCGGCATAGTTCGTCGGACCGGTGATGCTGAACGTATTCGCGCCGACCGTGACGGTACCGGTGGTGTTGGTGATCAGATACCCGCCGCTGCTGTTCGGCGTGTTCTGCGTCGTGAACGTGCCGCTGCCGCTGATGCCGGTCGCGGTGAAGTTGAAGATGAAATCGCCGGCCGATGCCGGAACCGAAACGAACGCAAGCACCGCCGCGGCGGTGCCGAAAAGCAACTTTTTCATACTGGCCCCTCTTGGTGGAAGACTCCGCACGATGCCGAGCCCCCAGGGCAAGTTACGAAAATGTTAACTAATTGGGAAGGGCAATATTGGCGCTTGATCGTGATCAATATACTGAATCAATTGGAATATTTCGGCCGTAACGGGGTGTGTAGTAGGCGCGTCCGGAATGCCGCTTGCAATGTAGGATTTCGCCTGACAGCGTCGTCGCGCTCTTTGACATCGTGACATCCCCGATGCCGTGCTCCTGCGAAGGCAGGAGCCCAAGCTCGTGCTTTCGCGGGGACACGGCATGTCGCGATCTAGAGTTTCGGCTCCCGGCGGAACATCGTCGCTAGTGTCAACTTGGTGTCAACTTAGGCCGGTCCGGCGCGGCGACGCCGCGCCCAACAGAAAACCCCGGCGGTCCTGCGACCACCGGGGTTCCCTGTTCGGCTCCGCCACCCTGTATGAAGGGGGGCAGGATGCCGGAGCCGTACTCCGGCTGCTCGGATTACTGGAGCAGCTTGAGGACGGTCTGGGCGTTCTGGTTCGCCTGGGCGAGCATCGCGGTCGACGCCTGGCTCAGGATCTGCGCCTTGGCGAGGTTCGTCGATTCGGCCGAGAAGTCGGCGTCTTCGATGCGGCTACGCGCGTCGCTCAGGTTGGTGACGTTGGTCGTGACGTTGTTGACCACCGACTGCAGCTGGTTCTGCGACGCACCGAAACCGGCGCGGGCAGTATTCAGCGCGGTCAGCGCGCTATCGACCGCGCCCAGCGCCGTCGTTGCGTTGGCAGCCGTATCGACCGCCGAGCCGTTGACGCCCAGCGTCGTCGTCGTGATCGACGCGAACGACATCGTCACCGTGTCGGTAGCAGCCGCACCGGCCTGGATCGTGACCGAGCCCGAGGTGCCGGCGGTGCCGTCGAACAGCTTCACGCCGTTGAACGCGGTGTTGGTCAGGATGCTGCCCATCTGCGTCTTCAGCGCGGTGACTTCCGCGTTCATGTTGGTGCGGTCGGCGGTCGAGTAGGTGCCCGAAGCCGACTGCGTGGCCAGTTCGCGAACACGCTGCAGCATGTTGCTGATTTCGCCCAGCGCGCCGTCGGCGGTCTGCGCCATCGACATGCCGTCATTGGCGTTGCGGATCGCCTGGTTCATCGAACGGATCTGCGCGCCCATCGACGCCGAGATGGCGAGGCCGGCGGCGTCGTCCTTGGCCGAGTTGATGCGCTTGCCGGTCGACAGACGCTGCATCGCCTGGTTCAGCATAACGTCCGCGCCGTTCGACGCGGCACCGGCGCGAAGCGCGGCGGTATTGGTTCCGATAACACTCATTGGTCGTCTCCATTTGGTCCGACGTCCCCGCTGCCCCCCACCGGGGAACCGAGCCGTCACAGGAAGAAACGGCAGGCTGTTCCGGCGATTAAGTAATTTTATTTGGCGGGACCCAGATTGGGTATTGGGGCGGACAAGGGGTGCCGGAAGGCGCTGCTCCCTATGCCGCGCGCGCGTAAGGCGTGCTCGCGCGCGTCCTGCCGCCGGAAATTTCCTGCCGCTTCCGGCAACGTACTTAACCGGTCGTTTACCACCTTTGCCGCATTCCCCACTCATCGAAGGGGGAATGAATGCGTTCGATCTATCCGTCAGCCGCACTCGTCAGGCAGAAATACGCGCTCGTCTCGTCGCTCAAGGCCCAAGGCCTGAGCGTCGCCGAGGACAGCGCACGCCCGACCGCGAACGACACCTTCCTGGTCATGGACGGCGAAACCGCGCCGATCGCCGCGCGCACGTTGGTGATCGCCGACGAAGGCCGCGGCTTCACACGGGGCGGTGACGGACAGCCGGCGCGGATAGCGTTCGGCGCGACCGACGCCGCGATCGGCAACGCCTTCACCTACGCGCATGTCGCCGGCCCCGAAGCCGCGACCGCCGCCGACCCGGAAAGCTTGGCGCTGTTCGCGCTGGCCGAACGCGTCGCCGGCGCCGACATCACGGTGCTCGTCAACGGCCCGACCGGCACCGGCAAGGAAGTGCTCGCCCGCACCATCCACCGCGCCAGCCCGCGCGCCGACAAGCCTTTCATCGCGATCAACTGCGCGGCGCTGCCTGAGACAATGCTTGAGGCGATGCTGTTCGGCCACCAGAAGGGCGCGTTCACCGGCGCCTCGTCGGGTGGCGAAGGCTTCTTCCGCGCGGCCGACGGCGGCACGCTGCTGCTCGACGAGATCGCCGAGATGCCGCTGGGCCTCCAGGCCAAGCTGCTCCGCGTACTGCAGGAACGCGAGGTCATTCCGATCGGCGCGACCCAGGCGATACCGGTCGACGTCCGCATCATCGCTTGCGCCAACCGCGACCTGGCCGAGGAAGTCGCCGCTGGCCGCTTCCGTGCCGACCTCTATTACCGCCTGTCGGTCTTCCCGCTGACGACGCGCCCGCTCGCCGAGCGCCCGCAGGATATCCCGGCGCTGACCGCGGCGATGATCCTGCGCCATGCCGGCACGCGTTCGGTCGTGCCATGGCCCGACGCCAGCGCGGTCGAGATGCTGATGACGCACGATTGGCCGGGCAATGTCCGCGAGCTCGAGAACGTGATCCAGCGCGCGATGCTGTTCGCCGCGGGTGACACGATCTCCGCCAGCCACATCATCTTCGATCGCCGCCCGACGCCGCAGGCCGACGCCGTTCCGGCGCGTGCCGCAGCCAATGGCGACACGCTCGCGAACGTCGTCCAGTTCAGCGAATTCCACGCGATCCGCGAAACGCTCGCCGCGTGCGGCGGCAGCCGGATCGAAACCGCACGGCGGCTCGGCATTTCGGAGCGCACGCTCCGCTATCGCCTCGCCAAGGCACGCGAACAGGGTGAGGACATCACCCGCGGCACGAGGATGTCGGCATGAGCATCGGGGGAATCGACGGCGCGATGAGCGTCGACCGGGTGATGGCGCTCCGCGCGCAGATCCTGGAACGCAACCAGGCATTGGCGAAGGTCAATGCGCAGGCCGGGGTGGGTGCGCCCGCCGCGACCGGACCCGCGACCTTCGCCGACTCGCTGACGACCGCCCTGCGCAACGTCAACGAGACCCAGAACCAAGCCGCCGACCTCTCCGCGTCCTACGAACGCGGCGAAACGATCGACATCGCCAAGGTGATGCTGGCTCGCCAACAGGCGTCGGTCAGCTTCGAAGCGACGTTGCAGGTCAGGAACAAACTGCTGTCCGCCTATAAGGACATCATGAGCATGCCGGTGTAATCGATCATGGCCACACAACTCACCCCCATGCCCGACACGGGCACCGAGCCCTTCGCCAACCCGGTGAAGCAGTTGAACGGGATGCTCGCGCAGCCGGCGGTCCGCCGCAGCTTGCCGATGATCCTGATGGTCGGGCTGATCGCGTCCGCCGCGTTGGCGTGGTTCACGCTGTCGACGCCGACGCAGAAGACGTTGTACTCGGGGTTGCCCGACAGCGATAAGTCGGCGGTGATCAGCGCGCTCAAGGCCGGGGGCATCACCGGGCGGCTCGATGAATCGACCGACGCCGTGACCGTTCCCGAGGGCGACTATGCCAAAGCGCGGATGCTGCTCGCGGGGCAGGGACTGCCGAAGTCGGCGCCCGCCGGCTACGCGATCCTCGACAACATGCCGATGGGCACCAGCCGCGCGGTCGAGGGCGAACGCCTTCGCCAGGCGCGCGAGACCGAACTGGCGCGCTCGATCGAGGATATCGACGCGGTGTCCGAAGCGCGCGTGCATCTCGCCGTTCCTGAGAACACCGTGTTCGTCCGCGACAACGCATCCCCGACCGCCAGCGTTGTGCTGAAGCTGGTCGGCGGCCGCTCGCTGTCCGACGCGCAGGTGTCGTCGATCATCAATCTCGTCGCCTCGTCGGTGCCGGGGATGAAGCCTGAAGGTGTCACGATCGTCGACCAGATGGGCGCGCTGCTGTCGAAGCCTGATGGTCCTGGTGCCGCCAACGACGCCCGCATCCGGTTTCAGAACCAGGTCGAGCAAAAGTATCGCGACCAGCTGACCACGCTGCTGACGCCGATCGTAGGCGCGGGCAATTTCACCGCCGAAGTGTCGGCGGACGTCAATCTCGACGACACCAGCTCGACCCGCGAAAGCTACGACAAGGCTGGCGCGCTGCGTGCGGAACAGGGCAATTGGACCAGCAAGGACGGCGCATCCACGTCGCCGCCGCCGCGGGGCATCCCCGGCGCGCTGTCGAACACGCCTCCCGGACCGACCACGGTAACGACGCCGCCCGCGCAGCCCGCTGCCGGTGCCACGCCGGCCGCCGGCGCGACGCCGACGCCCGCGGCGACGCCCGCTACCGGTGGTGGCCTGGCCGATACCTCGAAGGCATCCGACGAATATGCCCGCGCCTACGACCTGGGCAAGGAAGTCTCGGTCACCCGTAACGCCCCTGGCGGCTTGAAGCGCCTGTCGGTGGCGGTGGTCCTGCGCGACGTCGAGGGATCGAAGCCGCGCTCGCCGGTCGAGTTGCAGCAGATCACCGATCTCGTCCGCTCGGCGGTCGGTGCAGACCAGACGCGCAACGACCAGGTGACCGTGATCAGCCGCAAGTTCGTGCCTCCCGCCACGGTCGCCGGTGGACCTGCCTTTTACGAGAGCGACTGGTTCTCGATGGTGATCCGCAACGTGACGGCGATCGTCATTGCGGTACTGGTGCTGCTCTTCGGGGTCCGCCCGCTGTCCAAGGTGCTGCTCAAGAAGCGCGACGAGGCCAATCGCGGCAGCCGCGACCTCGCGTCGCTCGGGATCGGCGCGCCGGCCGGCGGCGGGCGCATTAACGCCCCGGTCGGAATCGACGCCCTAGAAGGTGCGCAGAATTTCGACGACCGGCTCGGCACGGTGCGCGGCTTCACCCGCGACAACCCGGCCCGCGCCGCGCTCGCGGTACGTGACATGATCAAGGCGGACGCACGCTGATGAACGCTCCTTTCCGCTCCTATTCCGGTGTCGAGCGCGCCGCCGTCCTGATGATGCTGGTCGGCGAGGAGGAGGCGGCGAGCATCCTCCAGAAGCTCGATCCCGAGGAAGTGCGCCAACTTGGCAAGGCGATGTTCGCGGTCGCGGACGTCGGCGAGGACCAGGTCGGCGACGTGCTCGACGATTTCGTCGGCCGCGCGCGTGATCGTACCGGTATCGCGTTCGATCCCAAGCCGATCATCGAAACGGTGATGACCAAGGCGCTCGGCCAGGAAAAGGCCGACAGCGTCCTCGCGCGCATCACTCCGCCTGAAGCTGCGTGCCAGATCGACCTGCTCGACTGGATGGAAGCCGGCGAGATCGCGGCGATGATCGAAAAGGAGCACCCGCAGATCGCCGCGGTGGTGATCGCGAACCTAGATCCGACGATCGCCGGCCAGGTACTCGAAATGCTGCCCGATGCGGTGCAGCCCGACATCCTCCACCGCGTCGCGCGGCTGGGGCCGATAACGCCCGAAGCGATCGACACGCTGCGCACGATGCTGGCCGGCCGCACCAAGGCGGCTACGCAGTCGGCTGGCGTCACGATCGGCGGCACGCGCGAGGCGGCTAAGATCCTGTCGGGCGCACGCAAGACCACCGAGCAGCGGGTCATGCCCAAGCTGTTCAAGCTCGACCGCGACATCGCGAAGCAGATCGAGGAAGCGTTGTTCGTGTTCGAGAATCTGCTCGACCTGGACGACAAGAATTTGGGTACGCTGATCCGCAACATCGACAGCGACGTACTGACGCGCGCGCTGAAGGGCGTGGACGAGGAAATCCGCAACCGCTTCCTGGGCTGCATGTCGGCGCGCGCCGCCGACGGCATTCGCGACGAGATGGAAGCGCGCGGCCCGATGAAGCTCGCCGAAGTGCTCGAAGCGCAGAAGATCATCATTCAGCAGGCACGTGCGCTGGCGAAGGACGGTACGATCATGATGGGCGGCGACGACGATTATGTCTGAGGCCAATCTATCGAGCTTCGTCGCCGGGTTCGCCGGCCGCCGCGACGCCGCCGGCGCTGCGCTGCGCCAGGCTTACGCCGCGAAGGGCGTGGCGTTCGCGCCGCGCGACATCACCCCGACACCGCCGGGCGAGCCGGCGCAACCGCGCCATTTCTCGCCGGCCGAAACCGACACCAACCCGACCGAGGGCTGGGATCCGCTCGACGCCGCGCAACCGGCCACCGGGTTCATCGATCCGGTGCAGACCGCGCGGCAGCAGGGTTATGACGAGGGGCTGGCCGCCGCATTGGCAAACGGGGGCGTCTGGGCGAGCGCGACCAGGCGCTGCTCGAAAGCCTCGTCGCGGCCATCGCCGACGACCGTCGCGTCGATCGTGAACGGCTCGCCGGGCATCTCCGCGCGACGGTGATGCTACTGGTGACGAAGATGATCGGTGAGACCGGGATCGATGCCGAGCTGCTGACGCGCCGCGTCGCGAGCGCCGCTGGGATGATCGGCGACGACGCCGAATCGGCCTTGCTCAGGATCAACCCCGACGACCTGCCGCTGGTCGAAGGCAAATTGCCCGAGAATATCTTCGCGGTCGCCGACGGCCACGTTCAGCGCGGTCACTTCGTGCTCGAATCGTCGGCCACGATCGTCGAGGACGGGCCGGATCAGTGGCTCGAACAGCTCGCGCAGGTGATCGACCGTACGGGCCTGCCCGACTGATGCTCAATCGCTTCGCCGCCGACTATCTCGAAAGCCTCGGTACCGCCGACTTCGCCCCCACCCCGAAGGTGTCGGGGCGTTTAGCGTCGTTCGACGGCTTACTGATGGAGGCGGTCGGCCTCAACCTGTCGGTCGGCACGGTGTGCCAGGTCGGTGCGGCGAACGGCGCCAAGGTCGAGGCCGAAGTGATCGGCTTTCGCAACGGGCGCACGCTGCTGATGAATCTGGGCGGCCCGGCCGCCTTGCTCCCGCAATCCTCGGTCCGCCCGATCGGCGCACCGGGCGCGGCCGAAGTCGGCAGCGCGCTACTCGGCCGCGTGGTCGATGGCGCGGGTAAGCCGATCGACGGGCTCGGCCCGATCCGTGGCGCGAAGCATTGGCCGCTTGCGGGAAAATTGCAGGGTCCGCTCGATCGCGGCCGCGTGCTGCAACCGATGGATGTCGGGGTGCGCGCGATCAACGGGCTGCTGACGATCGGCCAGGGCCAGCGCGTCGGTATCATGGCCGGATCGGGTGTCGGTAAATCGGTGTTGCTCGGCATGATCGTCCGCGCGGCGCAGGCCGATGTCGTGGTGATCGGGTTGATCGGTGAACGTAGCCGCGAAGTCGCGGATTTCCTCGAAACCAAGGTCGCTGGCGAGGCGCGCGCGCGTTCGGTCGTGGTCGCAGTGCCGGCCAATCATTCGCCGGTGCTCCGCATCCGCGGCGCTCTGCGCGCCACCGCGATCGCCGAGGGCTTCCGGGCCGAGGGCAAGAAGGTCCTGCTCATCATGGATTCGCTGACTCGCGTCGCGCATGCCGGTCGCGAGATTGGCCTGGCGCTCGGCGAGCCTGCCTCGGCGCGCGGCTATCCGCCCAGCGCGATCGCGATGCTGCCCAACCTCATCGAACGCGCCGGCACCGACGTTAAATCGGGCGGGTCCATCACCGCGATCTACACCGTGCTCGCCGACGGCGACGACGGCAACGATCCCGTGGTCGACAGCGCACGCTCGATTCTCGACGGCCATATCGTCCTTTCGCGCCAGCTCGCCGAGCGCGGCGTCTATCCGGCGATCGACCTCGGACCCTCCGTCAGCCGCGTGATGACCGACATCGCGCAGCCCGATCATATCGCGGCTGCGCGCGTTCTGCGCCGGCACCTCGCGACGTATGAAGAGAATCGCGATCTCGTCCTGATGGGCGCGTATCGCGGCGGGGCCGACCCCGAAATCGACGCGGCGATTGCCTGCCACCCGGCGGTCATGGAATTCATCCGCCAGGACGCTGACTCGATCGTGCCGATGGACGACGCCGTCGCCGAACTGATCGGCGTGTTCGGCGATCATGGCCAATAAGAAGCAACTCGACCGCCTGCTGCGCGTCCGCACGCTCCAGCTGAACATGACCCGCGCGGCCGAAGCGCAGGCGCACGACAAGCGTGCGAGCGAAGCCGATCTCGCGCACCGCATCGCGCAACTGGCGCAGAATGTCGCGCCTGCACCCGCCGAAGGTAGCGGCTTCGCGCTCGTCGCCGCCGCGCACTTCCGCTCGCGGCTCCACGCTTCGGCGGAGATGGCGCAGGCGCGGCTGGTCGATGCCGAGCGCGCCGCCGACCTCGCTGCCGAAGCCACGCGCGAAGCCCGCCGCGACCAAAGTGCGATCGAGAAGCTGATGGCCCGCGCCGATGCCGAGGCTGCGCTCAAGGCAATCCGCGAACTCGAAGTCGCGCCGCCGGTTCGGAAAATTCGGCACGATCCTTGCTGAACACCTCATGCGGTGCAGTGCACGCACCGCGATAGAGGTACGTATGTCAGCTCTGACCAGTCCTGCTGCCAGTTCGATCGCGCTGCCCGCACCGGCCGCGCCGCCCTCGGCGAACGCCTCTCATGCGCCCAGTTCGGGCGGCTTTTGCGAGGTGATGAACGACAAGAAGTTTAAGCCGGCGGCCAAGGAGTCCGCGGGCGACGACAAGGGGCAAGACGATGCCGCCACCGGCAAAGATTTGCCGGAAAAGGACAAGGACGTGGATCCCGCGCTCGCCTGGCTGTTCGGCCCGCCGACAGTCTTGCCGCCGATCCCGGCGCCGAAGCCACCGATCGGACCTGACATTTCGGTCGTGTCGGACGGCAGCATCCCGGAAGGCTTGGCACCCATCTCCGGCCAAAAGATCGCCGACGTGATCCCGGCCGTAATCGAACCGCCGGTTACCATCGACACACCGGTTGCCGACTTGCCGGTCGCCAAGCCGACGAACGACGCTCCCGTCACGCCGCAGCCGATCAAGCTGCCGTTGCTGCAGCCCGCGAAGACGCCGCTGCCGACGCCGGTGTCGCTCAATCCGACACCGGCACCGTCCGTCGCCGCGCTGCCCGCGCTCTTCGCGCTGTCGATGACCGACCGGATGAAGCGCGACGACGATTCGATCTCGTCGCTGACTCCGACTACCGCTTCCTCGCTCTCGCAGCCGACCACTACCCTGCCGGTCGCGCCGATGGGCGACGCGCAGCGCCAGACGCTCGACATGGGACGCCAGGACTGGCCGCAGAAGATGATCGATCACATTGAGGCGCTGCGGGACAACGCGAACGCCAACGACACGTCGATCCGCTTGAAGCCCGAAGCGCTAGGCCGCGTCGATATCGCGCTGCGCACGCACACCGACGGCGCGATCAGCGTGCGGTTCACCGCCGAGCAGCCGAACACGCGCACGATGCTGGTCGATGCCACGCCGCAGCTCTCCGCCGCCGCCGAAGCGCGCGGTATCCGTCTGTCGGGCACCAGCGTCGATCTGAGCGGGCAGGGCGATCAGCGCCCGCATCCGCAGGCCGAGCGCACCCAGCCCATCTCCAACCGCCTCGCGACGACGCGCGGCGACGACAACCAGGCCGTCGAAGACGGCCGCATCGCTTAATCCGGGGGTTTGTAATGAGTGACGAAACAGAAACCGCGACCGACGCCGCACCCAAGAAGAAAAAGGGCAAGGGCAAGCTGATCATGATCCTGGGCGCGGTGACCGTGCTCGGCGGCGGCGCGGGGGGTGCCTATGCGCTCGGCTATCTCGGCGGCGGGCACGCCAAGTCGGCGGCCGAAGAGGCGGGCTACAAGATGGTCCCCAAGAGCGAGCAGAAGCGCGGTGGGGGCGGCGCGGGCAAGGAAGGCGAAGGCGGCGGTGGCGGCAAGGCGCCGCCTCCCGGTGTCGGCGGCGACAAATATGCGTCGAACTATTACCCGCTCGACAAGGACTTCACGTCGAATCTGCAGGACAGCGTCCACTACGTCCAGGTCGGGATCGCGGTATCGACGCCATACGACGATACGGTCATCGAAAACCTGAAAACCAACGAGATCGCGGTGCGCTCCGCGGTGCTGATGGCGCTCGGCGACGCGACCGAGGACGAGGTCTTCACGAGCCAGGGCAAGGACAAACTCGCCAAGCGACTGGCCGCGGCGATCAACGCGACGCTGAAGCAAAAGGAAGGTTTTGGCGGGATTAGTAACGTTTACTTTACCAGTTTCGTTGTTCAGTGAGACATGGTTAACGAGACGTCCACCATGTCCGAGGAGGACCGCCGCGAGCGGCCGCGCGAAGGCGCGACGCATGCCGCGGCGTTGGGTGGCGCGAATCTCAACCCGTTCGGCGATCTCCACACGCTCCAGCACCTTTCGGCGCGTCTCGCGCGGAGCCTGCGCGGCGTGTTCGAGCCATTGCTCCGGGCCGAACTGCGTATCTGGGCGGAACCGCTCGCGGTCCAGCGCTTCACCGATTATCGCGCGGAACGGCCCGAGGTCCTGACCGGCTGGATGCCGCTGGCGATGAGCCCGGGTACCGGCCAGACTCTGCTGGTGATCGACGGCAAGTTCAGCCTCGAACTGCTCGACCTGTTCTTCGGCGGCAACGGCGCCGCGCCGCACGATATGCCGACCGAGTTCACGCCGGCGGCCGAAGCCATGATCCAGCGGTTGGGACGGATGATCGCCGAGCCAATGGCGACGGCGTGGGAGCCGCTCGCCAAGATCCATTTCGCGCCCGGTCGCGTCGTCGGCGATGCCGCGATGGTGTCCGGGATCGATGGCGATGACCCGGTCATCGTCACCCGTTTCGGCATCGGCAAGGGCTCGGCCAAGCCGGTGTTCGTCGATATCGTCTACCCGGTCCAGTCGCTGAAGCCCTACGCCCCGTCGCTGACCGGCAAGGTGCTCGGCGCGGCACCCGATCCGGCGTGGCAGAACGGCCTGGCGAAGGCGATGATGACGGTGACCTTCCCGGTCCGCTCGGTTCTTGCCGAACCGGTCATCAGCCTCGCCAAGCTCATGGAGCTGAAGGAGGGCGACGTGATCCCGATCACCGTCGCCGCCGACGTCCCCGTCATGGTCGCCAAGGGGCGGCTGGGCACCGGGACCGTCGGCACGTCCAACGGCCGCGCCGCGATCCGTCTCAATCATCTGTCTCTGAACCCTGAGGAACTCGCATGACCGACATGTCCGGTACTTTTCCGGTCGACGCCAACATGGCGGCCAATTTCCGGCTGCTGCAGGATGTCGACGTCAAGCTGACGGTTGAGATCGGCCAGACCCGGCTGACCTTGCGCGAGCTTCTCGCGCTCGGCGAAAGCTCGGTGATCGAGCTCGATCGCGCCGCGAACGAGCTGCTCGACGTCTTCGTCAACGGCACGCTGATCGGTCGCGGCGAAGTCGTCACCGTGGGCGAGCGCTTCGGCGTGCGCCTGACCGAATTGGTCTCGCCCGAAAAGCGCGGCTGATGCTCTGGAGCTACATCCTCAAGCTGGTCGTTCTGCTGCCGCTCGTCTGCGGCCTGATGATCGGCTGTCTCTACGCTTGGCGCCGACTCGAGGGCCGGCTGAACAAGCAGCAGGCGACGCGCCTGCTCAAGGTCCAGGAAACGATGATGCTGTCGCCGGGCCTGCGCCTCGCGGTGATCGAATTCGAGGGCAAGAAGCTGCTCGTCTCGGTCGCGCGCAGCGGCGTGACCCTGATCGACAAGAGCGGGGCTAGCCAGTGACGCATGTCCGCCGCCTGAATGCCGACGGTCCCTCGCTGTTTCGCGGGCCGGTGCCGGCGAAGAAGCATAACGGTTTCGCGAAGGCCGTGCTGATCGCGCTCGCCGCGATCGCCTTGCTCGTCGTCGCGATGCCCGCTTTCGCGCAGGCAGCACCCGCCGCGCCGACCGTTGCTGCTCCCGCGGCGCCGGTGACGCCCGGTGTCGGCGACGCGGTCGACCGCGCGCTCGGCCAGCTTGGCGGCCCGGGCGCCGCTGCCGCCACCAATGGCGCGGCGAAGGCCCCGCTATCGCTGAGCCTGCAAGTGCTCATCATCATGGGCCTGCTGACGATCCTGCCGGGTCTGCTGCTCATGATGACCAGCTTCACGCGGATCATCATCGTGCTGTCGCTGCTGCGCCAGGCGCTGGGCCTGCAACAGACGCCGCCGAACCAGGTGCTGATCGGCCTGTCGCTGATGCTGAGTTTCTTCGTGATGGCGCCGACGATCAATCAGATCAACACGCAGGCGATCCAGCCCTATGCCGCGGGCCAGATCCAGGGCACCGAACTGATCAGCCGCGGCGGCGCGCCGCTCCACGCGTTCATGATCAAGCAGACGCGGGTCAAGGACCTGACGATGTTCGCGCAGATGGCGAAGTCGGGTCCGTACAAGAATTCGATCGACGTACCCTATTCGGTGCTGCTCCCGGCGTTCATCACCAGCGAGCTCAAGACCGCGTTCCAGATCGGCTTCCTGATCTTCCTGCCGTTCATCGTCATCGACCTGGTGGTCGCGACCGTCCTGATGTCGCTCGGCATGATGATGATGTCGCCGACGATCATCTCGATGCCGTTCAAGCTACTGCTGTTCGTGCTGGTCGATGGCTGGGCGATGATGATGGGAAGCCTTGCCGGGAGTTTCGCGACATGACGCCCGCGGCCCCACCTTTCCTGCCGGATTTCCTCCGCATTCCGCCGCGCCCGGCGAAGCGCCCCGCGACGACCTGGTGGCTCGATCTGCCGCCCGGCACCGACCCCAAATACCGGATCAACTAGACGATGGACGCCGATTACTTCCTTGGGGTCGCCAACCAGACCATGTGGGTGCTCGCACTCGCCGCGGCGCCGGTGCTGATCCCCGCGCTCCTCGCCGGCCTGATCCTGGGCATGGTCCAGGCCGCGACTTCGATCAACGAGCAGACGCTGACCTTCGTCCCGAAACTGGTGGTGGTCGGCATCGCGCTGGTCATTTTCGGTGGAATGATGATGGGGCTGCTCAGCGACTTCATGATCGATATTTTCGGCCGCATTCCCGATCTGGTGAAGTAGCCATGCTGGGCTTCGGCCTCGCCATCGAACCGCAGCTATGGGCGCTCGTCTTCGTGATGGTGCGGATCGGGGCGGCGTTCATCGCGGCGCCGGTCTTCGGCGCGGTGTCGATTCCGTTGCCCGTGCGCATTTCGCTGTCGGGCGCGATCGGCGTGCTGGTGCTCGCTGTCCATCCGGTCACGCCGCCGTCCGCGGTGTTCGGCCTCGCCACTTTCATGAGCGTCGCCGCCGAGGCGCTGATCGGTCTGTCGATCGGCTTCGTCCTGCAGATCGCCTTCGCCGCACCGATGATCGCGAGCGAAGTGATCGGCACCTCGATGGGGATCGGTTTCGCGAGCGCGATCGACCCGCAGAACGGGCGCTCGACCCCCGCGCTCGGCCAGTTCCTGTCGGTGCTGATGACGCTCCTGTTCCTGTCGGTGAACGGACACCTCGTGCTCGTCGATATGCTGGTGCGCAGTTACGCCGTGCTGCCCCCCGGCGGGTCGTGGCTCGCGGCCGACCGGCTCAAGGATATTGCGTTCTTCGGCGGCTACACCTTCGCCGCCGGGCTGATGCTCGCGCTGCCGGTCGGGTTCCTGTTGCTTTGCCTCAACCTGATCGTGGGGATGATCAGCCGCGCCGCGCCCAGCCTCAACCTGTTCGCGGTCGGCTTGCCCGCCAGCCTGGCGGTCGGGGTGGTCGCGCTCGCGCTCGCGATGCCCGCCATGGGTGATTACATGCTCGTCATCGTCCAGGAAGGCCTGGATGCGGCGCAACGCCTGGTATTCGGCTGATGGCAGAATACGAAGGCGACAAGACAGAACTGCCAACAGCCAAGCGTCGCAAGGACGCGGTCGAGCAGGGCGATGTTCTCAAATCCCGCGAATTCGCGACCGCGCTTATCGTGCTGGCCGGGTGCGGCTGGCTGGCGTTGTTCGGCCAGTCTTTGGTCACGGCATGCGAAGGCATCATGACCGCCAGTTTCCGCTTTGGGCGCGGCGATATTGAGGATTGGTCGCCGCTCAAGCCGCTCGAACAGGCCGGGATCGGACTGGCCTGGCCGATCGGCAGCCTGATGCTGATCGCGATTCTCTCTGCGGTATTCAGCCAGGCGGGGCTCGGCTCGTTCAACTTCAACGGCAAGCTGATCCAGCCCAAATTCTCGCGCATCAACCCGGCATCGGGGCTGAAGCGGATCTTCGGGCCGAGCGGCTGGATCGAGCTCGGCAAGTCGTTGCTCAAGGTCATCCTGCTCGGCGGGATCGGCGCGTGGCTGCTGTGGCGCACCGCGCGGCCGACCCTGGGCCTGTCCTCGTCGGCCGACGTCGCGGGCGCGGTTAACCAGCTGTCGGGCACCTTCATCACCATCCTGTTCGTGATGGCGGGCGGTCTCGTCGTGATCGCGGGCATCGACCTGCCGATCCAGATCATTCGCTTGCTGTCGAAACTGCGCATGACCAAGCAGGAAATCCGCGACGAGCATAAGGAAACCGAAGGCTCACCCGAGGCGAAGCAGCATCTCCGTCAGCGTCAGCGCGAGATGAGCCGGCGATCGGTACGCAAGGCGGTCGCCTCGGCGCACGTCATCCTCACCAACCCGACGCATTTCTCGGTCGCGCTCCGCTACGACCGCGACAGCGACGTCGCGCCGGTCGTCGTCGCCAAGGGCCGCGGCGTCACCGCGCTCGCGATTCGCGATGTGGCGGGCGAGGAGCAGGTGCCGATCCTCGAATACCCCGCGCTGGCCCGCGCGGTCTATTATACCAGCCGCGAAGGGCAGGAGGTCCGCGACGATCTCTATGCGGCGATCGCGACCGTTCTGGCGTTTGTCTTCAACCTCGACAGCCGCGCCCGCGCGACCCAGCCGATGATCGATGTCCCCGCCACCGCGCGCTTCGACGAAAACGGCGTCCGGCAATGACGAATCCGCTTAAAAACCCCCGTTTCCGGCCGTTCTTTGCTGAGACGCGCGCGGAGATTTAGAAGTGACCACGACACCCACCACGACCAGCAGTGCGACGACCTCGGCCGCGCAGGCGCTTTTCACCTCGCTGTCGAGCGGATCGGGGGTCGATACCAACGCGCTGGTGACGTCGCTGGTCCAGGCACAGTTCGCCGCCAAATCCGACGCGCTGAGCAAGCAATCCGACACGATCACGTCGCAGATTTCGGGCGCGTCCACGCTGATGAGCAACGTCAGCCAGTTCGCCGCCGCGCTGAAGACGCTGGCGACCGGCGGCACGCTCCAGTCCCAGCCGGTTTCGTCGAACACCAGCGCCGTCACCGCGACCGCGATCTCGGGCGCCAAGCTGTCGGGTCTGTCGTCGACGATCAGCGTCGCGCAACTCGCCAGCGGCCAGACCGCGCGCACGACCACGCCCGTCGCGACGCGCACCACCGCGCTCGGCACCGGTCAGCTGACCCTGACTCTCGGCACCGCGACCTACGACTCCACCCCCGCGATGACCGGTTTCACCGCGGGCGCCGGCACGCCGGTGACGATCGATATCGTTGCGGGCTCCGAAAACCTCGACGGCATCGCCGCCGCGATCAACGCGAAGGCCGCCGGCGTCACCGCCTCGGTCGTGACCGACGCCGACGGCAGCGCGTATCTGTCACTGAAGGGCGCAAGCGGTACGACCCAGGCCTTCACGTTGGCCGCGACCACCGATCCGACCGGCAACCTCGCGCAGCTCAACGTCGGCATGGGCGCGTCCGGTACCGCCCTGACGACAGTCGCGCAGAACGCCCGGCTGACGGTCGACGGCGTCACCGTCGAACGCGCGTCGAACACGATCGACGATCTGCTGTCGGGCGTGAAGCTCCAGCTCGTCGGGACCACCAGCACGACGCCGGTGTCACTGACCAGCACGACGCCGACCGACGCGATGAAGGGCGCGGTCAACGATTTTGTCGATACTTACAACGCGATGCTCAAGACGCTGAACGAGCAGATCGACCCGAAGACCGGGCCGTTGCGCGGCGACCCCGCGGCGCAATCCTTGCTTCGGTCGCTCCGCACGCTGACCACGACGCAGTTGCTCGGTTCGGCCGCGCCCGGCACGCCGACGACGCTCGGCGAGATCGGGGTCAAGACCAACCGCGACGGCACGCTGGCGGTCGATACCAACGCACTGACGCACGCGCTGTCGGTCGCGCCCGATTCGGTCGAGGCGATGCTGTCCTTCTCGTCCAACAGCACCGACGGCCTGACCGCGGCGCTCAATTCGATCTCACTCAACGCGAGCAGCACGCTGTTCGGGCTCGGCGCATCGACCAAGCGCTATAACGAGCTCGCTTCGTCGGTGGCGAAGCAGCAGGACGCGATATCGGTACAATCGGACGCGATGACCACGCGGCTGACGCAGCAATATGCGAGCATGAACGCCAAGGTCGCGGCATACAAATCGACCCAAGCGTTCCTGAAGAACCAGATCGACGCCTGGAACAAGAACGGCTGATGCCCGCCTACGCGACATCTCTCGGGGCGGACCCATACACGACGTATCGCCAGATCGACCTGGTCGGGCGCACCGCCGCCGCGGCGGACGGGGCGGCGTTGGTGCAATTGCTCTACGAAGAACTGATCCGCGCCCTGCGCGTGGCCGCCTGGGCGACGCAAAAGGGTAATTTCGCGCTGAAGAGCGAGAAGGTGACGCGCGCGACCGCGATCCTGTTCGCGCTCGAATCGGGGCTCGATTTCGATGGCGGCGGGGACGTGTCGCACACGCTGGCGCGGCTCTATACCGGCGCGCGGGCGACGATCATCAACGCCAGCATCGGCCATGATGCGCGGCCGTTCCGGGACGTTGCCGACAATCTAGAAGAAATAGCCGCCGCCTGGGCGCATGTGCGCGGGGCGGCGTGATGGCGATGAGCGACCCGCACCGGCCGATGCGCACGATCCTGGTGGTCGACGACAGCCGCACGACGCTGAATTCGATCGGTGAGCGGCTCACTGCGATGGGCTATCTGACCGCATTGGTCGATAATGGCGGCGAGGCGCTCGATCTGATCACGGCGCGCGGTTTCGACCTCGTGCTGCTCGACATGGTGATGCCGGGGATGAGCGGCATCCAGGTGCTCGCCGAACTGCGCTCGCGCACCGAAACGAGCGATTTGCCGGTGATCGTGATCACCGCGCGCGACGAAGCCGAAGCGGCGGTCGAGGCGCTGGCCGCCGGGGCCGACGACCATCTCGCCAAACCGTTCGATTTCGACGTCCTGGTCGCGCGCATCGAGCGCACGCTGGCGCGCGGGCGGCGGATCGCCGACCTCAAGCGTTCCAACGCCTCGCTCGACGCTCGCATCGCCGCACGCGCGATGGAATTGGGCGAAGCGCGCGCCGAACTCGCCGACGTTCGGGCCGACCGCCAGCGACTCGCCGCCGAAATGGCGCGATTGCGGGCCGCCTAACCCCGCAACCAGTGCTGGCGCACGAAATACGTCGTCACGCTGACCGCGGTCAGCACGCAAATCCCGATGATCGCGTCGAACGCCCAGGGCTGATCCGCCAGCCATAGCCCGCGCACGTTCATGCCGTAGAGCCCGGTCAGGAAGGTCAGCGGCAGGAAGATCATCGCGACGATCGAGATGATCAACCCGCGCTGGTCGATCTGTTCGGCGCGCAGATCGGTGAGCGCTTCGTGCATCAGCGCGGAGCGTTCGCGGATGCTTTCCAATTCTTCCGCCATGCGCGCGGCGCGGTCGGCGGCGGCGGACAGGTGCGTGCGGTCGTCGTCGCCGAGCCATTCTACGGGTAAGGTCGCAAGCTTTTCGAGGGCCGTACGCTGCGGCGCGAGGAACCGGCGATACCCGATCGACTGTGCGCGCACGCGCGTGACGGTGTGGCGCAATTCGAACACTTTGTCGGGACTCAATTGGGTTTCGCACTCGTCGAGGTCATCGCCCAAATCGGCGACATCCGGATCGAGGTCGGCGGTGATCGCCGTCGCGAATTCGGTGATCAGGTCGCCGGGATCGCGGACTCTGCCTTCCTTCACGCAATCCTCGACATGATCGATCGCGGTCAGCTTTTTGCGCGTGATCGAAATGACGCGACCCTTGACCGCCCAGATCCGCACCGACGCCAGCGGGTCGGACGAACTCAGCTCATCATCCGATCGTCCGCGCAAATTGATCAGCGCGCCGTCGCCGAACTGCTCGCAGCGTGGCCGCGTTTCGGTCGCCGTAAGCGCCTCGACCAGATAATCGTCGAGCTTGGCGGTGTTGGCGAGCCAGTCCTGCGCGTGTTCGTTGTTGGTGTTGAGATGCACCCAGACCAGGCCGCTGCGGGCTTTGAGCGCGTCCTTGATCTCTGCCTTGATCGCCTTGCCGGCGGCGGTGACTTGATAGGCAAAGCCGCTCATCGCGCCATCTCCAGATACACGGTCAGCCCGTCGCCGGGGTCCAACGGCGGGGCAGGGGAAACGATCCGCGGCGCGTCGGCGCGCGCGCGGTCGAGGATGGCGGCGGGCACATCGGGCGCGTGGAGCACCCGGTCGGCTTGGGCCAGCGCGCGGGCTTGACGGAGGGTGAGGTCGTCGGGGTCGTGGGAGGCGAGCATCACTCTTTCCGTGCTCCCGCGAAAGCGGGAGCCCAGGATGACAGAGGGCTTTCCTTGAGACCCTGGATTCCCGCTTTCGCGGGAATACGAATCCAGTAATTCGCCGATTGCCAGCCGACGTTCGCCGCTTTCGGGATACTTTTCGCGCAATCGCTGTGCTGCCTCGGCAACATCGCCCAGATCGGCCGGCAGCATCGTCTCCAGCCGCTGCCGCAGCGCTCCGGCCAGTCCTGCCGATGCGCCACCAGTCCCGACCGCCACGATCACCGGCGAGCGATCGACGATCGCGGGCAGGGTGAAGTCGCACAGGTCCGACCGATCGACCGCGTTGACTAGCACACCACGTGCCTTGAGCCGCGCGACCGTGGCCTCGGGCGCGTCCATCGCCACGATCGCCAACGACGCCTCGTCATCTTCGCCGACGATCACCGCGCCAGCGCGTTCAAGCAAACGTCGTTTCGCGTCTGCTGCATCGCCCTCGCCGATCAGCATCACCGGCCGCCCCTCCAGCCGGACGAACACTGGTAGGCTGTGCAGGCTTACAGCCATTCGGGAACGCGTTCCTCGTCCATGATCGTCTTGGGCGAAATGCGTTCGGCGACGACGGCGTAGCGGTCGCCATCGACCATCACCTCGGGCACCAAAGCGCGGCTGTTATAGGTCGAGGCCATCGTCGCGCCGTACGCGCCCGCGGTGCGGAAGATCGCGAGGTCGCCTTCCTTGACCAAGTCGATGTCGCGCGCCTTGGCGAAGGTGTCGCCGCTCTCGCACACCGGTCCCGCGATGTTGGCGACGAAACGCTCGCCGGACGGCTTCACCGCGACGAAATCGTGCCAGGCATCGTACAGCGCGGGGCGGGCGAGGTCGTTCATCGCGGCATCGACGATCACCCAGGGATTGGCCGGCGACGGCTTGACCCAGATCACCTTGGTCAGCAGCACACCGGCATTGCCCGCGATGACGCGGCCGGGCTCGAACATCAATTCGACGTCCCAGTCGCGCGTTACGCGGGCGACCATTGCGCCATATTCGTCCGGCCAGACCGGTCGATCCTCCGCCCGGTAGGCGACGCCGAGACCGCCGCCGAGATCGACGCGCGTCACTGCGTGGCCGGCGGCGCGGAGATCGGCGACGAGCTGACCGATGCGGTGATAGGTTGCCTCCATCGGCGCGACGCTCAGCAATTGGCTGCCGATGTGCGAGGCGACGCCGCGCAGGTCGAGGCCGGGAAGGGCGGCCAGCCGGGCATAGATGGCGGGGGCATCGGCGATCGCGACGCCGAACTTATTCTCCGCCTTGCCGGTCGAGATCTTGGCGTGCGTCCCGGCATCGACGTCGGGATTGACTCGCAGCACGCACGGCGCGCGCTGGCCGCGCGCGGCGGCGATCTCCGACAGCGCGACGCCTTCGGCTTCGAGTTCGAGGTTGAACTGGCCGATCCCGCGATCGAGCCCTTGCGCGAGTTCCTGACGCGTCTTGCCGACGCCCGAGAACACGATGTCCTTGGCCGGCATCCCCGCCGCCAGCGCGCGCTCGAGCTCGCCGCCCGACACGACGTCGGCGCCGTACCCGGCATTCGCCATCAATCGCAGCACGGCCAGGTTGGGGTTGGCTTTGATCGCATAGGCCAGGTGGACGCGTGGGCAGTCCTTCAGCCCGTCGCGAAACGCCGCCGCATGGCGTTCGAACGTCGCGCGCGAATAGATGTAGACGGGCGTCCCCACTTCGGCGGCGATGCGCGCCATGGGGACGTCCTCGGCGTAGAGCTCGCCGTTTCGCAGGTTGAAATGATCCATCAGTTCTTCGGCGGCAGATCGAATTCGTTGCCCTGACGCTCCTCGGAGCTGCGGAGCAGTTCGTCGCTCCGTTCGGGCCTTGCCTGGCTGGAGGCGGTGAGGAGTTGGGTCGGCTTTGGGGTCGCGGCGGCACCATAGGGTGCGACCGGCAAGGCCTTGCCCGCCGCCGGTTTGAGGTCGCGCGCCGCGCCGCAAGCCGACAAGACGATCACCAAACCGAGTACAACCAGACGCTTCACTTCTTCTCTCCCGCGCGCGCAGCCATGGCCGCCGCGATGGCTTCGCGCACTCGGACCGGCGACGTGCCGCCGAGACTGGTGCGGCTCGCGACCGACGCATCGACGCTCAGCACGTCATAGACGCGTTCGTCGATCCGGTCATCGATTTGCTTGAGCGTTTCGATCGGCAGCGCGTCGAGGCCGATCCCGGCATCCTCCGCAGCCTTCACCGCGCGCCCGGTGATGTGGTGCGCCTCGCGGAACGGCACGCCGGCTTCGCGCACCAGCCAGTCGGCCAGGTCGGTCGCGGTGGCAAATCCGCTTTCCGCCAGCGCGCGCATTCGGTCCGTGCGGAATGTCGCGGTCTCGACCATCCCGGTCATCGCCGCGATCGACAACGCGAGCAGGTCGTGCGCTTCGAATACCGGCGGTTTGTCGTCCTGCATGTCCTTCGAATAGGCGAGCGGCAGGCCCTTCATCGTCACCGACAGCGCGGTCATGCAGCCCATGATCCGTCCGGCATGCCCGCGCACCAATTCGGCGGCATCGGGGTTGCGCTTCTGCGGCATGATCGAGCTGCCGGTCGACCATTGATCGGACATCGCGACGAACCCGAACGGCTGCGACGCCCAGATCACGAATTCCTCGGCGAGGCGGCTCAGGTGCAGCGCGCATTGCGTCGCGGCCATCAGGTAATCGAGCGCGAAGTCGCGGTCGCTGACCGAATCGAGGCTGTTGCTGGTGGGGCCGTCGAAGCCGAGCGCCTTGGCCGTCATGTCGCGATCGAGCGGGAAGCTGGTCCCGGCCAGCGCGGCCGCGCCGAGCGGGCAGCGGTTCATCCGCGCGCGATTGTCGGCGAAGCGGCTGCGATCACGCGCGATCATGTCGTGATACGCCATCAGGTGATGGCCGAGCGTCACCGGCTGCGCGGACTGGAGGTGCGTGAAACCAGGCATAACCGCGTCGGCATGTTCGTCGGCGCGAGCGATCAGCGCATCTTGTAGCGCGCCAAGTGCCGCCCCGACCTGATCGATCGCGTCGCGCACCCACAGGCGGAAATCGGTCGCGACCTGATCGTTGCGCGACCGCGCGGTGTGCAGCCGCCCGGCGACCGGCCCGATCTTCTCGGCCAGCCGCGCCTCGGTCAGCATATGGATGTCCTCGAGCGCCAGATCGTCCGGCACCCCGTCGCGCTCGTAATCCTTGGCGACCGCGTCGAGTCCGTCGGCGATCGTTGTCGCGTCCGCCGTGCTCAATATCCCCGCCTTGCCCAACATCGCGGCGTGCGCCTGCGACCCGGCGATATCCTGTCGCCACATCCGCTTGTCGAACGGGATCGAGGCATTTATCTCGCGCATCACCGCGGCCGGTCCATCGGCGAACCGTCCCCCCCCACATGGAGTTCGTGGTCTTGCGCTCGCTCACGTTGATACTGCCCGTCCTCTTGCCAGTCCTGCTGACCGCCGGTTGCGATAGGCAATCGCCCGCGAACGAGCAAGCGAACGCCTTGGACGTCGCCAACACGACCGACGCCAACGCGCCGACGCCCGACGAAGCGACGGCACCCGCGGACAATGGCGTCGACGTGATCGGCCAACTCGACCGCAAGCATAAGGGGCAGGCCGCGCCGACCGCCGCGTTCGAAGGACCGGACGGCGCCAAGCTCACGCTCGCGGGATTTGCTGGCAAGCCGTTCGTGCTCAACCTGTGGGCAACGTGGTGCGGCCCGTGCAAGGTCGAGATGCCCGCGCTCGACAAGATCGCCGCCGAAGGCAAGCTGCCGGTGGTGACGATCAGCCAGGATCTGAACGGCGCGGCGGCGGTGACGCCGTATTTCGCGGCGGCGAAGTTCAAGGCGTTGAAGGCCTATCTCGATCCCAAGCTCGGCTTCTCCGCCGCGCTCGGCAATCCGAGCCTGCCGACGACGATCCTCTACGACGCAAAGGGCCATGAAGTCTGGCGGATGACCGGCGGGATGGATTGGACCAGCCCCACCGCGCGCGATCTGCTGGGCGAGGCCGGCTAAGCCGCGCGCTCGCGGCTGGCTTCCGAATATTTGTCCGCGCGCCGGAGCCCGACCATCATCTGCCGCTCCAGCCGCGCGCACAAAGCGGCGTAATAGTCCGACAGGAAGCCGTAATCGTCGCCGTCGTCGGGCAAATCGGCCTTGCGCCGGATCGCCGCGGCGACGGTGACCAGCGAATCGTTGTCGGCCAGGCGCAGGACCTCCTCCAGCGTCTGCAGTTCGTATTCGCCATACAGGCTGAGCGCGTGGTCGCTGAACGTGCGGCGCGGCTGGTCGCTCTGCGCGAGCGAGGCGACGATGTCCTGGCCCAGCTTGACCTTGGCTCGTTGCACCACCCATGTCCCCGCGAGCAGATCGCCGACGCGTAGCCGGTCGCGGTTGAACAGCGGGAAGAACAGGAAGATTCCGCTCCAGATCAAGGCGAGGATCGAGATCATCTTGTCGGTGCCGCTCTCCGCGATGGTCGAGAAGAAGAACGTCATCGGCAGGAAGAATTCGATCTCGCGCATCGCGTTGCGCGCGATCACCGCGCCGCCGGTCAGTCGCGATCCGTCGCGCGCGACGACCCGCAGCCCGATGATGCGCTTGCCCGGCGTGGCACCACGCCCGCCCATCTCGAACAGCGCGAACCAGCCGTTGCGCAGGAAAAAGAAGCCGATCAGCCACAGCCCGCCGAGCAGCACTGATTCGGTGGCGATCGCGGTGGCGCCAATGACGATCGTCGCGACCGCCAGGATCGCGAGCATCATCAGCAGGTCGAGCATGAACGCGCCGGCACGCGCGCCGGCCGTGCTCAGCTCGATCTTAAGGTCGACGCCCTCAGGCGTGACGAAACTGCGCCGCAGAGCGGTGGCGGGATGAGGTTTACGCGGTCGCGCCATCGTCCCTCCGCGGCCAATAGAAATAGAGGAACCAGCCGAGCAGCATCGCGATCCCGATCGTGTAGCGCGCGGTGTCGGAGGTGATGGTCTGGCGCCCGATCCCCTCGAGCAGTCCGGCCACTGCCAGCATCACCACCGTCCCGCCCATCGCGGTCGCAGCCGATCGCCCCGCCGCGACCGCGGCATCGGCGCGCGACTTGCGGCCAGGAAAGGCGAGCGCGAGCCCGATGCGGAACCCCGCCGCACCCGAAATCATGATCGCGAACAATTCGGTCGTACCGTGGATCATCAGCCAGCCGATGAATCCGTAGGCGAGCCCCTTAGCGGCGAACACCTCCACCAAAGCGCCGAGCATCAGGCCGTTATAGACGATCAGTCCCGCGGTCGGGATGCAGAACGCGAACCCCAGCGCGAACGAGAAGATCGAGATCTGCGCATTGTGCGTGAAGAGGAAGGTCGCAAAGAACGCCAGCGCGCTTTGCTGACTGTCCTTGCCGCCGTCGTAGATCGTGCTTTTGAGGAGTTGCGCGCTCGCGGTCGGGTCGCGGCCTTGCGCCATGCCGTCGGGGAACAGGATGTAGAACCAGCTCGGGTTGTTGCGGACCAGCAGGTAGGCGACGATCGCGCCCGCCGCGGTCAGGATGAAGGCGACCAGCGTCTCCTTCCACAACGACTGCACCGCCTTGGGCCAGCTGCGCGCGAAGAAATGGCCGAGTTGGCGCATCGGCGAAGTCGGCACGCCGTAGATCTGGAAATAGGCGCGCGTGCAGAGCTGTTCGAGATACGCGACCAGGCTCTTGTCGAGCGACGTCTCGCGCGCGACCGACAGCGACGACAGGGTCGAGCGATAGAGCACCGGCAACACCAGCAGCGCCTGTTCGGGGACACCGCGCACGCCGCGCTTCTCGATCGCGGTCACGATCTTGTCGAGTCGCTCCCAATCGGCTTCATGGGCCGCGCGAAAGCGCGTCGCATTGACCATCGGCACTTGCGCGTGGACGACAGCGGTCACAGCAGGTTCCTCCGCTTCAGATCGACATAACCCTGGACCAGCCGGTCGCCGACGCGATCATATTCGCTCTCGATGACGTGCGCGCCGAGGTGGCGAAGCCGGGTCAGCGCGAGCAATCGGTCCTTGAGCAACGCGGCGGCGGTCACCGCCCGCGTGATGTCGTCCGGGGTGCGCGGCGCCTTATCGACGATCGCTTCGAGTTCCTCGTCACGCAGCACGACGACCATCAGCAGATGCTTTTCCGCCAGCTTCGCGGTCGCGCGGATCATGAAATCGGCGCTGGTCAGGTCGGTGAATTCGGTGAACATCACGATCATCGACCGCCGCGTCAGCCGCGACGCGAGCGTCGTCAGCGCATAGGTGTAGTTGGTCTCGTCGCCCGAATAATCGATTTTGGCGGCGAGCCGCTGCAGCTCGGGAAACGCCCCCGCGCCGGAGATCAGCCCGCTGGCGATGCGCGGCCGCGAATCGAACGAGTGGAGCGCGACGCGATCGCCGAGCTTCAATGCGACCCACCCCGTCAGCAGCATCGCGCCGACCGCGCGGTCGATCCGCGGCACGCCCGCCACTGGCTCCGACATCTGCCGCCCCGAATCGACCGCGAAGACGATCTGGTTGTTGCGTTCGGTCTTGTATTCCTTGGCGTGGAGTTTGAGGTGTCGGGCCGATTGCTTCCAGTCGATCGCACGGCGATCCATGCCCGATCGATATTCGACCAGCGCATCGAAATCGGTGCCGTCGCCACGGTCGAGTTGCGTCATCAGTCCCTGCAGCGCGTGGCGCTGGAAGATTCGCGCGCCCTTTTCGTGAACCGGGCGAATGTCGGGCAGGATGGCGAGGCTGGCGTCGCTGTCGATGCGCTTGCCCTTCCAGATCAGCCCGATCGGCCCGCGCCAGCGCACCCACAATCGCGCGAACCGCGCGGTACCGCGCCGCCGCGTTTCGACCGGCAGCGCGACCGCGCCGCGCCCACCGCTCAGATCGACCGTCGCGCGTCCGTCATCCTCGATCTCGACCAACGCGTCGCTCGCGATCGCCACTTCGGCGCGGCGTGGCGCGCCCCTCGCGGTCGCGGTCACGCTGACCAGCGCCTCGACGCTTTCGCCGACGCTCGCGGCGCGGGGCAGCGTCAGCACCGCCTGCATGTCGCGCGCACTCATCGCCAACACGACGTCGATCAATGTCGCGAGCAGCACCAAGGCGGGCCAGGCGAGCGCGTAATACCAACGATCCGCCATCTGCATCGCCACCACCAGCGCGACGGGCGCGCCGGCCGCGGCGGCAAAGACGGCGAGGCGCGTCGGGTAGATCAACGCGGCGCTTCGATCTGCTCGATGATCCCGGTCACGACGTCCTCGACCACGCGCCCGTCGATTTCCGCGGCGGGCGACAGGATCAGGCGGTGGCGGAGCAACGCGGGCGCGAGTTGCTTGACGTCGTCGGGGATCACGAAATCGCGCCCGTCGATCGCCGCACGCGCGCGCGCCGCACCTGCCAACATCGCGCCGGCGCGCGGGGATGCACCGCTTTCCAGGTCGGCGACGCCGCGGGTGCCGCGGATGAGGCTAGCAATATAGTCGATCACTTCGTCGACGAGTCGGACGCCCGACACCGCCTCGATCGCGGCACCGATCTGCGCCGCGTCGGTGCGGGCGGTGACGCCCCAGCCTTCGGGTTCCATCGCGGTCGCGCGCGCGCCGTGCGTGGCGATGATCTTCCGTTCCTCGGCGGCCGAGGGATAATCGACGGTCTGCTTGAACAGGAAGCGGTCGAGCTGCGCTTCGGGCAGCGGATAGACGCCCTGCTGCTCGATCGGGTTCTGCGTCGCCACCACCATGAAGCGGTCGCCGAGCGACAGGCTCTCGCCGTCGATCGTCACGGTCCGCTCCTGCATCGCTTCGAGCAACGCGGCCTGCGTCTTGGGCGGCGTGCGGTTGATTTCGTCGGCGAGCAGCAGGTCGGTGAAGATCGGGCCGCGGGTCAGCGTGAACTGGCTGGTCTGGAAGTTGAACAGGTTCGCGCCGATGATGTCGCCCGGCATCAGGTCCGGCGTGAACTGGATGCGCCCGAACTTCAGCCCGATCGCCTGCGCGAAGCTGTTGGCGAGCAACGTCTTCGCGGTACCCGGCGGGCCTTCGAGCAGGATATGGCCGCCGGCGAACAGCGCGACCAGCATCAGTTCGACCGTCGCCTCCTGCCCCACGACCGCCTTGCCGACTTCCTCCCGGATCACCTGAGCCAGATTGCGGACCTCTTCGACCGTCACTTGCCCTTCTCCTTCTGCCAATCGTGTAATGCCTGCGCGGCGGCGACCAGGCCGGCCCGGTCGGATGCCGCGTCGGCGGCGGCGGCGAGGTCGCTGAACTTCGCCCTCCCGCCCATCTTGTCGAGATAATCGTCGACGCCCTTGTCGCGCAGCTTGCTGGGCACGCCGAACGCGATCACCGCGCGGTCGCGGATCACTTCGACGTACCGCCCGCCGAGCCGCGCCTGACGCCGCGCCTTGCGGATCAGCGCCGCCGAATTATCGACCAACGCCGCCTTGCCGAACGCGATCGCGCGCTCGCGCCGCACCGGTGGGCCGAAACGCACAAACGCCTGCCACCCGGCGAGCAGCATCGCCGCCACCAGCGTCAGCGTCATCGCCAGGAAGGGCGGGTCGAACGCCAGCCGCAGGGCGTTGGGCGATCGGCCCAGGCCGACGAGGGTGACGTCGAAGGACATCGGCTCGCTCGCGACGTTGAGCTGATCGAGCAGGTCGAGCGCCGCGGATGCATTCGCTGCGTTGCGCATGCCGACGTTCGCGAGCAGGTCGCCATCTGCGAGCACATAAAGCGGCCCGTCACCGATCTGGCCGAGTACGATCCGTCCCGCCTCGTCGGTCAGAAGCGGCCGCAGGTTCGCGCCGCTGATCGTCTGGAGCGGACGCGGCGCGGCGATCCGGATCGCGCTGTCCGCAAGCCAACCCGTCGTGGTCAGCGGCGCGCCGCCGCTCTTCGTCCGCGTGACCGTCAACTTATAGTCCGGCGCCAGCACGCCGTACGGCTCGCCGGGCGGCAACAGGCCGAGATGTTTGACCCAGCCCGGATGAGACTTGTCCTCGACCGTCTGCCATTTGGGCAGCACGATCAGCGTCGGCAGCCGGCTACGGCGCGTGATCAGATCGCCCATCGGCGTGTCGGCGGTCTGCGGCGTCAGGATCGTCAGCCCGCGGCTGTCGAGCTGATCCTGGTCGCGGACAACGCGGACATTGTATCCGCTCGCCTGCGCCAGCTGGATGATCCCGCTATAGCCGACCGCCGAATTGGACACCGCGTGCGCCGCGCCGCCGCCCTTCGGCGTGCTGCCCGGCGCATAGGCCGCGCCGATCACCATCGCCGCGAACGCGGCGACCCCGACCGCGACCAGGATGATGATCATGCGAAGGCTGAACAGCCCCGGCGCCTCGGCGCCGCTGCGCGAGATGGCGACGTCGCTCATCCGCGCCACTGCCCCGGCAACGCGAAATCGGCATAGGCCGCGCGCGCCTTCTGCCAGTCGTCGACGACGACCGGACGGCCGCCGAACAGGCTGTGTTCGACGTAACCCGCGATCCGCGCGAACAGTTCGCGTGCGACGGCCGGGATGCCGGTCGCCGCCGCCAGTTCGCGGCTGGTCAGCGAGGGCCGCACCAATTGCGGACGCTTTGTCTTGATGTCCTCGACCGATCGGAACAGCAGGTGCCGTACAGCCTCGGCATACAGCCCGCGCGCGGCGAGCGCGTCGGCTTCATCGAGCCAAGCGCGCGCCGGCGCGAAATCGGGCGCCCATTCCTCTTCGACCGCCACATCGACCGCGACCTGGCGCGCGCGCTTGCGCTGCAACGGCATGCGCCACTCGCCCGACCGGATGCGGGTGACGATCATCCATACCAAGGTCAGCGCGAGCAGCCCGATCACCGTCCACAGCAGGAATTGCGCGAGCGGGGCCGCGGGCATCAGGCTGGTGACCCACTCGAAGAACCGCCCGACCGGCTTCAGATGTTCGAGCAGCCATTTCAGCCAGCCCGGCAGTTCGGGCGGCTTGGGCGGGACGGCGCGGCCCATGCCGAACTGGATCGTCGGATCCTCGCGCAACGCCCGATGCGCGTCGGCGAACCGCTGCGACATCGACGCGGCGGCCTCGCCATGCCTGCTTACCTGTTCCGCCCCCGACACGGCAAGAATGCTTACCCGATGCCGAAGGGCGCGCAACCGCTAAAGTTATGCTGGACAGGCCTAGGTCGGGACGGCAGCTTATCGGCGGGAATAGAGGGGGTTATGGCGGCAGTATACGATCTGTCCACGGGCAGGGTGTCGATCGGACGCATCCTGTCGCGGGCGTTTGGCGCGATCACCGGCAACCCCGGCGTTACGCTCAGTATCGCCCTGTTGTTCGGGGCGCTGCCCCAGGCTGGATTCACCTATCTTCAGCGCGTTCTCGTTCGCTCCGATCGGATCGGACCGCTGAACACAGCGACGATTGTCGCCGCGGTCCTCTCGGCGGCGTTCGTCGGCATCGTGCTCGCGCTGGTCGTACAGGGCGGGCTGGTCCGCGCGACGATGGCCGAAATGGAGGGCGACCATGCGAGCTTTGGCCAGTGCGTCGCGAGCGGATTCTCCCGCATCTTGCCGATGCTGGGCATCGGGATATTGGTCAGTATCGGCTTGTGCGTCGGCCTGCTGTTGCTGGTCGTGCCGGGCATCATCTTCTACCTGATGTACACGGTGGCGGTCCCGGTGACCGTCGTCGAGCGGCGCGGCGTGATCGCTTCGATGAGCCGCAGCGGCGACCTGACCAAGGGTGCGCGTGGGATCATCTTCGCGCTGATGCTGATCGTGTGGGCGGTGACGATCGGCACGGGGTTGCTATCCGGCGTCGGATCGACGGCGATCGTCGGGATGGACGGTATGACGCCGGCGGCACGCGAATGGCTGGCGTTCGCGGTGGACGTCGTGGCCACGACGTTGGTGACGGTGTTTTCGTCGGCCATCCCGACCGCGCTCTACGTCGAACTGCGCGAATGGAAGGAGGGGCCGATCACCGACACGCTCAGCGAAATCTTCGCTTGAGCGGTCTGTAAGCTGGATGCCCGACAAGGACTCGAACCTTGATTGACGGAGTCAGAGTCCGCTCTCTTACCATTAGAGGATCGGGCAATCTCGGGCCGCGCCCTAAGCCAGGGTGTCCCATGGGTCAAGGGGCGCTCCTTGTCGCGTCCGGCGGATTGCGCTAGTTCGGTCGCCAAGCAGCGGAGGGCTATGGGCCGGACCGCAAGAACATAAAGAGCGACGGCATGGGAGATCATCCCGCGACGATGCCGCACCGGCATCCGCCCCGGCCCCCGGGCCCGGCGACTGCCCGTCCGGTACACCAGGCCAGGAAACGCTGGCACGACGCGCCGCATTATGCCGCGCTCGACCTCGGCACCAACAATTGCCGCCTGCTGATCGCGCGGCCGCAGGGCAACGGCTTTGCCGTGGTCGATGCGTTTTCGCGGATCGTCCGGCTCGGCGAGGGGCTGGCGTCGAGCGGCAGGCTGTC
The DNA here is from genome assembly GCF_007859635.1 of Sphingomonas panacisoli. Taxonomy (NCBI): domain Bacteria; kingdom Pseudomonadati; phylum Pseudomonadota; class Alphaproteobacteria; order Sphingomonadales; family Sphingomonadaceae; genus Sphingomonas; species Sphingomonas panacisoli. Next base: position 2,954,529 of record NZ_CP042306.1, on the reverse strand, counting down.
CGATGCGGCGATCGACCGCACCATCGCCGCGCTGCGCGTGTGCGCGGACAAGTTGCGCCGCCGCAACGTGCTCGTCGCGCGCTCGGTCGCCACCGAGGCGTGCCGTCGCGCGGAAAACGGCCCGGCGTTCATCGAGCGCGCCTATGCGGAGACCGGTATCAGGCTCGACATCATTTCAGCTGAGGAAGAGGCGCGGCTGGCGGTGCTCGGCTGCCACGCGCTGATGGAGCCGGGGGATGGGCCGGCCCTGATTTTCGATATCGGCGGCGGATCGACCGAATTGGTGCTGATCGACGCGAGCGGGCCGGAGCCGCACGTGCTCGACTGGCATTCGGCGCCGTGGGGCGTGGTGTCGCTGACCGAGCATGCCGGGGATAGCGGCGCGACCGACGCGAGCGCGCGGCTGGCGGCCTATGCGCGGATGCGGCAGCTCGCGACCGATAGCTTCGCCGAATTCGCCGCGCGCCTGCCCGCATCGCCGGTCGCGCCGCGCCTGCTCGGGACCAGCGGCACGGTGACGACGCTCGCCAGCGTCTATCTCGAACTCGATCATTACGACCGCGCGCAAGTCGACGGCCTGATCGTCCCGGCGCAATCGATGCGGCGGATCAGCAGCGATCTGTCGGGCATGTCGATCGCCGAACGCTCGCGTTTCCCGTGCATCGGTACCGAGCGCGCCGATCTGGTCGTCGCCGGCTGCGCGATCCTCGAATCGATCATGGACGTGTGGCCGGCCGAGCGGCTCGGCGTCGCCGATCGCGGCATTCGCGAGGGCATCTTGCGCCGCCTGATGGGGGCGAACCGGCCGTGAGAGGGACGGGGAGCGGCCGTACGCGGGTCAAGACCGCGCGCAAGCGGACGGCGCAGTCGACGCGCTGGCTCGAACGCCAGCTCAACGACCCGTACGTCAAGCGGGCGAAGGCGGAAGGGTATCGCAGCCGCGCGGCCTATAAATTGCTCGAACTCGACGAGAAGTTCGCGTTCCTGAAGGGCGTCAAGCGCGTGGTCGACCTCGGCCTCGCGCCCGGTGGCTGGGCGCAAGTCGTGCGCAAGGCGGCGCCCAAGGCGGCGGTCGTCGGGATCGACCTGCTGCCGGTCGATCCGATCGACGGCGTCACGATCCTGTTGATGGATTTCATGGACGACGCCGCGCCCGATCGGCTGATCGAGGAACTCGGCGGCGCGCCCGACCTCGTCATGTCGGACATGGCGGCGAACACGGTCGGCCACCCGCAGACCGATGCGCTGCGCACGATGGCGCTGGTCGAGACCGCGCTGGCATTCGCGATCGACGTGCTGCAGCCGGGCGGGACCTTCGTGTCGAAGGTGTTCGCCGGTGGCGCCGATTCGGCGCTCGTCGCGGAAATGAAGCGCAATTTCGCGACCGTGAAGCATGCCAAGCCGCCGGCCAGCCGCAAGGGATCGGTCGAGTGGTTCGTCGTGGCGCAGGGTTTTAAGGGCAGGTCGTCCGATCAGGCCTGATCGGCCCTTTTGCAGATCGGCGGAAACCGCGTAAGGCAATATTCGTCATTTTAGGTCAGGACGCAGGCGGTTGAACGCGTTATGTCGTCCGCGCCGCATCCGCGGTTGGTGGGCGTTCGGGGAGTTTTTATGCGGCGAGTGCGATTGACGGCAGCGTTGCTCGCATTGGTGACTGTGCTGATTGCTGCCCTGTTCTGGTTCCTGCCCGACGTCAGCGTGGAAACCGTCATCTGCACCGCGATCGCCGCCGGGTGCCTGGCGATCGTCGCGCCGTTCGAGGCGCGCTATCCGCCCGAGCGCAAGCGCGTGCTGGCGGCGTGCGTCGTCTATGTCGTGATGATCGGCGTCGCGTTGGGATTCGCGTTTCAGGGCTATGCCGACCGCGCCGCGCCGATGGGCGCGCTGGGCGCGCTCGCGGCGGTCGGGCTGATCCTGGTGCTGTGGTCGTTCGGGATCAGGAACCGCGTGTCGCGGCCGGCGTGGCGCGATTATTACGATCGGTAAGTGAGGTGCGACGCGGCAAAGCCGCGTCGTCGGACGGCGCTTTCGCGCCGCCGGCCGAGGTTCCGGCTGTATCCTGGATTAGCGAACGCTAATCCAGGGCCTCAACCGTCGTAATCCCCGCCCAAATTCTGATTCCGCGGCGGCGCCGCGGCGGTCAGGCGGAGCGCCTCGGCCGACTGCGACAGCGAGCCGACTTCGTCCGGCGTGTCGTCGTCGTCGATCTGCACCTTCTGCATCGACATCACCACGGCTTCCTGCAGGTGATCCGGACGCACCGTTTCCTCGGCGATCTCGCGCAGCGCGACGACCGGGTTTTTATCGCGGTCGCGATCGATCGTCAGGTCGGCGCCGCCCGAAATCTGGCGGGCGCGCTGGGCCGCGAACAGCACCAGATCGAAACGGTTGGAAACCTTGTCGACGCAATCTTCGACGGTGACGCGCGCCATGAAACGCTTTCCTTCGCAAAAACCGGAATATGGGAAGTCGCGCGCCCTACGGCAACGGGTGTCGATGAGTCAAGAAAATCGCGCCGCTTGCCCCGCCGCGCGGCCCCCGCGATAGAGGGGCGATGCCGAGCGAGCCCAGCTTCACCATTGGCGACGATACGCTCAGGCTGATCACCGAGGGACCGGAGCGGCTGACCGCCTTGCTCGACCTGATCGCGGGCGCGCAGACGTCGCTGCGCATCCTCTATTACATCTATGTCGACGACGATGCCGGGGCGAAGGTCCGTGCGGCGTTGATCGCGGCGGCGCGGCGCGGCGTCGCGGTCAAGCTGATCGTCGATGGCTTAGGCAGCGAGCATGCCCAGAACCACCGATTCTTCGATCCGCTCAAGGAAGCGGGCGTGGAGATGTGTCGCTTTGTCCCGCGCTGGGGGCGGCGTTATTTGCTGCGCAATCACCAGAAGCTGGCGCTGGCCGACGAGATCCGCGTGATCATCGGCGGGTTCAACATCCAGGATTCGTATTTCGGCACGGCAGAGGATCAGGCGTGGCGTGATCTGGGCTTCTATGTCGAGGGGCCCGCGGCGGCGCATCTGACCGGCTATTTCGACGCGCTCGATCGATGGGCGCAACAGGAACATCCGCCGCTCCGCTCGCTGCGTGCATTGCTGTCCAAATGGAGCGAGCCCGACGGGACGCGGCGCTGGCTGTTCGGCGGGCCGACGCGCAAGCCGTCGCCCTGGGCGCGCGCGATCCGCAAGGATCTCAAAAAAGCCAAGCGCGCCGACCTGATCAGCGCCTATTTCGCGCCGAGCCCCGGCATGCTGCGCCGGCTCGACCGGATCGGCGAGCGCGGGCGGATGCGGATCGTGCTGGCGTCGAAGAACGACCATGGCGCCGCGATCTGGGCGTCCCGCTTCACCTATGCCGGATTGCTGCGGAAGGGCGTCGAAATCTACGAATATCAGCCGACCAAGCTGCACACGAAGCTCTTCCTGGTCGACGACATCGTCTATATCGGGTCGGCCAATTACGACATCAGGAGCCTGTTCCTGAACCTCGAGCTGATGCTGCGGATCGAGGATCAGGCGTTCGCCGCGCACGTCCGGGCCTATATCGACGGCGAAGTCGCCAATTCCGAACGGATCACGCCCGCCATCTACAAGGCGCGCACGAGCCTATGGATGCGGGTCAAGCAGGCCGCGGCGTTCTTCGTGATGACGGTGCTGGACTATAACGTGACGCGGCGGCTCAATTTCGGCCGCGAAAAGCTCAAGCGGCGTTAGCGTCGTCCTCGCCCTTCCACGCCCAGAAATTGTGGCTGGGCGGGATCGCGATCCATTCGATGGAATAATCGATATTGTCCCAATAGGGCGTCAGAAAGTCGCGCACCTTGGGGCGGAATTGATAGACCAGGAACGCGCCGCCCGGCTTGAGCACGCGGTGCGTGGCGGCGGCGATCGCCGGCGCCACGCCCTTGGGAAGCGTCGAGAATGGCAGGCCGGACAGCACGTAATCGGCCTTCTCGAAGCCATGATCGGCGACGATCTTTTCGACGTCCTCGGCCGAGCCGAGCACCGGCACGAACCGCGAGTCGGTATATTTGATGCCGAGATAGTCGATGAAATCGGGGTTGGTATCGATCGCGATATAGGTGCCGTCGGGCGGCAGGCGATCGAGGATGTTCTGCGTATAGGTGCCGACGCCGGGGCCGTATTCGACGAACAACTTGGTGTTCGCCCAATCGACGCGCTTCAGCATCGTGTTCTGCAGCGTCTTGGTCGACGCGATCACCGAGCCGACCATGCGCGGCCGCTTGACGAATCCGCCGAGGAACATCGCCCAGGGGCTGGGGAGTTTGCGCGCGCGCGTCTCCTCATGGTCTAGGGCAATGCGGGGCTGAGCCATGATCTTCCTTAGCTTTTTTCGGCGCAATCGAGGCGCAACCAATAGTCCCTCTCGCAAAGCCGGAACGTTCGATCAAGCTTTTAGGCTCCATGCCGGGTTGCACCGAGGCGAAACCGGGTCCATCGCCACTCGACATGACCCAACGCCCGGCCGGTGAAATCGCGGTGATCTTCGTCTCCACGGTCACCGGCGCCGATTCGGACGGCTATGCCGTAGCGGCAGCGGCGATGGGCGCGCTCGCCGAAACGCAGCCCGGATATCGCGGAATCGACAGCGCGCGCGGCGTCGACGGGCTCGGCATCACCGTCAGTTACTGGGCCGACGAAGCTGCCGCGGTGGCGTGGCGCAAGAATGCGGACCATGCCGCTATCCGCGAGCGCGGGCGGGGCGTGTGGTACGAATCCTATTCGCTGCACGTCGCCGAAATCGCCCGCAGCTACGATTGGCGGAAAGCGTGAGCACGCGCTTCGACCGCGACTTCGCGTTGCTGTTCACCGTCATGCTGACGATCGCGGCGGGCAACACCGCGTTGCAATCGGTGCTCCCCGCGATCGGACGCTCGCTCCATGTCCGCGACAATGCCGTGGCGGCGGCGTTTTCGGTGTCGGCGTTGCTGTGGGTGCTCGCCGCGCCGTTCTGGGCCAATCGATCGGACCGGCAGGGGCGGCGCGCGATGATCCTGTTGGGGGTGGGCGGATTCGCCGTGTCGCTGACCCTGTGCGGCGTGTTTCTGCTGGCGGGAATCAACGGCTGGATCGGCGGGACGGCGGCGTTTCTGCTCTTCATCGTCGGACGGCTAATCTACGGCAGCCTGGGTGCGGCCGCGCCGCCGGCGGTGCAGGCGATCGTCGCCGGTCGTACGACGCGCGAGCAACGGACCAAGGCGCTGACGTTGCTCGGCTCGGCATTCGGGCTCGGCACGATCCTGGGTCCGGCGATCGCGCCGTATCTGTTGATGGGCAACGTGGGGTCGGTGACGATCGGGCTGTCGGGCCCGGCATTCCTGTTCGCGCTGTTCGGCGTGGCGATGTTCGTGACCGTACGGCGGATGCTACCCGACGACCGGACCGAGGCGGCACTGGAGGAGCCCGGCAGCCACGGCGCGGCCAATGCCTATCCGTCGATCGGCGGGCAATCCTCGGGTGCCAGCATCACCGCGGCGACCGCGTCGAAAAGCGAAAGGGTCGCGATGTTCGATCCGCGCGTCCGCGCCTGGATGATTGCCGGCCTGGTGTTCGGCCATGCCCAGGCGATGACTGGTCAGGCGATCGGCTTCCTGGTGATCGACCGGCTCGCGCTGCCGCCGACCGAAGCGCTGCAGCCCACCGGCATCGTGCTGATGATGGGCGCGGGCGCGGCGCTGCTGGTGCAATGGGGGCTGATCCCGCTGCTCAATCTGCAGCCGCGCGCGATGATGCTGGTGGGTCTGGTGATCGGTGCCGTCGGATGCGCGCTGACCGGACTTGCTACGTCGCTCTACGGCATCGCGACGGCCTATGCGCTGGCGAGTATCGGGTTCGGCTTCGCGCGGCCCGCCTTTACCGCCGGGTCAAGCCTCGCGGTCGGTCCCGACGCGCAAGGATCGGTCGCGGGCAAGGTGACGAGCGTCAACGGCGCGAGCTTCGTGCTCGGCCCGTCGATCGGTGTCGGACTGTACGAGGCACAGCATTCGCTGCCCTATCTGACCGCGGGAGCCGCCTGCCTGGTCCTGGTCGGTTATTGCGCGGTCGCGCTCCGGCCCACGCGCTTTACTCCGGCGTGACGACGCCCTCGCGGCGCGCGGTCAGCGTCGCACCCGCCGCGTAGATCGCCAGCGCCAGCCAGATCATCCCGAACGCCGCCCATTGCCCGTGGCTGATCGGCTCGCCGTACAGCGCCACGGCCAGGATAAGCTGGAGGGTGGGCGCCAGATACTGGATCAGCCCCAGATCGCTATAACGCACGCGCTTGGCGGCCGCCGCGAACAGGATCAGCGGGATCGCGGTCAGGATACCGGCGGCGGGGATCAGCAGCGGCGATGGCCCGGCCGCCAGCGAGCTACCGGCGAACACCAGCCACAGCAGCGATATCGGTGACAGGATCGCGGTTTCGATCAGCAGCCCGTCGATCGCCTCGACCGGGATCACCTTGCGGATCAGGCCATAGGTGCCGAACGAGAAAGCCAGCGTCAGCGGGATCACCGGCACGCCGCCCTGATGCCAGGCAAGGAACGCGACCCCGCTCGTCGCCAGCGCGACCGCGACGCCCTCCACCTTGCCCAGTTTCTCGCGCAGGATCAGCGTGCCGAGCAGGATGTTGACCAGCGGATTGATGAAATAGCCCAGGCTCGCCTGCGCGACATGCCCGCCATTGACCGCGAAGATATAGACCAGCCAGTTGATCGCGATGAGGATCGACGAGGCGGTCAGCGCGCCGACCAGACGGGGCGTCGCGACGATCTTGCGCAGCGTTGCCCCGTGCCGCAACGCGGCCGCCAACGCGATCAGCAAGACGAGCGACCCGAGGATCCGCCATGCCAGGATGTCCGGCGCGGGCATCGGCTTGAGCAGCTTCAGGAAGGCCGGGAGCAACCCCCAGATCGCGTATGCGGTAACGCCGTAGAGGATGCCGGGATTGATGCGACGGAGCATGGACGCGCCCTTGGCGCAAAAGCCCGTCCGTAGCGAGGAAGGATATCTACCGTATGTCCTTGTACCCCTTGGTCGCCGGTTTGCCGCTGAACAGGATCGAGAAATAGTTGATGAAGTAGATGCTCGCCATTTTGACGAAGCCCTGCTTCTTCATCCGCCGGCCCGATGTCGGCATCACGAAATGCGGGCAGAACAACACCTTGCCGAACTTCTTCGCGCGTTTGCCGATATCGACATCCTCGCCGTAGAATTCGATCTTCTCGTCGAACCCGCCCATCTTCTCCAGCACGTCGCGGCGGATCGCGAAATTGCCGCCGACCATCATGTGGCCGGTGATGCCGTAGAGCGGCCGGGCGGCGACGAACCAGCCGGTCGAGATCGCGTTGCGGATGCCGCTCAGGTCGTAGAAGCTGTAGGGACCGGACAGGCACGCCAGGTCGGGATTCCTGCCGAACTGCTCCCAGATCTGGTCGATCCAGCCCGCCGGCGGATGCGTATCGGCATCGACATAGGCCAGGATATCGCCGGTCGACGACGTGAAGCCGCGCTGACGCGCGCGCGTGATGCCCTTTTCGGGCTCGAACGCATATTTCACGCCCGGGTAGCGTTCGACCACCGCCTTGGTGCCGTCGGTGCTGTTGTTGTCGACGACGACGATCTCCATCGCCTGGTCGGCGACGTTGGCCATCACCGCGTCGAGGCACGCGGGCAGATAGGCTTCCTCGTTGTAAGCGGGGATAACGAGGCTGATCGTCGGCCTTCGCGCTTCGGTAGCGGCGGTCATCCGGCGGCTACTGCCACCCTATCCCGCCGCTGACCAGAACTTTAGTCGGTTCCTTTGGGGCCATGGGGGCGCAACTGGCCCGGCGCGATGAAGCCGATCGGCTGGAGCGCGGCGGCATCCTGCTTGATCGTCGCGGCGATCTGTTCGTAGTCGCGCTCCATTTCGGCGGTGACCGACGCGCGCGAATCGGCCAGGCCTTCCTCGAAATTGGCCATCGTCACCGTCTTGGCGTCGATATTCCGGCGCAGCGCGATCAGGCCGGCGCGGCGCGTGAGATCCTCGAGGTCGGCACCGGTGAAGCGCTCGGTCCGCGCCGCCAGCGAGTCGAGATCGACATCGTCGGCCAGCGGCATCTTCGCGGTCTGGATCGACAGGATCCGACGACGCCCGTTCTGGTCGGGGACGCCGACATAGATCAGTTCGTCGAACCGGCCGGGCCGCAGCAAGGCGGGATCGACCAGATTGGGGCGATTGGTCGCGCCGATCACGACGACCGACTGGAGTTCCTCCAGCCCGTCCATCTCGGCCAGGATCGTGTTGACCACGCGTTCGGTCACCTGCGGCTCGCCCATCCCGCCGCCGCGCGCGGGAACCAGGCTGTCGAGTTCGTCGATGAAGATCACGCACGGCGCGACCTGACGCGCGCGGGCGAACAGCTTGGCGATCTGCTGCTCGCTCTCGCCATACCATTTGCTCAGCAGGTCGGACGATTTGGTCGAGATAAAGTTCGCCTCCGCCTCGCGCGCGACGGCCTTCGCCAGCAGCGTCTTGCCGGTGCCGGGCGGGCCGTAGAGCAGGAAGCCCTTGGCCGGCCGGATGCCGAGCCTGCGGAACGCGTCGGGGTCCTTGAGCGGTAGCTCGACGCCTTCCTTCAGCCGCATCTGCGCGTCGTCGAGCCCGCCGACATCGTCCCAGCGGACGCGCGGGGCCTCGACCATCACTTCGCGCATCGCGCTCGGCTGGACGCGCTTCAACGCGTCGAGGAAGTCCTCGCGCGTCACCGCCAGCGTATCGAGCACTTCGGGCGGAATCGTCCGTTCCTGCAGGTTGAGCTTCGGCATGATCCGCCGCACCGCCTCGATCGCGGCCTCGCGCGCCAAAGCGGCAAGGTCGGCGCCGACGAAGCCGTACGTCGTGCGCGCGAGTTCATCGAGATCGACGCGGTCGCCGAGCGGCATGCCACGCGTATGGATGCCCAGGATCTCGCGCCGCCCGCGCTCGTCGGGAACGCCGACGACGATCTCGCGGTCGAACCGGCCGGGCCGCCGCAACGCCTCGTCGATCGCCTCGGGGCGGTTCGTGGCCGCGATCACCACCAGGTTCGCGCGTGCTTCCAGCCCGTCCATTAGCGTCAGCAACTGCGCGACGAGCCGCTTTTCCGCCTCGCCGGTCACCTGGCCGCGCTTGGGGGCGATCGAATCGATCTCGTCGATGAAGACGATCGACGGCGCATTCTTCGCCGCCTCCTCGAACACCTGACGCAGCTTGCCTTCGGACTCGCCATAGGCCGAGCCCATGATTTCCGGCCCGTTGATCAGGAAGAATTGGGCGTCCGATTCGTTGGCGACCGCGCGGGCGAGGCGCGTCTTGCCGGTGCCGGGCGGGCCATGGAGCAGGACGCCCTTGGGCGGATCGACGCCGAGTCGCTGGAACAGTTCGGGATAGCGCAGCGGGAGCTCGACCATCTCGCGCAACTGGTCGATCGTCGACGCCATGCCGCCGATATCGTCGTAGGTGACGTCGGCGCGGCGCGCGTCCTTCGGCTCCTCATATTCGGGGCGCAGCTCGATCTCGGTATTGGCGTCGATCTGGACGATGCCCTTCGGCACCGTCGAAATCACCGCGAGCCGGATTTCCTGCAGCGCATAGGCCGGCGCGCGGAGATATTGCGCGACGTTGGGCGGCATGCCCTCGGGATCGACGCGCTGCTGGCCGGCGGTGGCGACGACATCGCCCTGACAGACCGGGCGGCCGATAAACGTGCGATGGAGTGCGCCGGTCGACCCCTGCAGACGCAAATTCTGTTGGGCGGGTGCGAACACGACGCGCGTCGCCGCCTTGACCTCGGCCTTGCGCACCTCGACGAAATCGCCCGACCCGACCCCGGCATTGGCACGCTGGAGCCCGTCGATGCGGATCAATTCGAGGCCTTCGTCTTCGGGATAAGGTGCGACGGCGCGCGCCGGCGTGGTGGTTTTGCCGACGACCTCGATCACGTCGCCTTCGCCGATGCCGAGCGCCGCCATCAAGTTGCGGGGAACGTGCGCCAGACCGCGGCCGCTATCCTCGGGCCGCGCATTGGCGACCTGCAATTTGCGTTGGGGAGTATCGTCGCCGTCAGCCATCCAAAAACCCGTTCACTGCCGAAATGGGAGCGAACCAGATAGCGACGCGGTTCCCGATGTGCGAGGGGGCGGATTGTCGCCGCGCGCGAATCGCGGACAAAAAAGGCCGGACCCAAGGGCCCGGCCGGAATAAGTTTTTAGGAGAGGATGCCTGAAAGGCCTGCTCTATGTGCAGCGCAGCATGAATTTGTGCAATTGCGAAATGAAACCGGTTGCATGCATGAAACGCAATCGCAGACTGGATTTCCTACGAGGACAAATGGTAGCGATGCCAAGACCGGAATGTGCCGCAACGCACAACCGTGAGGATGACGTAAGGGAAAGTGGATGCGCCGGCTGCCGCCATTGACCGCGATCGAAGCGTTCGTTCAGGTCGCCCGCACCGGGTCGGTCAAGGCGGCTGCGCAGGAACTTTCTTTGTCCGCCCCCGCGCTCAGCCGGCGAATCCAGGCGCTCGAGGCATTTCTCGGCAAGCCATTGTTCGAACGGCGGCACCAAGCGGTTGCGCTGAACGAGGACGGCGAGCGGTTACTGCAACAGATCGCGCCGGTGCTCGATCGGCTGACCGACGCGGTCGAGTTCATGACGAGTGGCACCGAAGTCATGCGGTTGCGGCTCGGCGTCCTGCCGCTATTCGCGTCGCAGCGCATTTTCCCGCATCTCGCCGAGTTGCGCGCCAAACACCCGCAGCTTCACCTCGATATCGATACGGCGGGACACAACATGGCGCGGGTCGGCGACGGGCTCGACGTCGCGATCGCGCTGGCGCGGGAGCCCGATCCCAGCCTGTATGCCAAACGGCTCGACCGCAATCAGGTCTATGCGATCGGTGCGCGGTCGCTGCTCGACGGGCCGGATCCGATCACCAACCCCGACCAGATGAGCGGCCTCACCGCACTGATCCACCGCGACATGCCCGACACGTTCAGCGCGTGGCGCCACGCGGCCGGGCTCGACGAGATCGAACCGCTGGCGATCGATCATTTCGATTCGGGCGCGTTGATGCTCGAAGCGGCGGCGCAGGGACTTGGTGTCGCCTTCATGCACGCAAGTCATTTCGACGAAGCGCACGATCCGCGACTAGTAAAACTGTTCGATATCAAAGTAGATAGCCCGTACAGCTATTGGTTTGTCTGCCGTCCCCGCGCGATGCAGCAAAAACCGGTTAAATTGTTTCACGACTGGCTCGTGGAAACACTGATCGAAGTTAAGGCATAAGTTTTGACCTTTTAACCGGATATTAAGCGTCTTCCTACTACTAAAGTCGAATACTTTGGGATTGGGGGACCATTATGATCAATCTTTTCAAGCGTTTGCGCGAAACGCGCGCCGCGACCGCGATCGAATACGGCCTGATCGCCGCACTGATCGCCGTCGCTGCGATCGCCGCGATGCAGGGCCTGGGCAACAAGTTGAAAACGACCTTCGGCAACGTGTCGTCGAACATGAAGGCGAGCTGAGCCTTTCCTCCAAACGAAAAGGGCTGCGTCGGCATCCCGACGCGGCCCTTTTTGTGTCCGGAAACGCGCTTACTCGGCGCGTGCCTTGACGATCTTGCCCGGCTCGCGCGGTGGCTCGCCCTTGGGCAGTGCGTCGATCAGCTCCATGCCCGATTCGACCTGACCCCAGACAGTGTACTGACCGTCGAGGAAGCGCGCATCGTCGAAGCAGATGAAGAACTGGCTGTTCGCCGAATTCGGATCGTTGGTCCGCGCCATCGACGCGGTGCCGCGGACGTGCGGCTCGTTGCTGAATTCCTGCGGGATGTTGGGCTTGCTCGACCCGCCGGTGCCGTTGTGATTCCCGCCGTCGCCGCCCTGCGCCATGAAGCCGGGGATCACGCGGTGGAACGGGACGCCGTCGTAAAAGCCTTCATTCGCCAGTTCGGCGATTTGCGCGACGTGCTGCGGCGCGAGGTCGGGGCGCAGCGCGATCACGACGTCGCCGCCGTCGAGCGTCAGAGTCAGTTTCTCGGGAGAGTCGGCCATGTTTCTTGCTCCGTGAAATAAATGCGTTGAGTGGCCCGTAGCGGCCTCGTTCGGTGCTGGCAAACCGCGGAAAATGGGGCTAACGGCCGCCGATATGGATATCCCGACGCCCGAACCAAGGTCTGACGATGAGCGAGACCGATCTGGCGCCCGTGGACGGTGCTACCGAACTCGATAACGTCGCGGATCAGCTGGACGAGGACGACCGGCTGAAACCTGAATTCGTGTCCGCCGTGCTCGACGCGGTGGAGGCGAACGATCCCGACGCGGCGCGTGCGCTGGTCGAGCCGCTTCACCCCGCCGACATCGCCGATCTGTTCGAGCTGACCCCGCACGAAGATCGCGGGCCGCTCGCGCAGGCGCTGACCGATCTGCTCGACGCCGACGTGTTCGCCGAGATGAACGATTATGTCCGCGAGGACCTGATCGACGCGCTCGAGCCGCAACAGGTCGCCGACATCGCCGCCGAACTCGAGACCGACGACGCCGTCGCGATCATCGAGGACATGGAGCCGGAGGACCAGCAAGAGGTCCTGAAAGCGATGGAGCCCGACGATCGCGCCGCGATCGAGGAGGCGCTCTCTTACCCGGAAGAATCCGCCGGCCGCTTGATGCAGCGCGACCTGGTCGCGGTGCCCGAACATTGGACCGTCGGCGACGCGATCGACTATCTGCGCGGCCATGACGAACTGACCACAGACTTCTGGGAAATCTTCGTCGTCGATCCCGGCCACAAGCCGGTCGGCACCTGCGCGCTGTCGTGGATCCTGCGCACCCCGCGCAACGTCGCGATGGCCGACGTGATGAAGCGCGAACAGACGTTGATCCCGGTCGACATGGACCAGGAAGAAGTCGCGCTGCGCTTCCAGAAATATGCGCTGATCTCCGCCGCCGTAGTCGATGCCGCGGGGCGGCTGGTCGGGATGATCACGGTCGACGACATCGTCCACATCATCCAGCAGGAAGCGGGCGAGGACATCACCCGGCTGTCGGGCGCGGGCGACGGCGACATCAACGAGCCGATCGGGCTGACCGTGCGCACGCGCGTGATGTGGCTGGTCATCAACCTTGGCGGCACGATGCTGTCGGCGTCGATCGTCGGGCTGTTTCAGGGCGAGATCGGGCGGTACGCCATCCTGGCGGCGCTGATGCCGATCGTGTCGGCGCTGGGCGGCAATGCGGGGACGCAGACGCTGGCGGTAGTGGTGCGCGCGATCGCGACCAATCAGCTGACCAGTTCGAACACGTTCTGGATGCTGATGCGCGAATTCCGCATTGCCTTGTGCAACGGGCTCGCGCTCGGGATCAGCGGGGGGCTCGGCAGCTGGTTGCTGCTCGGTGATCCGCGGCTGTCGATCGTGTTCGCGGCCTCGATGCTGTTCAACAGCATCGTCGCCGGGCTGATCGGCGTGCTGACGCCGGTCGCGCTGGACAAGGCGAATATCGACCCGGCGGTGTCGTCGGCGGTGTTCGTGACGACGATGACCGACATCATGGGGTTCTTCTCGTTCCTCGGCCTCGCCACCTTGTGGGGATTGGGTAGCTGACCCACATCGGCGCGATGCCGCTTCATCTCACCAAGGTTGCGTTCGGGGTCGCGAGCCTCGATCAGTTCGTCGCGCGGTGGGCGGCGCGCGAGGGCGAGCCGCCGTACGAACTCGGCACGCGGTACTTGCCCAAGCGGTCGGAGGAGATTGCGGGGCAGGGGTCGCTCTACTGGATCCTCAAGCACCAACTCGTCGCACGGTCGCCGATCGTCGGATTCGGCGAGCTGGAGGGCGGGCGCGTGTCGATCCGGCTCGATCCGCGGCTCGTGCTGGTCCAGGCGCGGCCCAAGCGCGCGCATCAAGGCTGGCGGTATCTAGAGGGTGCCGATGCCCCGGTCGATCTCGGCGCGGGCAGCGAAGGCGTCGGCGCGCTGCCGCCCGATCTGGTCGGACGGCTGGCGGATTTGGCGCTGATCTAGGGCGTAGCGTCCGGCCCGCACAGAATCGGGCCGCCGGCCTGCGCGTTCGTCGTGCACTTCGCGCCGCCGGTGACGACGATCCGGCCGAGCCCGGTCGACGTCAGGTCGGCGGTGAAGCGCGCGGTGGCCTGCGTCTCGCCCGGCCCGTCCAACCGTACGACCAAGTCGCTGACGACCAGCGGGATCGCCATGATCGTTCCCGGCCCGTTGGTCAGCATCCGCGCGCGGCCGCTCCTGCCCGCCAGCGCGACGGTGCCGGTGCCGATGATCGTGACCGACAGTTCGTCGCTATCGACTCCCTGCGCGTCGATCGATCCGGCGCCGTTGATCTGGAAATCGAGTTTCTGGCTGCGCAGCTTGCCGGTCGCGACCAGCTTGCCGCCGCCGACCACCGCTGCGGTCCGCAGGTTCGACGTGACCAAGGTAATGACCGGAGCAGGGCCGCCGATCTTGCCGCGTTCGCCCCAGCCGCCGGTTCCTTTGCGGATGACCAGGGTCGTGCCCTGCACGTCGATGTCCAGGTTTCCGATCACCTCGGCGTCGCCGCTCGCCTTGGCCGACGCGCCGGCGTTGCCGACGGTCAGCCGCACGTCGAACGGCCCTTCGACGCGGATACGGTCGAAGCTGGTGATCGTGAAGGTGCGATCGGCGGCGCTGGCGGGGAGCGCCAGTGCGCTCAGCGCGAGAGCGGAGATGTAGCGGATCATGGCCCGAGCATCGCACCGCCGGGGCGGGGCGTGCAAGCGCTATCCGCGGTTGGCGTCCGCCTCAGCTACAGGTGATATCGCCCGATCCCATCTTGCTGCTGGTGCACTTGGCGCCGCCGGTCAGCGTCACGTCGCCCGATCCCATCACATCGACCTTGGCCGGGCCGTTGACCGCCGCCGTCACGCCGCCCGATCCCATGACGCTGACCTCGGCCTGGGTCAGCGTCAGCTTCGGCGCGTCGATATCGCCCGATCCCTGGATCGAGAAGCTGCCCGTCTTCGCGCTGCCGCTAGTGCTGACACTGCCCGATCCGGTCAGCGAGAAGTCCGCGCGCTGGACGTTCATCGACGCGATCGCCAGGTCGCCCGACCCGGTGGCATCGACCTTGAACGTGTCGCCTTCGACATGATCGATCGCCATGTCGCCCGACCCGGTCGTGCTGGCGGCGGTGATGCGCGGCATCGTGACGTAGATCTTCAAGTGGCCGCGCTCGCTGCTGCCCCAGCTGAATCCGGAATTCGATTTGCGGCGGATTTCCAGCGTGTCGCCGTTCTTGACGATCTCCAGCCGCTGCATGATCCCGGTATCGCCCTCGGCGCGGATCGAGAAGCCCGACCCGACGCGGACGTCGACATCGTCCGGCCCGGTCGAATCGACCGCGCTGAACCCGCTGATCGCGAACGTCTTGCTACCGTTGACGCCGCTGGCGGCAGCCGTCTTCGCGTCGCCGCTGCCCGAACAGGCGGCAAGCGGGGCGAGAGCGAGCAAGGCGAGGGTGCGCATGGGAAATCTCCGTTGTGTATTGCTACGATAATACACCAGATCGGCTTTGGCAACGCCGTTTAGTCCAGGTCGCAACAATCATCCAATGCCAGACGCCGGACTGACATAACGTTGCATTCCCCGCTACGTTTCGCAGCGGGGGCAATTTGGATGCAAATGGGGGCGGCCCCTCAGGACCACCCGGCGCGATTCACGACCCGCAGCGTACCTGTGCCTTGCCCATCCGAGTCACGTTACACTGCGCACCGCCGCCCAGATCGACCGTCCCGCTGCCCACGACCGAGACGTGCGCCGGGCCGTTGACCGTCGCGCGGATGTCGCCCGATCCCGCGGACGAGATATTCGCGCTGGCCGCGCGCAACCCGGCGGCCTGCACGTTGCCCGACCCGCCCATGCTGATCTTCAGGCTGTTCGCCGACCCTGCCGCGGTGATGTTGCCCGATCCGCCCAGCGCAATCTCCGCACGATCGACCTGCAGGCCCCCCAACGTCATGCTGCCCGATCCGCCGAGCGCGGCGTCGAACGTGCCGCCTTGCACGCGATCGACCGTCATCCGGCCAGCGCCGCTCAGCGCGACGCCGGACAGCCGGGGAAGGGTCACGACGAAGTGGATTTGGCGTTCGAGGTCACGCTCGCTCTCGCGCTCGTCGTCCCGACCCTGGTAGCGCCGCCCGATCTGCAGCGATCCGTTCTCGCGCGCGACGCGCAAATTGGCGAACGCGGCGGCTGGCCCCGTGGCGCGCACCGACCAGGTGGGGCCGACGCGCACTTCGATCTCGCCGGCGAGGCCGAACCCGACCTTGTCGAAATCGGCGACGCGATAGGCGGTGGCGTCGCCTTGGCGTTCGCCAGGGAGGCCGGGGCCACGATCGCGATCATAGGTGTCCGACGCGATCGCCGCGGTCGCGATTAACGACAATCCAAGCAGGGGTATCAGGCGCATCGACTCTCTCCCATCGGTGTAATGGTGAGGCAATACGCTTGGCGATTACGGATGTAAACCGATATCGACTAGGCTTGTAAACGAAAAGGGGCGGCCCTGCAGGACCGCCCCTTTGTCGTGTTAGTGAGTAAATAGGTCAGGCTGGGACCTTGTCCTTGTTCCAGATCGCCGCGGCCTTGCGCAGGATCTCGAGGATCTTCTCCAGCGCGCCCTTCTCGTCGGTCTCTTCCATCGCGCCCAGTTCGCGGGCGAGGCGGCTGGCGGCCGCTTCGAAGATCTGGCGTTCGGAATAGCTCTGCTCGGGCTGGTCGTCGGCGCGGAACAGGTCGCGGACCACTTCGGCGATCGACACCAGGTCGCCCGAATTGATCTTCGCTTCATATTCCTGCGCGCGGCGCGACCACATGGTGCGCTTGACCTTGGGCTTGCCCTTCAGCGTCTCCATCGCTTCCTTCATCGTCTTGTCCGACGAAAGCTTGCGCATGCCGACGCTCTCGGCCTTGTTGGTCGGCACACGGAGCGTCATGCGCTCCTTTTCGAACCGGAGCACATAGAGCTCCAGCTGCATGCCGGCGATTTCCTGCTTCAGAAGTTCAACCACACGGCCGACGCCGTGCTTGGGGTATACAACGTAATCACCGACGTCGAAGGACAGCGCCTTGGCAGCCATGTAACTTCAACCTTTCCATTGGGAATTGCCCTAAATACCGCAGCGGCGCCTGTCACCGGGCGCCGAACGTGGGCTGTTATGATGCGTGTGTCTCCACACGAGAGACTCAAGAAGGGGCTCTCGTCACCGCCTATTTAACAGAGTCGTAATAAAATTACCACCCTTGCGTTGCGAAATAGGACCGGAATGTTTCCCAATCTGGGTAGGGCCGAGGTCATTAGCAGCGCTAATCACCGTCTCGCGGCCCTACCACCGTCGCGCAAGCTACCAGACGTGCACGCGCTCCTCGGGCTTCAGATACAGCTTGTCCCCCGGCTTCACGTTGAACGCGGCGTACCAGGCGTCCATGTTCCGCACGATCCCGTTGACGCGATATTCCTCGGGGCTGTGCGGGTTGGACAGCAATTGCGCGCGCAATGCGCCTTCGCGGGCCTTGCCCTGCCAGCTCTGCGCATAGGCGATGAAAAAGCGCTGGTCGCCGGTATAGCCGTCGATCACCGGCGGCTCGCCGTGCCGTTCGACATATTTGCGGTATGCGGCATAGGCCGCTTCCAGCCCGCCGAGATCGCCCAGATTCTCGCCGAGCGTCAGCTCGCCCTTGATCTTTACGCCGGGGATGGGTTCGTAGCCGTTGAACTGATCGACCAGCCGCTGCGCATGCGTCTTGTAGCGGTCGGCCGATTCCTTGGTCCACCAGTCACGCAACTTGCCCGTCGCGTCATACTGGCGCCCCTCATCGTCAAAGCCGTGGCCCATTTCGTGGCCGATCGTCGCGCCCGTCTCGCCGTAATTGACCGCGGGATCGGCGGCGGGATCGAAGAAGGGCGGCTGGAGAATCGCGGCGGGGAAAGTCACCTGGTTGGTCAGCGGATTATAGTATGCGTTCACTTCCTGGACGTTCATGTCCCACAGCGCGCGGTCGATCGGCTTGCCGAGCCGCGACAGTTCGAGCTTCCAGCCGAAATCGTCCGCCGCCATCGCGTTGGCGAGCGGATCGGCCGACACCGTCATCGCCGAATAATCGACATACTTCACCGGGCGGCCGATGCGCGGGTCGAACGCGGCGAGCTTGACCAGCGCTTCCTTGCGGGTGGCCGCGTCCATCCATGCCGCGCCTTCGATCTTTTCCTTGTACGCGGCACGCAGGTCGCCGAGCAGCTCGGTCATCTGCTTCTGGGTTTCGGCGGTCCAATGTTTCTGCGCGTACATCTCGCCGACGGCGTCGCCGAGATTGTCGTTGAGCAACCGCACGCCGCGTTTCCACCGCTCCGACTGCACCTGCACGCCTTGCAAGGTACGCCCGTAAAAATCGAAATGCGCGTCGTCGAACGCCTTGGGCAGGAACTGCGCATGGTCGCTGATGAAGCGGAACGTCATCCAATCCTGCCACACCGACAGCGGCGTGTCGGCGATCGCCTTGCCCGCATCGGCCACCGCGCTCGGTTCGGCGACGACGACGGTCGGCATCTTGCCGAGCCCGATCTTCGTCAAAACCGGCGTCCATTCGAACTGGGGTGCGAGCGTGGCCAGCTGCGCACGGCTCATCGGATTGTAGGTCTTGACCGGATCGCGCCGCGCCTCGGGCGTCCACTGGCTCTTGGCGAGCCGCGTTTCGAGCGCGATGATCGCATCGGCGCGCGTGGCTTGCGCTGCGGGGTCGGACACCCCGGCGAGCCCGATGATCTTCATGATATAGTCGCGATAGGCCTTGCGGAACGCGACGTATTTGGCGTCGGGCAGCAGGTAGTAATCGCGCGAGCCAAGCCCGAGCCGCGCCTGACCGGCATCGACCGTATATTGGCTCGGGTTCTTCGGGTCGGCGCTGATCCCGATGTTGATCGGCGCGGCATAGCCGGGCTCGGCCATCAGCGCGACCAATTCGCTGGTGGTCTTGAGGTTGAAGATCCGGGTCAGATACGGGCGCATCACGGCGTTGCCGCGCGCCTCGATCCCCGCTTCGTCCATATACGCCCGGTAGAAATCGGTGACTCGGCGCATCTTCGGATCGGCCGGGCTCGCGCCGGCATCCTCGACCAGCTTGCGGACCTCTATCTCGGTCTCGTCGGGCATGTCGTAATTATAGCCGGCGCGCGACTTGTCGGCCGCGATCGGCGCGTCCTTGAGCCAGGTACCCTCGGCATAGCGGAAGAAGTCGTCGCCGGGCTTCACCGTTTTGTCCATCGTCGCGTAATCGACGCCCCACGACCCGTATTTGGGCTTGGGCGCGGTCGATTGGGCGAGCGCGATGCCCGAAATGCCTAGAAGGAAAAGAGCCGCAACCCGCTTGATCGCCATGTACCAATACTCCGCCCGAAAGGATGTCGGGCGGTGTGTTGTCAGACTAGGGCGCGTTGGGGAAGCGGGATTTTGCCGCCCCGCGTCATCCCAGCGAACGCTGGGATCTTAGGCGACGCGGCGATATCGCTTGATCCCCCAGCTTGCGCTGGGGTGACGGCTTGTCAGTCGCCCTGGCCGGGTTCCGCAGAGAAATACTTGTCGTACTTCCCTTCTTCGCCCTTGTGCTCGTCGGCGTCGGCGGGCGTCTGGTCGTTCTTGCGCGTGACGTTGGGCCAGGTCGCGCTGAACGTGTTGTTGAGCTCCAGCCACTTTTCGAGGCCGCTCTCGGTGTCGGGCAGGATCGCCTCGGCCGGGCATTCGGGCTCGCACACGCCGCAATCGATGCACTCGCTGGGGTTGATGACCAGCATGTTGTCGCCTTCGTAGAAGCAATCGACCGGGCACACCTCGACGCAATCCATATACTTGCAGCGGATGCAGGCATCGGTGACGACGTAGGTCATTTCGGGCTCCCCAACGGTGCGAATTGAGGGCCGTGCTATGCCCGCGATTCGCTGAGGTCAATCGATCCGGGCTTGATGCGAGACGTTCTTAGTTTCCCGGCGTCAGGTCCTGAAAGCACGCGCTGGCCTCGGTCGGCGGGCCACGGCGGACGGGGAGCGCCTCGATGCGGATCGTGCGGACCTCTCCCCGATGCGTGGCGAATGTCAGGATGTTGCCGATCCGGACCGGCGCGGCGGCGCGGTCGATCGGGCGGCCGTCGATGCGCAGATGGCCCTGTTCCGCCATCGCCTGCGCGAAGCTGCGCGTCTTCACGATCCGCGCGAACCACAGGAATTTGTCGAGGCGCATACTGTCAGCCATCGAGCATCCCGGCGAGCGCGGCGAAGGCGTTGTCCTTGCGTGGAGCGGTCGGCTTGGCGTTGGGGGTCAGGCCATGCCACAGCCATTGCGGACGCCCCTCGGCATCGGGCCGTGCGGTGCGGAAACCGAGCTGCGCCATCAGCCGCGCGAGCGTGTCGGGGTGCAGCCCGATCGAGGTCGCGAGCGCCGGGTCGAGCAGGAAAGGCGCGCGGCCGGTCTTCGACTGTTTGAGCCGCGCATCGTGCGCCGCGCGGGCGATGCGTTCGGCGAGATCGACGCGCACCGCCTGCGTCCCGAGCGGGCGGAAGCCGTGCGGCAAGTCGGCGCCGGGAGCACCCTTCGACAGCACCGTCGCGCCCTCGCGCGGCCCGTCGCCGAGCCGCATCAGCATGCGTCGCCACTGCGCGGCCTGCGGCTTGAGCTGCGCCGGCGCGAACAAGTCGAGCGTGCCGATCGTCACGCCGATCTTCGCCAGCCGCTTGCGTGCGGGCGGATCGAGCGCCTCGATCTGCCGCCCGATCGCGCGGCGGGGGAGGAGACCACCCGCCTCGAGCAATGCACCGGCGACCGCGCGGAGCGGTCCGCCGGCCGCGGCGTCGCGCAGGATCGCGTCGAGCTGGACGATCACCGGAAGGTGCCGCGCGATCTGCCCCGCCAGCCATGCATCGAGCCGGGCCTGTACCGGCTTGCGTACTGCCGGATCGAGCGCCGCGACGGCGCGATCGAGGACGACGCGCGGCTGCGCGAGGTTGGGCCCGGCAGCGATATGCGCGACAGGAAAGCCACCCCACACCACCGCCGCTGTTCCCCGGCGAAGGCCGGGGTCCAGCCCATCAGCAACAGCGTGCGGCAGCGCGCTCCCGCGCGCGCTGTTTGCCGGACTGGACCCCGGCCTTCGCCGGGGAACAGCGGAGGAATTATCCAGGGCGAATTGGGAATCATCGGCCCCCGCCAATTCCCCCGCCCGCCGCGCCAGTTCCGCGCCCAGCCGTTTCTCCGCCGCTGCCAGCAACAGCCGTTTATCCGTCGCCCGCGCATCGGCCGCCACCGTGAACGTGAACCCTGCCAGCGTCCCGATCGGATGGTCCTCGACCAGCACTTCGCCTTCCTCGCCGATCACGACGGGCAAGGCGCCGGCATCCTTGCCGATCTGGCGCATCAGCACGGTCGTCCGCTTATCGACGAAGCGTTGCGTGAGACTCGTGTGGAGCGCATCGGACAGCCGTTCCTCGACTTCGCCCGTGCGCCCCGCCCAGTGCGCCGGGTCGGCCAGCCAGTCGTTGCGGTGCGCGATATAGGCCCAGGTACGGATTGCGGCGATGCGGCCGGCGATCGTTTCGACATCGCCGGTGACATCGTCGAGCCGCGCGACCTCGCTCGCAAACCATTGCGCCGGGATGCGCCCGTCGCCTTCGCTCAGATGCTGGAATACGCGGCTGACCAATCGCGTGTGCGGATCGGCACCGAGCTTGCGGAAATCCGGCACGCCGCACGCTGCCCATAGCCGCGCGACCAAAGCCGAGGAGCGGGTGCGGTCGCGCACCCAATCCTCCTCGGCCAACCGCTTGAGCACGCCGAGGTCGGTCGCCGGCGGCGCCGCGCGCAGGGCAGGGTGGGCGGGCCGCGTTTCCAGGCTCGCGATCAGCGCTTCGATCGAATCCAGATCGGGCTCGCCCTCGCGCCAGTACAGGAAATCGAGCGACGGGAAGCGATGCTCCTCGATCGCGAACACTTCCTCGGGGGTGAACGCGCCCGGTCCTTCCGCCGACAGCGCGCCGAACGTCCCGTCGCGCTGGTGCCGGCCCGCGCGACCGGCGATCTGCGCCATCTCGCTCACCGTCAGGCGACGCTGACGTTGGCCGTCGAACTTGGACAGGCTGGCGAACGCGACGTGGCTGACGTCCATGTTCAGTCCCATGCCGATCGCGTCGGTCGCGACGAGATAATCGACCTCGCCTGCCTGGAACATTGCGACCTGGGCGTTGCGCGTGCGGGGGGAAAGCGCGCCCATCACTACCGCCGCGCCGCCGCGCAGCCGCCGGATCATCTCCGCGACGGCATAAACTTCCTCGGCGCTGAACGCGACGATCGCGGATCTTTTGGGCAGCCGCGACAGTTTCTTCGCGCCGGCATAGCTGAGCGTCGAGAAACGCGGCCGGTTGACGATCTCCGCCTCGGGCACCAGCGCCTTGATCATCGGCTTGAGCGTTTCGGAGCCGAGAATCATCGTCTCCGCGCGGCCACGCGCCCGCAATAGCCGGTCGGTGAAGACGTGCCCGCGCTCCGGATCGGCGCCGAGCTGCGCCTCGTCGAGCGCCAGGAAGCTGACCTCCTTGTCGGTCGGCATGCTTTCCGCCGTGCACAGGAACCAGCGTGCATTAGGCGGGACGATCCGCTCCTCGCCGGTGATCAGCGCGACGCGGTCCTTGCCCTTGATCGCGACCACCCGGTCATAGACTTCGCGCGCCAGCAACCGCAGCGGAAACCCGATCATCCCGCTCGAATGCCCGCACATCCGCTCGATCGCGAGGTGCGTCTTGCCGGTGTTGGTGGGGCCGAGCACCGCGGTGACCGGGTTACTGTACGCGCTCATAACTCGCGACAACATCGGCGCGGACGGCGCCGGGTGCAAGCGCTCTTGGCGGCGTGATCAAAGTACGGGATAGTCGGGGCGGGGGATCAGGCATGCCGCGCTCGCTCATGCGCCGATATTATTTTCCGGTGGCCAGCCTATCGCTGGTGGCGCTGACGCTGATCGCCTTCTCCGACAACCTCTTCACCGACGTCGACCAGCCGAGCAACCGCGACCCCAAGTTCATCGTCCACGGGCTGCTGTGCGGCGCGTGGATGATCGTCCTGTTCGTGCAGACGACGCTCATCGCGGCGGGCAACGTCCGTCTGCACCGCACCGTCGGCATCGCCGCCATCGCGATTGCGGTCGGCGTCACGCTCAGTACGATCTGGGTGTTCGTGGCCGTATGGGACGGCTGGGCGACGATGAGCCCGGAGGTCAAGGGCAACCGCCTGTTGCTCCCCAGCTACTCGGTCGCCGTCGCGCTCGGTTATCTCCAGCGGCGGCGACCAGACCGGCACAAGCGCTTCGTCTATGCCGGCACGTTGTTCATGCTCGAGCCGGTACTCGCGCGAGTCTACGATCCACTCGTCGTCCCCTTGCTGCGCGGGATGTCGACGGCGCAAGTCGATGCGCTGTTTCTGCCGTGGATGTTCGCCGTGTGGCTGGCCTTCTTCGCGTCGTGGCTCGCCTACGACTGGCTGACGATCCGCCGCTTCCACGCGATCACGATCGGCGCGTTGCTATGGTTCGGCCTGATGTGGGCCATCGCGTTCGGCACGCCGGGTCCCGCCTGGAACACCAGCGCACCCCCGCCGACGAAAATGACCGCGGATTCACAGGTCGTTAAACCGTTCCGGGCCACATAGTTCACCTGTCCCTCGCGCTGCACGGCTCGCCGCAGGGAGGCGCGCATTCGGCTGCCTTTAAATTGACTTTAACCACCCGTCCCCACAGTGTTTTGGCCTGCGCCGGGGGGTCGGCGATACGTTTTTCGGGGACGGTTTCGTCGTGTTCTTGCGCAATGATCATTTCGACCAGGCGGGCGGCAGCGCCGCGCGTTCGTCGGAACTGATGCTGGTGCCTGAACCGACGCGGCTCGAACGCCTCCGTCATGCCATCGAGGAAATCGACTGGACGCCCGATCTGGGCGCGCGGATCGGATCGCGCGACTGGTTCCGCGGCGCCGCGACCTGCACCGCCTTGCTGTGCGCAGCCTGGGCGCTGTCGCCCGGTTTCGCGCGGCCGATCGTCGGCGAGACACCGGGCGCGCTGAAGGGTCAGGCGTGGGACAATGCCCGCGCGCAAGCCATCGCGCCGCTCGCCTGGGGTGCCGATACTGGCCAGCGCATCGCCGCCAACGACCTCGTCCGTCCGCTCGGCGAAACGCCCGACCGGCCGCATCTGCCTTTCTCCTCGGCCTTGAGTGAGGGCGACAGTCTTGCCGCACTGCTGCGTCGCGCCGGTATCGCCAAGGCCGACGTCGCGGCGGTCACCGATCTGGTTGCCGGCACGATGTCGCTCGACGACATCCGTCCCGGTACGCGGATCGAGGGCGTCCAAGGCCCGCGCGCCAAGAAAACCGATCCGCGCCCGATCGAAAGCCTCAGCTTCCAGCCCGCATTCGATTTCCGCCTGACCATCACGCGCACCGCCAACGGCCTGTCGATGCAGCGCCAGGCGATATCGATCGACGACACGCCGCTACGCATTCAGGGTCTGGCGGGCGCCAGCCTCTACAAGTCGCTTCGCGCCGCGGGCGTGCCGAGCACAGCCGCCGCCGACTATCTAAAGGCGATCGCGACCCGCATCTCGGTCGGGAGCGAAGTGACGGCGGGCGATCCGTTCGACATCATCCTCAAGCAACGCCGCGCCGCGACCGGCGAGGTCGAAATCGGCAGCATCCTGTTCGCCGGTCTCGACATGGGCAACCGCAAGGTTCAGCTCGTCAAATGGGCGGGCCAGGACAGCGACGACACGGACGGCGGCAGTTGGTACGACGCCAACGGGCAGACCCGGATGAACGGGTTCATGGGATTGCCGGTGAATGGCCGCGTCAGCTCCTCGTTCGGTATGCGGATGCACCCGATCCTGGGCTATGTCCGCATGCACAAGGGCATGGACATCGCCTGTCCTTATGGCTCGCCGGTCTATGCGGTGATCGACGGCACCGTGAATTGGGCCGGGGGCCGCGCCGGCTACGGCAATTTCATCGGCATTCAGGGGCCGGGCGGCGTCGGCACGGGCTATGGCCATTTGAGCCGCGTTCTCGTGCGCTCGGGCCAGCGCGTGTCGCGCGGCGAGTTGGTCGGTTATTCGGGCAATTCGGGCCTGTCGACCGGTCCGCATCTCCATTTCGAAACCTATCGCTACGGCGCGACGGTCAACCCGCGCGGCTTCTCCTTCTCGTCGATGGCCGCGCTGAGCGGTAGCGCGCTGCGCGCCTTCAAGGCGGTGTATGCAGAGCTGATGGCGGTCAAGCCGGGGACGACGCGGTAACGTCCGTTATTGGGTGGTTAGCTGCGATCGTGGCGATTACGCGTTTGAGGAGCCGAGCCGCTCTTCAAGGCGACCAAGCTCGTCAATGTAAAGCTGCTGGGCTTCATTAAGGCGAGAAAGAACCGCCTGGGCGTCTGAGGTGTCACCCCCCGCGTTCTCAAGCTTCGCAATCATTGCTTCCTGTGCTTCAAGATGACCTCGACCCGCGCCAATTTGCCGAAGGACTTCTGAAAACGCGGTCGCTTCCGTCGTCATTTGAATTTTCCATCGACCAAAGCTTCGCTCACGACAGTGAAGCCGACCTGGCTACTGCCCGCAATTTCGATAGGCCGACCGCCCAATGCGGCATTCTCGTCATTGATGAAGGAGCGCGCCGCTTCGCGACTATCGAATGCCCGGAACGCTAATAGCGCAATCGCGGATTGCCGCGCCAAAACGCCCGGTTCAAGTCGTCGAGCAGCAGACCGCCGAAAGCGGAGCCGGGTAACGCCATTGCCGCATTCTCCAGCGGGAACGAGTGTGATCCCGCTCACTTGACGTGAACGCCAAATGGTTCGGCAACCTCAAGATTGTCCTGCATGACGCGAATGCGCTGGGCATAAGCGCGAGCCAAACTGTTGTGCGATGAGCGCGACGATGCGCAAGTTGCGGCTTCCGCTCGCATAATCGACACTTGGTGGCGGTGGAAAAGATAATTCAGGTCCATTTCGGCCTCGCGATCAGTAAGCGAGAACACCAGGAACCCAGCCGAGGGCGCTTACGAGAAGATGCCGACGATCCACGGAAGGTGGTGATGAACCCGCGCGTTACAATGCCAAGCCGCTTTTTTTATTGGTCCGCGCTTGTCCGCAGGGGCCTATCGCTTCGACGTCAGCTTTTGGGTCGTCAGCAGTCGTTCGCTCAGATCACTTGCAATGTAGGATTTCGTCTGACAGCGTCGGCCTGCTCTTTGATATCGTGCGCCATCCTCGGCCGTGCTCCTGCGAAGGCAGGAGCCCAGGGTTATATCGCGTGCGCTATGTTGGACGCCTGCCTTCGCAGGCGCGCGGCGGTTCGACATCCGCGCTAGTGTAACCCTAGTGTAACCTTAGCCGGCCCGCCGCGGCAAAGCCGCGTCGTCGGTCGTTGCTAAAGCAACGCCGGCCGGGGCGCAGCTTATCTCGATTTAGCTGCGCTAAATCGCTGCTAGCGCCCTTGCGACCGCCACCGGCGGATGGTGCGGCCGATGATCTGGTCCTCGCCGCCGGTCTCGCGCCACAGATCGGAGAAGATCGGATCGTCCGACGCCGGGCGCTTCGATTCCTCGAGCGGATCGAACGCGACGCGGATCGGGATCGCGACGCCTTCGCCGCAGATGATGCACTCGCGATTGCGCAAGGCCGGGATCGAATCGAGGAAGCCGCGCGCGCCTTCGGGCATCGCGGCGCGAACGAACGCCTGGTCGCGATCGTTGTTGAGGCGCATCGAGATGATCGTGCCGCACTGCGACAGCACGCCTTCGGCCAGGTCGGACGGGCGCTGCGTGATCAGGCCCAGCGACACGCCGTACTTGCGGCCTTCCTTGGCGATGCGGCCCAGGATCTTGCCGACCGACGATCCGTCGGCGTTGCGCTCGTTGGGGATGTAGCGGTGCGCTTCCTCGCAGATCAGCAGGATCGGGCGCTGCGGCTCGTTGCGGCTCCAGATCGCGAAGTCGAACACCATGCGGCTCAGCACCGCGACCACGACGCTGGTGATTTCGTTCGGCACGCCCGACACGTCGATGATCGAGATCGGCTTGCCGCCGCCCGGCAGACGGAAGATGCGGCTGATGAAGTCCTGCATCGTGTCGGCGACCAGCATGCCGGAGAACATGAAGCTGTAGCGCGGATCGGCCTTGATCTCGTCGATCTTGGTCTTGAGGCGCAGATACGGCGCGGTGTCGCCGGCGCGGTCCATCTTGCCCATTTCGAGCTGGATCAGGTTGGTCAGGTCGCTGAGCAGATAGGGGACCGGCGCGTCGATCGTCAGCTTGGGGATTTCCTGCCCCAGCCGGCTCTTGCCGCGGGCCATCAACAGGCACTTGGCCAGAATGTCCTTGTCGATCTGCGCTTCGTTGCCCGACGTCGTCAGGAACACTTCGCAATGTTCCTCGAAGTTCATCAGCCAGTACGGCATCTGCAGGTTCGACACGTCGAAGATCGCGCCGGTGCTCTCGAACGCCGCCGAATATTCGCCGTGCGGATCGACCATGACGATATGACCCTGCGGCGCGAGTTCGCAGATGCGGTGCAGGATCAATGCGGCGCTGGTCGATTTGCCGGTACCGGTCGAGCCGAGCAGCGCGAAATGCTTGCCCAGCATCGCGTCGATATAGAGCGAGGCGCGGATGTCCTTGGTCGGATAGACGGTGCCGATCTCGACATTGGCACGATTGTCGGCGGCGTAGATCTGTTTGAGGTCGCCGGTCGAGACCGGGAAGGCGTCGGCGCCGGGCGTTGGGTAGCGCGTCACGCCGCGGCGGAAATTGTAGAGCTTGCCGGTCAGGCGTTCCTCATCGCCTTCGCCCAGGAAGTCGATCTGCGCGAGTACGCCGGCCTCGGCCAGCTTGAGCGAGCGGATATTGGCGATCATCCAGGTCGCGCCGACGCGGATCTTGACCTGCGCGCCGACCGAGCCTGCCCCCGCGAGCACCGGATCGGGGTCGCCGGCATAGGTTTCGAGCACGTCGCGATCGAGCAGGACGGTACCGCCCGACCCGGCGATATCGATCAGCGCGCCGATCATGCGCATGCCGACCGGCGTTCCGGGCACCGCGGTCTCCACGGGTGTCGCATTGGCGAACGCGCCGCTGCCCAGCATTTCACTCATCGAGAATCCCCTGCTCATTCGGCCACGTCTTACGTCGGCAGGGGTAAAGAATAGGTGATTAACCTTGGCGGGAGGTCAGAACCGCCGCGCGATATAGCCGGCCGCCCAGCCGAACAGCACCGACAGCGCGACGGTGACCAGGCCATAGGTGATCGACCAGCGCTGCGCCGACCGCGCGACGAAGCGTTCGAACCCCGACTTGCGGATCTCGATCTCCTTGGTCGCGACGGCGAGGACGTGTCCGTCGCGGATCAGGAAGGTTTCCGCGGTGAACCGCCCGACCGGCACACGCGCCGGAATATCGACCCGCGCGCGGTAGAGCACGCCGTCGGTGATCTCGACCGCGTTGGGCTTCTGGTAATAGAGCCCGGTCCGCGCCTTGAGATCCGACAGCCCGCGGGCGAAGCGATCCTGTTCGTCGGACGGCGCGTTGGACGCGGGCGACAGCTGGAGGCTGCGCAGCCCGAGTTCGTAAATCGCCCGCGTCCGCTCGTCGACGAGCTGGTCGATCGGCCGCGACGACACCATGCCGTAGAAGCTGGGCGCCGAGCGATAGCGGAGCCGCGCCGCGTTGACCCATATGCCGGCGACCTGTTCCTTCTCGCGCACCAGGATCGACTGGGTCGGCCCCTTGACCACGACGACGATGTCGGTCGGCTTGTCGTCGTCGGGCAGGCGACCGCCGGGGTAAAGGATCGCCCCGAACAGCAGCAGTTCGGCACCGGTGAACGAATAGGCGATCTCGATCTGCCGCTGCGAGACGTCGGGAACCAGGACGGGCTTGGGCGCTGGCTTGGCCTGACCCATCATCAGAGGCGCGAGCAGGAGGAGCGCCGTCGCCCTCACGACAGTTCGACCGTGAAGATTTCGTCGGGCCGCCACGTCAGCCCGATCAGGATGCGCAAGCCGACCAGCAGCACGATCGTCGCGAGCGCCAGGCGGAGATATTCGGGCTTCACCTTGGTCGCGAACCGCGCGCCGAGTTGCGCGCCGGTGACCGACCCGACCAGCAGCAACGCCGCGAGCACGATGTCGACCGCCTTGGTGGTCGTCGCGTGCACCATCGTCGCCCAGGCCGTGACGAACAGCGTCTGGAACAGGCTGGTCCCGACCACGACCTGCGTGGCCATGCCGAGCAAGTAGATCATCGCGGGGACGAGGATGAATCCGCCGCCGACGCCGAGCAGGATCGTCAGGATGCCGACCCCGAACCCGAGCAGCAACGGCGCGAGCGGCGAGATGTAGAGGCCCGAGCGGTAGAAACGCATCCGGAACGGCAGCGACGCGACCAGCGGGTGATGCCGGCGCTTGGCGGCGCGCGGGGTCGCCCCGGCGCGCGTGGCACGGATGAACTGGATCGATTCGCGCGCCATCATCCAGCCGATCGACCCGAGCATCACGACATAGACGACCGCGATCACGGTATCGAGTTGCCCACTCGCCTGCAGCGCCTTGAAGATCCACGCGCCGAACGCCGACCCGCAAAATCCACCCGCGACCATGATCCCGCCCATCTGGAAATCGACCCCGCGTCGCTGCAGGTGCGCGAACACGCCGGATACGCTGGCCCCGGTCACCTGGCTCGCCGACGATGCGGCCGCCACGGTGGGCGGGATCCCGTAGATGATCAGCAACGGCGTCGTCAGGAACCCGCCGCCGACCCCGAACATCCCCGACAGCAACCCGACGAACACGCCCAGTCCGACGATGACGAGCGCGTTGACCGACAGGTTAGCGATGGGGAGGTACAGATCCACGCTCCGCGCTTATCG
This sequence comes from Sphingomonas panacisoli, assembly GCF_007859635.1. Classification (NCBI taxonomy): domain Bacteria; kingdom Pseudomonadati; phylum Pseudomonadota; class Alphaproteobacteria; order Sphingomonadales; family Sphingomonadaceae; genus Sphingomonas; species Sphingomonas panacisoli. The sequence goes on along the minus strand of NZ_CP042306.1, from coordinate 2,924,517 downwards.
CCTGAAGCCGGTTTGCGGAAGGATGCGGGGCAAGAAATCGCGCCTGATGACGGTCACCGGACCCAATCCGGGACGGATATTATGCTTCGATTCCGCTTCGGAAGTCGGCCGCGAAAGGCTATGGATTTCGCAAGCGTCGGGAACTGTAGATGAAACTCCGCTGGGTCTTTGCCGTCGTGGCCGCGATCGTGATGCTGGCTGGCTATGCCGAGCTTGGGCTCGGCGCACGCGCGATCCCGAACTGTGCGAATGACAAGACGCAGTCCGGCTGTCCGTCCAAGCCCAAGGCGACCGCAGCCGTGGCGGGCCAGCCTGCGCGCGAGCAGGAAGTTGTCGGAATAGCGCCGCAGGCCGATCCGGCCGCGATCGTCGCGCCGATCGCGTCGAACTTCAACACGACGGCCGAACTGGTGCCGTCTTGGGGTAACGGAGCGATCCCCGTGTCCGCCGCGCCCGACAATGTCGGCGCTTTCCGCTTCGCGTGCGCCGCGGGGATATCCAAGTCCGACGATCCGATCGTCTGGTACGGCCAGCCCGGCAAATCGCACCTCCATACGTTCTTCGGCAACACGAAGGTCAATGCCGGCTCGACCTATGCCAGCTTGCGCGCGACGGGCGACAGCACGTGCATGTCGAAGCTCAACCGGTCTGCCTATTGGCAGCCGGCGATGCTCGACGGCGACGGCCGCGTGGTCAACCCGACCTTCGGGATCTACTATAAGCGCTATCCCGCATCGTCCCCCTTGTGCAAGATTCAGGGCGACGAGTGTGTCGCCATTCCGCCAGGGCTCAAGTTCATCTTCGGCTACGACATGCTGACGGGCAAGCCGGCGACCGGCTCCACCTTCTGGCAATGCACAACGCAAAAGGGCGACGTCGTCATCAATGAGCGGTCGCAGACGATGAAGGCGGCGCTCCGCGGCTGCGCTGTCGGCATGCGGCTGGAAGTGCGGATCGAAGCGCCCGATTGCTGGGACGGCGAACGTCTCGACAGCGCCAATCACCGCGATCACGTCGCCTACGCCAAATATAACGATCGCGGCCAGCTTAAGTGCGATCGCAAGCATCCCAAGGTGATGCCGCAATATACGCAGACGGCGTTCTGGACGGTCACGGCGGATGCGTCGAAATGGGTGTTGTCGTCGGATGCGATGATGGGCGCAGAGCCGGGCGGCACATACCACGCCGATTTCTTCAGTGCGTGGGATCCGGCGACCGAGGCGAAATGGATCGCCAATTGCATCGACAAACTGCTCAATTGTTCGGGCGGCGATCTGGGCAATGGCCAGCAATTGCGCGGCACCGCGACGGTGCGATCTTAGAAGTCGCCGCCGATCACCAGAACGGGACCCGATCCCGGCCGCGCCTTACCGGCGACGCGCTGACGCCAGTCGAGCGGCATTATGTAGCAAATGCACCACGACCCGTATAGATGTAATCGCCCGCGTTACGTAGTGTCATCGTATGAAACACGGGCAGGAATCCGGCGATAGTTACTCCGCGATAACCGCCAATGGATACCAACAGACGGTCGCAGGGCTGCTGCGCAAGCACCAGGAATTGCTCGGCGACATAGGCGAAGCCCGTTCGGCGCTGCTGGCAAAGCAGTCCGCGCTAGACGCGATAGAGGCCGCGCTAAGGGTGTTCGATCCGACCGTGAAGCTGGCGACGGAACACAAGCGGCGCGGTGAAGGTATCGACGGACTGCACCGCTTCCTGCTCGATCTGATACGCTCGGAAGGCTCTGTAACGACGCTGGGCGCGGCGACAGCGCTGATACGTGAGCGCGGGCTAGATCAGCGCGACCGTGCGTTGCTCACCAACCTACGCAAGCGCTGTGGCGACGGGCTGCAAAAAATGAGGCGACAGGGGCGCGTAATGGGCGCACGGCATGGAAACGGCGGGGAGCTTGAATGGCGGTTGAGTATCTGACCGTCGGAGTAACAAGATGCCTGATCGTTTGATTATCGCTTATACGCTTATCGCTCTAATGGTCGTTGCCCTGGCCGCACTGGGCGCCCGTTTACGCTACATGAGCCATAAGAACGTCGCCCGCCGCGAGAGGGAACGTCGCGGTTACTGAGGCGAATGGTATGGGAATGGCGGGGAGTTGGAGTGGCGGCTCGCCACGTTAACGAGTTAAGAACAGAACCGGCTCAGGCACTCAACATGCTATCTCGGATGGTAAATCGCTTGAATGCTTCCGGTATCGGCGCGCTTTTTGGCCAGTAACCCGCGCCGAGAATGTTGTGGAAACGACGTGACCGCCAGATGTTGGTCCCTAGAACTTTACTTTGATCGCCCCCGTCGATCCGATGACCACCATCGGTCAGGCGCGCAAGCAATTGGCTACGCGTCATGGGTCGTCCCGTCGCTAAAATGATCTGTTCAGCGTCGTCCATCATGCGCGCTACAGTGGCGGCCCGCTCGGACCGCGATGGCTTGTCCGCCGCCATATCGAAAAGATCAGCGTTGGTAGGCAGGTCAAGCTGCTTTTCAGCCCGAACCGCCGGGCCATAGTCAGCGATGAAACGATCGAGAGCTTCGAGTTCCCGCCGCAAGGCGTTCCGGCGCTCGATTGCTTGTTGCAGCAAGTCAGCCATTAGATATCTCCCGATGGCCATACATCACAAACGATGACAATTGTCAATTCGGAGTCCACCCGGAAATGCATTCTGTGGAAAAAGAATTACGAAAGAGTTGCGTTGGGAGTGCTGCCAGCGTAAGTGAGCCTCGCGCGAGTCGTGCGCGCGAGGAGATTGTGCAACTCAACCAGAGAAATCCAGCGAGGCGCTGATCCAGCAAGATGGCTGGCACAAACGAAAAGGGCCAGCGCGAAGCTGACCCTTCCAAGCCCCTGCGGCACGCCACAAGACCTCGCATTGGAAACCCGAGAATCGCATGGCTGTCCGCAGGGGTCAATCCCTATGGAGGCCAAAAAGATGGCTACCTTTAAGTACCCCCAATTCGTTAAACAGATCAACCACGCGGCGTTCGACCAGATCACGCATCCGGCTAGTACGGTGCCGTATTCTGGTATTTATCGCTGTGAGGGCTGCGGCCGGGAAATCGTGTCAACGCAAGGACACACAATGCCCCCGCAGAACCACCACCAGCATACCGTCGCGCAGGGCGCTATTCGCTGGCGTCTGATTGTAGCGCACGAGTAGATCGCGGGAGCCAATTCGGCGACCAAAGCCCGAGAAGGCAAAGAGCCGACGCAACGCGATTTAGGTAAGTCATGACATAACTCCACCGGGATTCTGACGGGTATCAGAATACCGGTGGTTTGTCAATCTGCCCGCTGCCAGTAACCCGCCCACTTGCGCGACACAGGCGACACCATGGCCGACCGGACGACCATCGCGGCTTGATCGCCATTGGCGACGCGCCGGTTGTCCTCGCGCCAAGCCATTTCGCCCGCATAGGCGTAGAGATACGGCCCCGCGATATGATGGTGCGTGCCGACTTCCGCACGACGCAGACGGCTGAAAAAGCTCTCCGCCTGATTGGTGCAAGCGCCGTCGAGCGAATAGGCTTCGCTGTGGTTGATGCGGAACGTCTCGTAACGACCGTGCAGCGCGTCCCAATGCGAAGCCTCGTCGGCATGAACGACCGACCCGGCCTCGACAACGCGGGCGACATGGGCGACGCCCTCGCCTTCGCTCTTGCCGACGAACGTCAGCATATCGCCGCCACGCTCGCGGATGACGACCAGCGACTGGCGCTTGCCCGACTGGTGCATCTTGAAGCGGCGATCCCGGCGGTCGGTCTTGACGTTCGCGGGCTTCACGTAGCCGCCAAAGTACGCGCCATCGACCTCGACCACGCCGCCAAGCTTCTGACCGGCATCTTCCAGCGCCATGGCTTCGCGTAGCTTGTGCGACAGGACGAACGCAGTCTTATACTGGACGTCCAGATCGCGGCTGACTTGCAACGCCGAAACGCCCTTCGCGCCGTTCACGAAAATTACGATAGCCGCGAGCAGATCGGTGAACGACAGCTTGCGGCTGGCGAAGATCGTGCCGCTGGTGACGCTGAACTGCGCATGGCAACCGACGCACTTGAAGCGACGGCGCGACGTGATGTTGTACGTCTCGCAGCAACCGCACTTGGGGCAAACAGCTTCGCCGTCCGTTTCCGGCCAACGCAGCTCGCAGAACGCCTGATAGGCCGCGTCCTCGCCCATCTTGAAAACAGCCTTGATACTGAGGGTGCGGGCGGCGGCAGAGAGGAGGAAGTGTTGCATGTAACTATATCCGTTGCGTATGCATCGTATATAGTGGCATTACCGCACTGTTGGCAAGGGCATATGTATCGTATATGAGTGCATTTGCGACGAACGGAGTGGCAAATGACCGATACGAAGTGGGAAGCGCAAGTTAAGGGGCTGCTCAAGGCGGAACTCAAGAAGCGCAACGTCACCTATGGCCAGCTTGTTGAAAAGCTTGCCGCAATCGGCGTCGTGGACTCTGAGCCGAATATCAGGAACAAGCTGGCGCGGGGAAAATTTACAGCGGTGTTCCTGGTCCAATGCCTAGAGGCTATCGGTGCATCATCCTTGCGGCTTTCGGATGGCTGATCCTAGCCGCCGCGCCCGGTAAGGATCGCCAGCCACAGAGCGACAACGCCAGCGCCAGCCGCGAAGCACAGAGCGGCCTCGATAAGATTGCGGCGGCGATCAAGGAGGCCAATAAATCCCCACAACCAGACCCCGGCTGCGATCCCGACAAAGAGGATCGTCATTCCGATCTTTGCGCCCAATGGAAAGCTGCGGATGCTGCCCGCGATAGTTTTTGGGCTGGAGTCACCGGGCTTGTAATCGGCGGGTTTACGCTGCTCGCGGCCGGGTTCGCCGCTTGGTATGCCCGCCAAGCTTGGAAGGAAACCAAGCGGGGGGCGGACGCCGCCGAGTTGGCGGTCGAAGCCGCTCGGCTGATCGGTGAGGCTCAAACGAGAGCCTATCTCTCGGTCATCTCGCTGAAGGGCGAGCGCAGTAAACGGGGGCTCGTGTTCAGCGCGGAAGTCCAAAACAGCGGGCAATCGCCAGCGCTTTCCGCACAGGTTATGCTCGACATAGTCGATCCCGATGGAAATGAACTGCGCGTCTTGCCTGAGCAAGAACACCAGATTGCCGCCCAATCCACTGACGACATGGCGTATTGCTATTTCAACCGCGTTGAGGCCCGCGAATGGACCGGCATCGTGGTGAGGGTCACCGTGGCTTACGCGGACGTTTTCGAGCGGTTGCACAAAGTCCGAGCGACCTTCGCGGGAACGCTCGATCATTGGACTGAAACTGAATGGTCCGAACTCACGAAAGGCGTTCACGTCGCCAGCTATCTGCGGGCGGAACGAGATAGCGAAAGCACCGCAAACGATGGCGATGGCCAGCCCGCAAAGGGATAACCATCTAACCATTGGTGCACTTGCTACATAATACCGCAGTCGAGCGACATCCGGATCGCTTTGCCGGCGATGGGAATGCGGACGCCGAGCGACGGTCCGACATCGAGCCGCTGCACGCCGCGTTGCGCACCGCCCCACCCACCGAGCCCCAGATCGACTTTTGCGCCGGCGATACTGACCACGCGACGCGATAGCCGCGCGGCCCCCTCCGCATAAGGTTCGGTACGACGGCGGCGGATGACGCCGGCTTGGCCATAGGTTTCGAGGTCGAATCCAAAGGCAAGCGGCGCTGGTCCGGTGCCGGCGATTATACCGGCCGCGGGGCCGCTAGCACCGCTATCCAGGGCAACGCGATATTCCGCGACTAGGCGAACGGGCAGCGGGGTCGGCCGCCATTCGACGCCGAGGGCGCCTTCGCGGCCCGACCCTTTCAGCGGAGTGGCGACGCGTCCGACGATCGCGACCCGCCGTGCGTCTCCGATCGCGTAGGCGACGCGCAGCCCGGCCTGGCTACCACCCAATTGTCCGCCGCCCAACCCCGGCGCGATGCCCAGGCCATCGCGCAGCACGACCCACGCGCTGGCCGACCAACGGCTGGCATTCGAGGCCGGTGCCGGGGCGGTGGCGGACGGAGGAGCCAACAGCGTTTGTGGTGGAGCAGGTACTGGAGCGGTTTCTGGCGAGCCGATCGGAACGACGGCCACCGGGTTTAGTGCTGACGCGGCAGGAGTGTTCGCGCGGTTGGGCGCCGGAGGGAGGAGGGCAACGTACCCGGCCAAAGCTTGCGGCACCCCGACCGAGGCAATCGGCGCCGGAGCGGGAGCAACGATTGCGGTTGGCGGCGCGCTGTCGGCCAGGACGGCCGGCGCGAGCGCGCGTGGTATCGCCGCTGGACCCGCTGTCGGCCACAGCATGAACGCGCGCGCGGCGACCCACCCCATCGTCGCGATGCCCAGGAAGCGGATCGGGCGGCCGCTCATGGCTCGACCTCGGCCGGGAAACGGTGACGCGTCTTGTCCCATTGCGGCCGCCGCCCACGCAGCGCGACGACGTAGCTCGCCATCGCCTTTCGCGCCGCCATCAGCGCGATGAAATTGCCCACAAGCATGCGCGGCACCGACAGGAAGGCTTGCCACCAGCCATAAGCGCGGCCGGTGAACCACGCGCGCATGACCAGCCGCCACGCCAGTATCGCGGCGTTGATCGTCAGCAACTGCATCATCGCATCGCTCGGCTGCGGGGCTTGGTCGCCGGCCAGCCAATGCATCGCGAGCGAGGCGCCCCATGCCATCAGCGCGAGATAGGCGACGAACAAGACGAACACCGACAATGGCGCTCTACGATCGCGCATTCGCATCCAGTGATCGCGCCAATCGCTCGCGCGTCCCCAGCCGAGCCGGTCCCATCCGTCGAGCGCGATGCCGATCATCCACCGCGCCTTCTGCGCGACCGCTTCGCGTACGCTGTTGGGGGAAATATTCGGCGACTGCGATCAAGCGGCCGTCGGCATCGCGGACTCGCGCGAAGATCTGCCGCCCGCCCAGCATCGCGGTGCGCAGGCCGAGTTCGTAGTCCTCGGTGAGACTGTCGGCGTCGAACGGCAGCCCGCCGCGCGCGGTCGCGACGCGATCGAGCAATGCCCTCTCGATAGCGCAGCCGACACCCGCAAGCGGCATCGGCGCGCCGAGCCAGTCGCGCGCAACCATGCGTAATCCGTGCGCTTCCGCGAACTCGTCGATGTAATGCCCGGCGACCAACGGCGAGCCGCGATCGACCAGCGGCAGGACTGGCAGCTGGATGACCTGATAATCGCCGAGCAGGCTACGATATACGTGCAGTTCGTCGCGGTGGACGACATCCTCCGCGTCGTGAAAGGCCACCGCCTGTGCGGACCAGCCTTCGGCAAGCTCCTCGCGCGATAGCGCTTCCCACAGCTGGTTGAGGCAGTCGGCCTTGGTCGTCGGACCCTGACGCGCGTTGACGATCAGTCGTATGCGTGCGTCGGTCTCCGCAACCACCGCGACGGCGTCGATCGTCGCGCGATCGTTGGGATAGACGCCGACATAGAGCCGGAATTCGTCGTCCCCGAACCGCGCTAATGTCGTTCGCAGCATACGCCCGATGACCGCGGACTCATCCCAGGCCGGCACGAAGATAGCGATCCGGCCGCTTCGTCGATCCGGCAAGTCGAGGATGCGCAGATCGGACCGGCGCCGCGTCAAACGGGCAAGCCAATAGACCGCGTCGAGGGCGACATCGTCGATCCCCCCGATCAGGAAGCCGATACAGGCCAGAATAACGGTCTCGCGCGCAATCGCGTCGACGACCGCGATGATACCCCCCAATAGCGATCCCCCGATTCGCCAATAGCTTAGCTTGGCCCGATCATTGACTTCGATCAAGCGCGCGTTTTGTCCCGGAATCCTGCTGGACTTCGCCTCTACTTGCGATAGCGTGCCTTTACTCGCCGAAGTCGTCTGAAGGGGGATGGAATGAAGCTCGCGGCCCGTATCGCGTTGCTGGCCCTGGCGTTCGCGCCGATCGCCGCATTCGGAGACAATTCCCCGCACGTCGTCGTCGCCACGCCGGGCGTCGGCGACGGATCGATCGAGCGCTTCACGGTGCGCTTCGACCAGCCGATGGTCGCGTTGGGCGACCCACGCGCGGCGTCACCCTTTGACGTCGAGTGCCCTGTCACCGGCACGGGTCGGTGGGCCGATCAGCAGACGTTCGTCTACGAATTCGAGAAGGGCCTGCCGGGCGGCACCAAGTGCACTTTCACCACCAAGGCGGGCGTCAAGAGCGTGTCCGGCTATGCGCTGATGGAAAGCCAGGTCTTCACCGTCGATTCCGGCGGGCCGATGGTCCGCGCAATCCTGCCGGGCGAGAATAGCGACGAGATCGAGGAGGATCAGGTCTTCCTGGTCGCCGCGAACCTGCCCGCGACCGCGCAGTCGGTCGCCGCCAACGCCTATTGCTCGGTCGAGGGGCTGGGCGAGAAAATCCCGGTCGACGTGCTCGCGCCCGACACCGCCGCCAAGATTCTCGGCGAAATGGGGACCGAGAGCAATTACGAGGTGACGAGCTTCCTCGACAATGGCGGCATGCCGACCAAATTGCCGGCGAGCATGACCGACCGGCAGAAGATGCTGGAAAGCGTCACCGCGCTCAAGTGCCGCCGCCCGCTACCGCCGGGGCATGACATGGCGCTCGTCTGGTCGGGCAACATCGTCAGCGCGAGCGGCAAGCCCGCCGGCACCGACCAGCGCTTCGACTATACGGTTCGCAAGCCGTTCGCGGTGAAGTTCGAATGCAGCCGCACCAACGCGCAGGCCGGCTGCAATCCGGTCGAGAAGGCGTATCTGCGCTTCACCGCGCCGATCGCGATGAGCCTCGCGCAGCAAGTCCGCATCACCACCGCCGACGGCACCGTCATCAAGCCGGTGTTCGAAAAGGACGAGATGAAGTCGGCGACGATCAGCGACATCACGTTCGCCGCGCCGATGCCCTATTCGACGACCGCCAAGGTCACGATCCCGGCCGAGGTGAAGGACGAAAGCGGCCGCGTGCTGACCAACGCCGAACGCTTCCCGCTCGATATCCGGATCGACGCCGCGCCGCCTTTGGTGAAGTTCGCCGCCTCCTTCGGCATCCTGGAAATGAAGGAAGGCGGCGTGTTGCCGGTGACGGTGCGCAACGTCGAACCGTCGCTGCAGGGCCAGAACCTCGCGATCGGCGGCAAGTCGATGCGGATCGAAGGCACCGACGGCCAGATCGCCGAATGGCTGCGCACGGTCGACAGTGCCGACGATTACGACGTCGACGACATCACCGACAAGGACGGCAACGTCACCGGCCATATCCAGAATACCGGGTCGAAACCGATCCTGACCGGCGAGAATGCCGGATCGCCGATGAAGATCGACCTGCCGGGCAAGGGCAAGGATTTCGAGGTCGTCGGCATCCCGCTGACCAAGCCCGGCTTCTACGTCGTCGAACTGGCGAGCCCGGTACTAGGTCAGGCGTTGCTCGGTCGCAAGGCGCCGCGCTACGTCGCGACCGCCGCGCTCGTCACCAACATGGCGGTGCACTTCAAATGGGGCCGCGAACGCAGCCTCGTCTGGGTCACTAACCTCGACAGCGGCCAGCCGGTCTCCAGCGCCGCGGTCACCGTTACCGACAGCTGCACCGGCGAGATACTTGCCAACGGCAAGACCGACAAATCGGGCGCGGTGTTCATTCCGGAAGGGTTGCCCGAACCGGCCGCCTATGGCGGCGGCTGCTACGAAGGGTCGAGCGATCACCCGCTGATGATCTCGGCCCGCGCCGGCGACGATTATAGCTTCACGCTCAGCGCCTGGGGCGAGGGCATCCGGCCGTACGATTTCGACCTGCCCTACGGTTATTCGAAGGCCGGCGAGGTGTTCCACACCGTGTTCGACCGCGCGCTCGTCCGCCAGGGCGAGACGATCCACATGAAGCATATCGTACGCCAGCCGATGGGCGCGGGCTTCTCGGTCGGCGCAGGCTTCACCGGCAAGTTGCGCCTGTCGCATCGCGGGTCCGATACGACCTTCGACTTGCCGCTGACGATCGACGCCAACGGCATCGGCGAGACCGAATGGGTCGCGCCGAAGGGTGCGCCGATGGGCGACTACGACATTCAGGTCATCGGTGACGACGGCAGTACGACCTACACCAACCAGTCGTTCAAGGTCGACGAATACAAGCTGCCGACGATGCGCGCGACGGTGACCGGGCCGAAGGAAGCCGCGGTGCGCCCGAAGACGCTGCCGCTCGATCTGTTCGTCGGGTATCTTTCGGGCGGTGGCGCGTCGAACCTGCCGGTCGAAATGCGTGTCGGCTATTTCGGCCGATCGGCGACGCCCGACGGCTATGACAGCTACACGTTCGGCGGGACCGAGGTGAAGGAAGGGACCAAGCCGCTCAACGGCGACGGCGAGGAGGAAACGACGCCGCTGCCCCCGACCCAAACGCTACCCTCTACGTTGCGCGCGGATGGCACGGCACAGACTTCGGTCGATATCCCGACGCTCGACAGCCCGACCGACATGTTGGTCGAAATGGATTATCAGGACGCCAACGGCGAAGTGCTGACCGCGTCGAAGCGTATCCCGATATTTCCCTCGGCCGTGCAGTTGGGCGTCAAGACCGACGGCTGGCTGATGAAGCAGGACGACCTGCGCCTGAACTTCGTCGCGCTCGATACCGACGGCAAGCCGAAGAAGGGCCAGAACGTCCAGGTCGCGCTGTACAGCCGCCAGGTGCTGACCGCGCGGCGGCGGTTGATCGGCGGGTTCTACGCTTACGACAATCAGATGAAGACCGCGCGGATTCCGGGGACGTGCTCGGCGACGACCGACGAACTCGGCCTCGCCAAGTGCAGCATCAATCCCGGCGTGTCGGGCGAAGTCTATATCGTCGCGACGACCACCGACGCGAACGGCAACGTCAGCCGCGCGGTGCGATCGGTCTGGCTGGCGGGTGACGACGACTGGTGGTTCGGCGGCGACAATGGCGACCGCATGGACGTCGTGCCGGAGAAGAACTCGTACAAGGCCGGCGAGACCGCGCGGTTCCAGGTGCGCATGCCGTTCCGCGAGGCCGAAGCGCTGGTGACGGTCGAGCGCGAGGGCGTGCTGTCGAGCTTCGTCGCCAAGCTGTCGGGGTCAAACCCGGTGGTCGAGGTCAAGATGCCGGCAAGTTACGCGCCCGACGTCTACGTCTCGGTCATGGCGGTGCGCGGGCGAGCCAAGGCCGGCGGGATGAGCTGGCTGCAAAGCATCGGCCGCTCGCTGGGGCTGGTGAAGGCGCCCGAGGAGGCGAAGGAGCCGACCGCGTTGGTCGATCTCGCCAAGCCAAGCTACCGCCTGGGTATCGCCAAGGTGAAGGTCGGCTGGGAAGGGCATCAGCTCGCGGTCGCGGTCAAGGCCGACAAACAACGCTACGCGGCGCGCGACACCGCGATGGCCGACATCACGGTCAAGACGCCCGACGGCAAGCCCGCCAAGACCGCCGACGTGACCTTCGTCGCGGTCGATCAGGCATTGCTGCAACTCGCGCCGAACGACAGCTGGGACGTGCTGACCGCGATGATGGGCGATCGGCCGTTGTCGGTCGTCACCTCGACCGCGCAGACGCAGGTCGTCGGCAAGCGCCATTACGGCAAGAAGGCGGTCGAGGCGGGTGGCGGCGGTGGCGGTGACCTGTCGGGCCTCAACCGCGAGAATTTCCAGCCGGTACTGCTGTGGCAGGGCAAGGTGCCGCTCGACGGCAACGGCCATGCCGCCGTCCGCGTGCCGCTCAACGACGCGCTGTCGAGCTTCAAGCTCGTCGCGATCGCGACCGACGGCGCGCAACTGTTCGGCACCGGTAGCGCCGATATCAGGACCGCGCAGGACCTGAGCGTCTATGCCGGCATCCCGCAACTCGTGCGGACCGGCGATCAGTTCGCGGCGGGCTTCACGCTGCGCAACGGCTCCGACAAGCCGATGACGGTGACGGCCAATGTCGAGCTCGAGCCGCGCATTGCCGACGGCAAACCGCTGACCGTCACGATCCCGGCGGGCGGCGCCGCGCCGATCGCGTGGAACCTGACCGCGCCGATGGCGTCGGGCCAGCTCAAATGGACCGTCAGCGCGAAGTCGGCCGACGGCAAGGCGGTCGATAAATTGACCACGACGCAACAGGTGATCGACACCTATCCGGCCGACGTATGGGCGGCGACGCTGACGCGCGTCGGGGCCAATAACGGCCAGATCCAGGTCGCACCGCCGGCGGGTGCGATTCCGGGTCGCGGCGTGGTGGACGTCCAACTGACAGACACGCTTGCGCCGCCGCTGGTCGGGGTGCGGCGCTTCATGATGCTCTACCCTTACGACTGTTTCGAACAGCGGCTGAGCCGCGCGATCGCGCTGGGCGATATGGGGATGTGGCAATCGCTGGTCGGCGACCTGCCGACCTATCAGGCCAATGACGGCCTGCTGCGCTACTGGCCCGATTCGAAGATGAACGGGTCGGAGGCGCTGACGGCGTACGTCCTGTCGGTCACGGCGGATGCCGGGCTGCCGATCCCCGAAGCCGCCAAGACCAAGATGGTCGAAGGGCTGAAGGCGGTGCTCGACGGGCGTCTGCGGCACGAGGATTATGGCGACGTGCGCTTGATGCGGCTGGCGGCGTTCAATGCGATCGCGCGGGCTGGGGCGGCGACGCCGGCGATGCTCGGCCAGATCAGCATGACGCCGATGGAAATGCCGACCTCGAACCTCGCCGATTATCTCGTCGCGCTCGACAAGGTGCCGGGGCTGGCCAACGCCAATGCGCTGAAGGCGAAGGTTGAGGCGGTGCTGCGGACGCGGCTCGTTTACGAGGGCACGCGGCTCGATCTGTCGGATCAGGACAAGTCGCCCTGGTGGCTGATGTCGTCGGCCGACGAAGGGTCGATCAAGGCGGTCATCGCGACGCTCGGCCGACCCGGCTGGAACGATGAATCGGCCAAGATGATGGTCGGCGTGTCGTTCCGTCAGGTCCGCGGGCGCTGGGACACGACCACTGCCAACGCCTGGGGCACGATCGCGGCGAAAAAGTTCGGCACGCTCTATCCGGCGAGCGCGATCACCGGGACGACGACGATGTCGCTCGGTGGCCAGACGATCAGCAAGGCGTGGCCGCTAGCGAACGACCAGCGTCAGGCCAGCTTCCCGCTGCCGTCGGGGCCGACGATGCTCGCCATGAATCAGGGTAGTGGTGCCGCGCCCTGGGCGACGGTGCAAGTCTCGGCGGCGGTGCCGCTGAAGCAGGCGGCGTTCTTCGGCTATCGCATGGCGAAGAAGGTCGAGCCGGTCAGCCAGCGGGTGAAGGGACAATGGACTCGCGGCGACGTCGCGCGCGTGACGATCACGGTCGAGGCGACCGCCGAACGCAACTGGGTGGTGGTCAACGATCCGATCCCGGCGGGCGCGACGATCGTCGGCAATTTCGCCAACCAGTCGCAGATGCTGGGCGCCCAAGAGAATGGCGGCGGCGGCACCAACTTCCAGGCGACCGACGCCGACGGCAAGTTGTGGGACGTCCAGGTCGGCGTGCAGCCGAGCTGGATCGAACGCCGCAACGATTCGTGGCGCGGCTATTTCGGCTGGGTGCCGCGCGGCAGCTTCACGATCGCCTATGTCATGCGGCTGAACGCGCCGGGGACGTACAACCTGCCGTCGAGCCGGGTCGAGGCCATGTATTCGCCCTCGATCAACGCCCAGTTGCCCAACGCGGCATTCACGATCCGGGACAAGTGAGGGATATCGCACGTCATAGCCGTTCCCCGGCGAAGGCCGGGGTCCAGTTACCATGAGTTCAGTAACAATGCGTATCGCTCAATCGGACTTTCGTCGCGACTGGACCCCGGCCTTCGCCGGGGCACGGTGATGGAGCGGGTCGCCGCTATGTTCCGAGCCGCCTTGGCTTGGGCGCGGCGAGTCGAGGCGCGGGTCGATGCGGTGGTCGCGCGGGCGGGCGGCTGGTTGCTCGACCATCGTCCACGAACGCGGCGACATTGGCTGTGGACGGGCCTCTGTGCCCTGTTGGTCGCGGTGCTGACGCTCAATTTCCTGACGATGCCGCCGCCGATGCCCGATTACGCGTCGGTGCGCGCCGCGTGGCAGCCGTCCGAGGCGTGGCTGTACGACCGCAACGGCGTGCTGACCGATTCGTCGCGGGTCGATTTCGCGCGGCGGCGGCTGGGCTGGACCCCCTCGACAAGGTCGCCCCGCCGGTCGCCGAGGCGCTGGTCGCGGCCGAGGACCATCGCTTCTATGCACATGGCGGGGTCGACTGGCTGGCGACGCTAGCGGCGCTGCGCAATCGGCTGGAGGGCAAGCCGTCGCGGGGCGCCTCGACTTTGTCGATGCAGGTCGCGGGGTTCCTCGCGCCGGAGCTCGCCAGGCCCGGCGCGCGCGGCTGGCTCGACAAGATCCGCCAAATCCGCGCCGGTCTGGCCATCGACGGGGCGTGGAGCAAGCCGCAGATCCTGGAGGCGTATCTCAACCTCGCGGGCTATCGCGGCGAGGCGCAGGGGATCGGTGCGGCGGCGCTGGGCCTGTTCGGCAAGACGCCCGATGCGCTGAGCCGCGATGACGCGCTGTTGCTGATTGCCCTACTGCCCGACCCGCAAGCCAGCCCCGCGACCGTCGCGCGACGAGCCTGCGCGATGGCGCGGGGCGCGAATTGCGCAACGTTCGAATCCGCCGCTTATTCGATGCTCGGTCCGGCGCGCAGCCTGCAACTCGATCCCGGCCTAGCGCCGCATCTCGCGCAACGTCTGCTGACCAAGCCGGGTCTCCGCATCACCACGACGCTCGACATCGATATCCAACGCACCGCCATCGCCGCGCTCAAGCGTCAGTTGGAGGGGCTTGGCGGCAGCCGCGCGCGGGACGGCGCGGTGGTGGTGCTCGACAATGCGACTGGCGACGTGCTGGCCTATGTCGGCGGGATCGGCGGCAACTCGACCGCCCCCGCGGTCGATGGCGCGAGCGCGTATCGTCAGGCGGGATCGACGCTCAAGCCGTTCCTCTACGCCCAGGCGATCGAGAAGGGGTATCTGACCGCCGCGTCGATCCTCGACGATTCGCCCGTCCAGCTCGACACCGCGTCCGGCCTCTACGTGCCGCAGAATTACGACAAGGGCTTCAAGGGGCCGGTGTCGGTGCGCTCGGCGCTGGCAGGGTCGCTCAACGTGCCGGCGGTGCGGACGTTGCTGCTCGTCGGGGTCGATGCGTTTCGCGACCGGCTGTTCGACACCGGGTATCAGGGCCTTGTCGAAGACGGCGACTATTACGGCTACAGCCTCGCGCTCGGATCGGCCGAGGTCACGTTGCTCGAACAGGCCGATGCGTATCGCAGCCTCGCCAATGGCGGGCGCTGGGCGCCCTGGCGGCTGACCGCGACCGATCTGCGCAAGGAGCCCAAGGCGATCACGACGCCGCAGGCCGCCTGGATCGTCGCCAACATGATGGCCGATCCCAATGCGCGCGCCGTCACGTTCGGGTTGGACTCGTCGCTGCGCCTGCCGTTCTGGGCAGCGGTGAAGACCGGCACGTCGAAGGCGATGCGCGACAATTGGTGCGTGGGGTTTTCCGACCGCTACACCGTCGCCGTGTGGGTGGGGAATGTCGAGGGCGATGCGATGCGCGCCGTCTCAGGCACCAGCGGCGCGGCGCCGGTGTGGCGCGACGTGATGCTCGCGCTCCACGCCGACCAGCCGAGCCGCGCGCCTGCGATGCCGGCGGGGATCGAGGAGCGGACGATCGCCTATACCGGCAATATCGAACAGCCGCGGCGGGAGTATTTCCTCAAAGGCACCGGCATGGCGCTGATCGCCAGCGCGCCGCCCGAATCGCGCCGCCCGCGCATCACCAATCCGGTATCGGGAAGCGTCTATGCGATCGATCCGGACATCCCGATCGACCGTCAGCGGCTCGCGGTTGCTGTAACGGGCGATGCGATGACGCACCGGCTGCTGCTGGATAAGCAGGACCTGGGAGATGCGAGCACCGCGCCGCTGATCCTGCCTGGTCCGGGTCGGCATCGGCTTGCCTTGCTCGACCTCTCGGGGAAGGTGGTCGATCAAGTCGTCTTCACGATGCGGTGAGCCTTTGTGGGCGATTGAGCCTCCGCCCAATCGCTGCGGCACCGGCCCGCTCCCCCACCCGACGCCCATAGCTGAAACTGATTGGGCGGTCGGGTGGGGGAGCGGGCCGGTGCCGCGACGCGCCGTGAGGCGCGCAAACGAATTCAAAGGCGCCCGGGCGGGCATTGAAATCGCCCGGGCGCCTGCCACTACTGGGGGATCACCAGTAGAAGTTGTTGATCACGCGGAGCACGATGCCGCGGCGCGTATCGACGAGCAGCAGGTCGTCATAGTGGCGCACCCAGCGCTCACCGTAGCCGGCCGGCGGCAGGCGATAGCGCCACGGATCGGCGAGCCAGTAGCTCGACCCGTAATAAGTCGGTGCGATCCGTACGCCGACGCGGAACGCATTGTAGCGGAACGGCGCGCGCCAATTGCCGCGTGCATAGACATTGCGATTGGTGTTGCGCCACGTGCGCCAGTCATTGTCTCCCCAGCGACGGTTGCGGTCTTCGCGAAAATCGCGGCGGTCCTCGCGCAGGTCGCGGCGGTCGTCGCGAATCTCGCGTCGGTCGCGGCGCAGGTCGCCGCGCGATTGCGCTTCGGCGGCAACCGGCATCACGGTCGCGGCGACGAGCGCTGTCAGGATCAGTTTACGCATGATCGGCTCTCCATCCTTGGGCGACGCGGAACACGATGCGCCACCATGGAGAGCGGTTTAGCCGGCTCGGACTGAACCGGCCGCGAACGCGCCGGTCAGGTTAGAGCAAGGCTTTCAGGGTTCGTCGCCACCGCCGCCTTTGCCGGCGCCCGACGCACCGACCGCGCCGATATTGCCGAACAATTCCTCGAAGAAGCTGCGCTTGCGGCCCAACGTCGGCGTCGTCTTGCCATAGGGCTTGATCGACGCGACCTGATCGACGCCGGTGCGGGTGATATCCTGCACCACGCCGCCCTGCGTGAAGCTGATCTTCAGCGTCAGCTGGCTCTTCGCCTTGGGGTTGAGATAGGCGAGGTTGCGGCTGTCGCGGGCGATGTAATACCAATCGCCGGTGTTGAACTGGCTGGCGAAGCTGGGCTTACCGAGCGTCTTGAGCACCGAGCTGCGATTATCGACCCCGGGCTGCACCGAATTCACCAGGTCGGCGTCGATGATATAGCCCTGGTGCGAGCGTAGCGGCACGCAGGCCCCGGTCAGCGTCAGCGCCGATACCGTCGCGGTGAGGGCCATGATCCGGCCGGCCTTGGTCAATTCGATTCTCCCGCGCACGCGCTCGTTACCAGGCGCCCGCGATTGCATCGCGCGCCGTTCGCCTCAATATGCGGACCATGCCGGTGGCACAAGGCCGCTGAGATCAAGGGTAGTGATGGGCTTTTTCGACCGATTTAAGGCGAAGCGCGAAGAGACCGCGGCGCTGTATGCCGCCGTAGTGGCGCGCGCGCGGATGCCGCATTGGTATTTGGACGGTGCGGTGCCCGACACGATGGACGGCCGGTTCGACATGATCGCGGCCGTGCTGGCGATGGTGATGTTGCGGCTGGAAAGCGATCCCGCCGGTGCGCGGGCGGCGACGCATCTGGCCGAGGCGTTCGTCGATGACATGGACCCGCAATTGCGCGAGATCGGGATCGGCGACTTGATGGTCGGCAAGCATATCGGGCGGATGATGGGCATGCTCGGCGGGCGGCTGGGTGCGTATCGCGACGGGATCGCGGCGGGCGATCTGAAGCCGGCCCTGGTCCGCAACCTCTATCGCGGCGAGGCGCCCGCGGAGGCCGCCGTGGCGCATGTCGAGCGCGAATTGCTGGCGTTGCATGCGGCGGCGGCCGGCGTGACCATCGACCGGCTGGTCGCAGGCGAATTGCCGTGAAGGCACCCGAATTCTCCCGGCCCGAGCGGATCGACACGATCGGCGAACCGCGCACCGTGACGATCGAGGCGGATGCCGACGAACGCGCCGCGCTCGCCAGGCGATCTCGACCTGATCGGCATCGACCGGCTGACGGGGGAGTTCACGATTCGCGGCGAGGCGGCGGGCATCGCGGTCGATGGCCGTGTCACCGCGACGCTGACCCAAGCATGCAGCGTGACTGGCGATCCGCTGTCCGAGAGCATTGACGAGCCGGTCGCCTTGCTGTTCGTCGCGGCGAGCGAGGACGCCGCGGAGGAAGTCGAACTCGGCAACGGCGAGCTCGACGTGATCCCCTATGAGGGCGGCGCGATCGATCTGGGCGAGACCGCCGCGGAAACGATGGCGCTGGCGCTCGACCCTTTCCCGCGCGGGCCGGGGGCGGAGGCGGCGCTGAAAGCGGCGGGCGTGATCAACGAGGAAGAGGCCGGGCCGTTCGGCGCATTGGCGGGGCTGAAAGACAAACTCTCGGGAAAACAGTAGGTTATAGGAAATCGGCCGGCCGAAGTTGACACGAAGTTGACACTAACCGCGTTGTCCGGCCGATCCCGGAAGTCCTGCGCGGTATCGGATTCGATAGTGCAGGCAGACCGGGCCCCCGCGTTCCTGCGAAGGCAGGAACCCAGGGTCGTGCAGCCATAACTATCCTGGACTCCTGCCTTCGCAGGAGCACGGAGATGGGAGCGTCACGATATCAAAGAGCCCGACGACGCTGTCAGGCGAAATCCTACATTGCAAGGATTGGCTGCGATGGCGGGCCGTGACCCGACAATCGCGCAAAAAGAAAAGGGCTCCGGCGTATCCGCCGAAGCCCTTTCGAATTGTCGGAACGCGGGGCAGGCGCGAGGCCCACCCCGTACACTTACATCCCGTCGACGGCCTTGCTGACCATCACGTTCACCGCGACGCGGCGGTTCTGCGCCTTGCCTTCGGGGGTCGAATTGTCCGCCGCGGGATCGGCGGTCGCCATGCCCGTCGGGGTCAGCATGCGATACGGCTTCCAGCCGCACTTCTGCTGCAGATAGTTCACCACCTTGGCGGCGCGCTTCTCGCTGAGCGCCTGATTGGTGTCCTCGCTGCCGGTCGAATCGGTGTAACCGAGAACCAGGAGCAACGAATTGTTGGTCGCCTGCGCCGACGCGGCCGCCGCGCAGAGATCGGCGCGTGCCTGCGGCGACAGGTCGGCCTTGCCGGTGTCGAAGTTCACGTTGGTCGTCGCCTTGACGATGTAATTGTCGATATCGGCGACGCGGCCGCGCAACGCTTCGGTCGCGGCGGTCTGTTCGTCGAAGCGCTGGTCGGTGCCGTTGCGGATCATCGACGCGGTCTTCAGGTCCTTGGTCTTGAGCGTCACCTGGCTCGCCACCAGATTGCTGTCCCATTGGACCGTCTTGACGGTGACCGGCAGGCCGTTGAGCAACTGATCCTGGCCGAGCTTCTTGGTGCTGGCGCCCAGGAAGCCGCCGCTCGACTTGATGCTGGTCGCATCGCTCACGAAGACGATCGTCTTGCCGCCCGCGGTGGTGACCTGCAGCTTGTTGCCCTTGCGCGCCGAAATGAAGCCTTCGATCACGGGGCCGGCCGGCATGCCGGCGAGATCGGCGGGCACGGGGATCGTGTCGGTGATCGTGATGTCGCGGGGTTGCGCCGGGGCGGTCTGCGCGTCCTGCGCATACAGGCTGCCCGATGCCGTCGCGGTGGCGAGCAGGAACAGGATCTTGGAACTTCTGGACATCAAACGCATCGCGTTCTCCTCTCAATAGTGACGCGCCGGGGCTGCGGGGGTCACAGCGGTCTTCCGACGGTCTTTCCGTTTGCCGTGAAACGGCAGGTTGAACTCGGTGTGCCGGCGCCATCAGATAAGCGGCGCGCGGCCATACTCGAACACCCGGAAGGGACCGGGTGTTCTGGCCTACCTTTCACGGGCATTAACGTTCCCGAGGACTCAAGTGCTGTGGGGATGATCGGAGCGCATTGTGCGGCGAGTTGAGCAACTCGCGCCGAATATCTCCGAAACGCGCCGAAGGTTTAGTCGGCGTCCGGACCGAGTCCTGGGTCGAGATCGCGGGGGCGCGTGAACACCGTCAGCGAACATTTGCCCGCTATTATCGCACCCCAGTTTTCGCCGTCGCACGTCATTACCGCGAGACTGGCGGTAGGGAATTTCGTCTCGACTTCGTCACGCAAGCCATCGCCGGCGCGGTCGGGGACGAGCATCAGCACCAGTTCCTCGAGTCCCGGATTGTGGCCGGACATCAGCAGCGTGTCGGCCTCGGCCGGCGCGGCGTGGATCAGGTCGAGCAGCATGCTCGCCGAGGCGAGATAGGCGCGGCGGTCCCATTCGGGTTCGATCGTGCGGCCATAGCCTGCCGACACCTGTTCCAGCGTCTCGACCACGCGCGCGGCCGGGCTGGCGATGGCATGGTCCCAGCTCAGCCCGCGGTCGCGCATGTGCTGGCCCATCGTTCGTGCGGCGCGCTCGCCCTTGGGGTTGAGGCGCCGGTCGAAGTCGCGCGCGCCGTGATCGTCCCAGCCCGATTTGGCGTGGCGGAGGAGGATCAGCGTCTTCATGCGCCGGTTTCTTGCACGACCCGCGTGACGGAAGAAAGACGTGATTGCACGCGCGCGACGGCCTCGTCGAGCGGGACGCGCGCGACGGGCACGCCGGGCGGGAAGGCGGCGAGCAGGCGGCTGGGCATCGCGGCGGACAGCAGGACGAACGCGCCGCGATCGTCGGCGCGGCGGATCAGGCGGCCGAATGCTTGGGCCAGCTTGGCGCGGACCAGGCGGTCGTCGAACGCGGACCCGCCACCGGCGAGGCGACGCGCTGCGTGGAGGACGGTCGGCTTCGCCCAGGGGACGCCCTCCAGGATGACCTGGCGCAGGCTCTCGCCGGGGACGTCGACGCCGTCGCGCAAGGCATCGGTGCCGATCAGCGAGGCGCGCGGCTCGTCGCGGAACATGTCGACCAGGGTGCCGGGGTCGATCGGATCGACATGCTGGGCGTACAGGGGGAGCCCGTCGCGGGCCAGGCGGTCGGCGATCCGGGCGTGGACACCCCGCAACCGCCGGATCGCGGTGAACAGCCCGAGCGTCCCGCCGCCCGCCGCCGCGATCAGACGGGCATAGGCGTTGGCGAGCGCGGCCAAGTCGCCGCGCTTGACGTCGGTGACGATCAGCACCTCGGACTGGCTCGCATAATCGAACGGGCTGGCGACGTCGAAATGCCCGGCGGCGCGGTCGAGATGGGGCACGCCGGCGCGGGCATCGGCGATCTGCCAGTCGGGGTCGCCGCCCTTGAGCGTCGCCGAAGTGACGAGGACCCCGTGCGCGGGTTTGAGCACGGTGGCGGCGAGCGGGCGGGTCGGGTCGAGCCAGCGGCGGTGGAGGCCGATGTCGAACTCACGGCCCTCGATGCGGTCGACCGCGAGCCAATCGACGAAATCGGGATCGGCCGGGCCGCCGATGCGGGCGAGCAGGCTGATCCACGCGCCGACCGTTTCGGTGCGCCACGCGAGCGACGCGACCGCGCCCTCGACTCGCGCGCGGGCCTGGCCGTCGAGCCAGTCGGGGCCTTCCGCCAGCACCGCCTCGAGCCGCTGGCCGAGCGTCATGAGGGGGCGGAGCAGCGCCTCCAACCCTTGCGCGGCGGCAGCGGCGGCTTCGATCAGCGCGGGAAGCGGTTCGGCGAGTTCGGTCTCCAGGCCATAACCCGCATCGCCGTCCTGCGCCGCGCGGGCATAGACCATCCCGCGCGCGGCGCTGAGCAGCTTCTCGACCGCGCCGAAAGGCTCGCCTTCCGCAACGCGCTGCAGCCAGCCGTCGCTGGCCAGCGCGCGCGCCGCCTCGACCGCGTCCTGGATCGCGACGCCGCCCGCTTCGTCATAGCTGGCGACGTCGGACAGCCGCGCCGCCAGGCCCCGTCGTCGTCCGCGCGCGGTGCTTTCGGGGCCGACGATCCAGCGGCGCAACTCGATCGATTCCTGTCCGGTCAGCGCGACGCCGAACATCGCGTCGGCGGCTTCGAACAGGTGATGCCCTTCGTCGAAGACGTAGCGCGTCGGGCGGCTGTTCGCCTCGCGCCCGCGTACGGCGTTGACCATCACCAGCGCGTGGTTGGCGATGACGATGTCGGCCTGCGCGGAGGCGCGGGCGGCGCGTTCGATGAAGCATTTGCGATAGTGCGGACACCCGGCATAGACGCACTCGCCGCGCCGATCGGTCAACGCCGTCGACCCGTTGCGGCGGAAGAGCGTGGGAAGCCAGCCGGGCAAGTCGCCGCCGATCATGTCGCCGTCCGCGCTATACGCCGCCCAGCGCGCGACGAGATGCGCGAGGACGGCGGCGCGGCCGGCGAACCCGCCCTGCAGCGCGTCCTCCAGGTTGAGGAGGCAGAGGTAATTCTCGCGGCCCTTGCGCGTCACGACGCGGCGGCGGCGCTCGGCCGCGTCGGGGATCAATCGCGCGGTTTCGTGATTGAGCTGGCGTTGCAGCGCCTTGGTGAAGGTCGAGATCCACACCGCGCCGCCGGCTTGTTCGGACCACAAGGACGCCGGGGCGAGATAGCCGAGCGTCTTGCCGATCCCGGTGCCCGCCTCGGCCAGCAGCATGTTGGGATTGTCGCGCATCATCCGTGGCGCGAAGGCGGATGCGGCGGCTTCGGCGAAGGCCCGCTGGCCGATGCGTTGCTCGGCGTTGCTGCCGGTCAGGAAAGCCAGACGGTCGGCGATATCGCCGTCGTCGAGCGTGACGGACTTGGGCGCGGGCCGCGGCGCGACCTCATCCCATTCGGGCAGCTTGGAAAACAGCCAGCGTTCGTTTTCTTGCGGTCGCGCGAGGCGATCGGCGAGCAACGGCGCCCAGGGCCAGCGTAGGCGCGCCAGGCTCTGCGCCGCGGTCCAGGCGCCCTCGCGCTCGGGCCAGTCGCCGGCGGGGATGGCGAGCAACGCGCTCGCCGCGTCGCGCAGGAACGCGGCGATGCCCGCCTCGTCCTCGGGCGGCGCCAGCCCCAGCATCCGCGCCAGGCCGCGCGGCGTCGGCGGCAGGAAGGTCGCGGGGCGCAGGAACGCGAACAGCTCCAGCAGATCGAGTCCCGACAGTTCGGCATAGCCCAGCCGCTGGCCCACCAACGGCGCGTTGAGCACGATCATCGGGGTGTCGGCCGCTCGCCGGATCGCTTCGCCCCGCCCGACCGCGCGCGACCCTTCGGCATCGGCGATCCAGACGCCGGCATGGCTGGCGTGAAGGGCGGGGTAGGGGATCACGCCCCATCAAGTAACGCCGTGGAACAGATTGGCAACGGCGATCGCCGCTGCCCCTGGTTTTACCGACGGTTCATAGCGCGCTGGGCGTCTTGCACATGCCGGGGATCAGGAACAGATCGATGAAGCGCCACAGGCCATGCACGATGAGCAGCGGCCCCCAGGTCGAGATGTTATAGGGCTCCGTGAACAGGAACCCGAACCCGAGCAGCCCGGTCGCCGCCTGGAACACGCCCGAACCATAGCGCCCGCAATAGAAGCGATGCGCCGCCAAGGGGCCAGCGAATATCCACAGCACGTACGCGACCAGGATCGATCTGTCCGCTGCCCGTCGGACTGCGGCACCACCATAGCTCACGCCGTCGTCATCGAAGTCCGGTCGCGACGCGAAATCGAACCCGCCGCTCGAGCGTTCCTGCGCCAGGAAAGCGGCGCGTTGCGCGGCGTAGGGATCGTCGGCGACGGGCGGCGAGGCGACGTTGCGCGGCGGCATGCCGTTACCGAACGATGGGGCGGGCGGCGTCGTCGCGCCTGCCGGTACGCCCTTGCGACCGAAACCTTCCATGAAGCCGCTCCCCTTGAGGTTTGGCCGGAAAGGGTAGCGCGAGCGGCTTAAACCGGGGTAAACGCCACCCAGAGCTTGCGCAACGCGCCCCGCTTGGCGAAAGGCTCGGACGTCATGACGAATACCGACCTCCGCTCCGCCGCTTTCGAATCCAAGGCCTGGCCGTACGAAGAAGCGCGCAAGCTGTTGAAGCGCTATCCGGACGGCGCGCCGGCGAAGGGGCATGTCCTGTTCGAGACCGGCTACGGTCCGTCGGGCCTGCCGCATATCGGCACGTTCAACGAAGTGCTGCGCACGACGATGGTGCGCCGCGCGTTCGAGACGCTGTCCGACATCCCGACTCGGCTGATCGCATTCAGCGACGACATGGACGGGCTGCGCAAGGTGCCGGGTAACGTTCCGAACGGCGACATGCTGGCGCGCTATATCGGCAAGCCGTTGACCAAGGTGCCCGATCCGTTCGGCACGCACGATAGCTTCGCCGCGCACAACAATGCGCTGTTGCGCGACTTCCTCGACCGGTACGGGTTCGACTACGAGTTCGTGTCGTCGACCGATTACTACACGTCGGGCAAGTTCGACGACGCATTGCGCGGGGTGCTGCGCAACTACCAGGCGGTGATGGACATCATGCTGCCGACGCTCCGCGCCGAGCGCCAGGCGACCTATTCGCCGGTCCTGCCGATCAGCGCGAAGTCGGGCATCGTGCTCCAGGTACCGGTCGAGGTGGTCGATGCCGAAGCCGGGATCGTGCGGTTCGAGGATGAGGGCGAGACGGTCGAGCAATCGATCCTGTCGGGCGGCGCCAAGCTGCAATGGAAGGTCGACTGGGCGATGCGCTGGGTTGCGCTCGGCGTCGATTATGAGATGGCCGGCAAGGATTTGATCGACTCGGTCATCCAATCGGGCAAGATCACGCGTGCGCTCGGCGGCCGCCCGCCCGAGGGGTTCAATTACGAGATGTTCCTCGACGAAAAGGGCGAGAAGATCTCGAAGACCAAGGGCAATGGTCTCTCGATCGAGGAATGGCTGACCTACGGCCCCGACGAGAGCCTGGCCTTCTACATCTATCGCGAGCCCAAGAAGGCGAAGTCGCTGCACCTCGGGCTGATCCCGCGCGCGGTGGACGATTATTGGCAGTTCCGCGCGAACTATCATGGGCAGGAGGCGAAGGAGCGGCTCGGCAACCCGGTACACCATATCCATAACGGCCAGGTGCCGCAGGATGCGTTGCCGGTGACGTTCGGGCTGCTGCTCAACCTGGTCGGAGTGATGGGCGGCGATGCGACCAAGGACCAGGTCTGGGGGTATCTCGCCAATTATCTGCCCGGCGCGACCGCGGCGGACTATCCCGAGCTCGACAAGCTGATCGGCTATGCGCTGGCCTATGCCCGCGATTTCGTCGCGCCGACGCTGGTGCGGCGCAAGCCGGAGGGCGTCGAGGTCGCGGCGCTCGAGCGGCTCGACACCGATCTTGCGGCGTTGCCCGCAGACGCGAGCGCCGAGGACATCCAGAACATCGTCTACGAGATCGGCAAGAGTGGCGGGTTCGCCGAGCTGCGCGACTGGTTCAAGGCACTGTACGAGACGCTGCTCGGGTCGAGCCAAGGGCCGCGCATGGGCAGCTTCATCGCGCTGTACGGCGTGGCGAATACGCGCAAGCTGATCGCCGAGGCGCTGGCGAAATAAGCGCCGCTTCCAATTGCCGTCACCCTGAACTTGTTTCAGGGTCCATGCGGGCCG
Organism: Sphingomonas panacisoli; assembly: GCF_007859635.1. Classification (NCBI taxonomy): domain Bacteria; kingdom Pseudomonadati; phylum Pseudomonadota; class Alphaproteobacteria; order Sphingomonadales; family Sphingomonadaceae; genus Sphingomonas; species Sphingomonas panacisoli. The sequence goes on along the minus strand of NZ_CP042306.1, from coordinate 2,898,987 downwards.
AGTGACCCTGGCGAACGGCTCGCATGGATGCTGAAACAAGTTCAGCATGACGGTTTGGAGGATGCAGATGGCAGCACGAGAGCCGCAACCCTCCATCCTCCAACGCTTCCTCCAGGACGAGGCGGCGGGCGGGATCGTCCTCATCGCGGCGGCGGCGCTGGCGATGATCGCCGCCAATTCGCCGTTTGCCGAGGCCTATTTCCACCTGCTCCACGCCGAGACCGGGCCGGTGTTGTCGCCCAAGCTCGGGCCGATGACGGTGCATCTGTGGATCAACGATGCGCTGATGGCAGTGTTCTTCCTGCTGGTCGGACTGGAGATCAAACGCGAACTGGTCGGTGGCGAACTCGCTAGCGCCGAGAAACGCCGTCTGCCGGTGATCGCCGCGGTCGCCGGGATGGCGGTGCCGGCGTTGCTCTACCTCGCCGTCACGGGCGGCGCCACGGAGGTGCGGAGCGGCTGGGCGATTCCGGCGGCGACCGACATCGCCTTCGCGATCGGCGTCCTCGCGCTCGCGGGGCCGCGCGTGCCGGCGTCGCTCAAGTTGTTCCTGACGACGGTCGCGATCGTCGACGACATGGGCGCGGTGGCGATCATCGCCTTGTTCTACACGCACGGCCTGGCGCTCGCGGCGCTCGGTGGGGCGGCGGCGGTTGCGGTGGCGATGGCGACGCTCAACCGGTTTGGCGTGAAGATGCTGTGGCCCTATCTGATCGGGTTCGCCGCGCTCTGGTATCTGGTGCTACTGTCGGGAGTCCACGCGACGATCGCGGGCGTGATCGCGGCGATGACGATCCCCGGCGGCGCGGATGAGAGCTCGCCGCTCCACCGCCTCGAACACGCGCTCAGCCCGTGCGTGGCGTTCGCGATCGTGCCGCTGTTCGGGTTCGCCAATGCCGGCGTGTCGCTCGCCGGGATGAGCCTCGCGACGCTGACGCAGCCACTGGTGCTCGGCATCGCGCTCGCGCTGTTCTTCGGTAAGCAGATCGGCATCTTCGCCGCCGTCCGCCTGGCCGCCGCATCCAGGATCGCACAACCGCCGGAGGGCGCAAGTTGGCGCCAGGTCTATGGCGTCGCATTGCTTTGCGGGATCGGCTTCACGATGAGCCTGTTCATCGGCGGCCTCGCATTCCCGGGCAACGAGGCGATGATCGATCAGGTCAAGATCGGCGTGCTGCTGGGGTCGCTGGCGTCGGCACTGACCGGGTTCGTGGTGTTGAAAACGTCCCCTTGAAGGAACAATCTACAGGCGTCCTGCGTTATTACCTGGCTTGAACGAGAGATTGAGCATTTTGGACGATCGGAAGCCTTGTGCGGATGATCGACCATTGGAGCCCCGCCGCGCCCCGCGCGACGGGGCTTACTCGTTTGTGGCCTCAAGCCTGCCGCAACGAAAAAGGGCGACATCTCGCGATGCCGCCCTTTCGTGCTCGTGTTTAATCGCAATCACAGCTTCTCGGTGAGCTCCGGCACGATCTTGAACAGATCGCCGACCAGGCCGATGTCCGCGACCTGGAAGATCGGGGCGTCCTCGTCCTTGTTGATCGCGATGATCGTCTTGGAGTCCTTCATGCCCGCCAAATGCTGGATCGCACCGGAGATGCCGACCGCGATATAGACTTCGGGGGCGACGATCTTGCCGGTCTGGCCGACCTGATAGTCGTTGGGGACATAGCCCGCATCGACCGCCGCACGGCTCGCGCCAACCGCGGCGCCGAGCTTGTCGGCGAGCGGTTCGATGATCGAGTGGAAGTTCTCGCTGTTCTGCAGCGCGCGGCCGCCCGACACGATGACCTTGGCGCTGGTCAGTTCGGGCCGTTCGAGCTTGGCGATCTCGGCGTTGACGAAGGACGACACGCCCTTGTCGCCGGTCGCCGCGACCTTCTCGATGGTGCCCGATCCGCCCGAAGTGTCGGCCTTGTCGAACGCGGTGCCGCGCACGGTGATGACTTTCTTCGCGTCCTTGGTCTGAACCGTCGCGATCGCGTTGCCGGCGTAGATCGGACGCGTGAACGTGTCGTCGCTTTCGACCGACAGGATGTCGCTGATTTGCATGACGTCGAGCAGGGCGGCGACGCGCGGCGCGATGTTCTTGCCGTTCGACGTGGCGGGCGCGAGGAAGGCGTCGTGGCTGTCCATCAGCGACACGACGAGCGGTGCGACGTTTTCCGCCAGCGCGTGGGCGTACGCCGCGTCGTCGGCGACATGAACCTTGCCGACGCCGGCGATCTTGGCGGCCTCGGCGGCGACGCCGTCGACGCCCTGGCCCGCAACCAGCAGATGGACTTCGCCGAGCTTCGCGGCGGCGGTGACCACGGCGAGCGTGGCGTCCTTGACGGTCTTGCCGTCATGTTCGACCCAGATGAGCGTCTTCATTTCGCGACTCCCATCGCCTTGAGTTTGGCCACGAGTTCGTCTGTGTCGGCGACCTTGACGCCGGCGGTGCGCTTGGGCGGCTCGACGACCTTGAGCGTGGTGAGGCGGGGTGCCACGTCGACGCCATAATCGGCGGGCGTCTTCTGATCGAGCGGTTTCGACTTCGCCTTCATGATGTTGGGCAGCGACGCGTAGCGCGGCTCGTTGAGGCGGAGATCGGTGGTGATGATAGCGGGGAGCGAGAGCTTGTCGGTCTCAGACCCGCCATCGACTTCGCGCGTCACGGTGACGCTGTCGGCGGCGAGTTCGACCTTCGACGCGAAGGTCGCCTGGCCGACGCCGAGCAGGCCCGCCAGCATCTGGCCGGTCTGGTTGTTGTCGTCGTCGATCGCCTGCTTGCCGAGGATGATCAGCTGCGGCTGTTCGGCCTCGACGATCGCCTTCAGCAGCTTGGCGACGCCGAGCGGCTCGACCTTGTCGTCGGTCTGGACCAGGATCGCGCGGTCGGCGCCCATCGCGAGCGCCGTGCGCAGCGTCTCCTGGCACTTCGCCTCGCCGATCGACACCGCGACGATCTCCGTCACGCCCTTGTCCTTCAGGCGGATCGCTTCCTCGACCGCGATCTCGTCGAACGGGTTCATTGACATCTTGACGTTGGCCAGATCGACCCCCGTCCCGTCCGCCTTCACGCGGGGCTTCACGTTGTAATCAAGCACGCGCTTGACCGGCACCAGCACCTTCATCGCATTCTCTCCGTCAAACGAACCATCCCTGGGGAGGCTGGTTCATCGTCGTCCCGGCGGAGGCCGGGACCGGCCAGTGGATAGGGCAACCCTCCCCACCTCGCGGCCCCGGCCACCGCCGGGGCGACGGTTGAATTTAGGCCGCCTTCTTCACCTCGGCCACGATCTTCTGCGCCGCGTCGCCCAGGTCGTTGGCGGCGACGATCGGCAGCCCCGAATTGGCCAATATGTCCTTGCCCTGCTGAACGTTCGTGCCTTCCAGGCGAACCACCAGCGGGACCGAAAGGTTCACTTCCTTCGCCGCCGCGACGATGCCGTCGGCGATGATGTCGCACTTCATGATGCCGCCGAAGATGTTGACCAGAATGCCCTTCACGTTCGGGTCGGCGAGAATGATCTTGAACGCCGCGGTGACCTTTTCCTTCGATGCGCCGCCGCCGACGTCCAGGAAGTTCGCCGGGAACATGCCGTTCAGCTTGATGATGTCCATCGTCGCCATCGCGAGACCGGCGCCGTTGACCATGCAGCCGATATCGCCGTCGAGCTTGATGTACGCGAGGTCGTACTTGCTGGCTTCGAGCTCGGCCGGATCTTCCTCGGTCTCGTCGCGGAGTTCCATCAAATCCTTGTGGCGGAACATCGCGTTGCCGTCGAAGCCGACCTTGGCATCGAGCACCATCAGTTTGCCGTCGTCGGTGACCGCGAGCGGGTTGATCTCGATCTGCTCGGCATCGGTGCCGAGGAACGCGTCGTAGAGCTTCGAGGCGGTCGACGAGGCCTGCTTGGCGAGGTCGCCTTCGAGGCCCAGCGCCGCCGCGACCGCACGGCCGTGGTGCGGCATGAAGCCGGTCGCGGGGTCGATGTCGATCGTGGTGATCTTCTCCGGCGTGTCGTGCGCGACGGTTTCGATGTCCATCCCGCCCTCGGTCGAGACGACCATGCCGATCTGCCCGCTCGCGCGGTTGACGAGCAATGCGAGATAGAATTCCTTCGCGATGTCGACGCCGTCGGTCACGTACAGACGGTTGACCTGCTTGCCATGCTCGCCGGTCTGGATCGTCACCAGCGTGTTGCCGAGCATCTCGGCCGCTGCGGCACGAACGTCGTCGAGCGTCTTGGCGAGCCGCACGCCACCCTTCGCGTCGGGACCGAGTTCCTTGAACTTGCCCTTGCCGCGGCCGCCGGCATGGATTTGCGCCTTCACGACATAGAGCGGCCCGGGCAATTTCTTGGCGGCCTCGACCGCTTCCTCGACCGAGAGCGCGGCGAAGCCCGCGGGGACGGGAACGCCGAACTTGGCGAGCAATTCCTTGGCCTGATATTCGTGAATGTTCATGGGAAGGCTCGGGCCTTTCGAATGATGGGAATGGAAAGGCCTTAAGCACAAGGGGGCGGGCGAATCCACCCCCGCTCGCCTTGCTTCGGCGCAGCGCCTATATGCATCCGCGATGAGTTGGCTTCTTGGTATCGCGATCTTTCTTGCCACCGTGCTGGGCATGGAGGGATTCGCGTACGTCATGCACCGCTGGGTGATGCATGGGCCGGGCTGGTTTCTCCACGCAAGCCACCATCGGCCGCGCACCGGCAATTGGGAGCTCAACGACCTCTACGCGGTGATCTTTGCGGTGCCGTCGATCGTGCTGCTGCTGGGCGGCGTGCAGCTCGGCTGGTGGGTTGGTTGGGCGTGGATCGGGGCGGGGATCGCGGCCTATGGCGCGATCTATTTCGGGTTTCACGACGTCATCGTCCATCGCCGCATCGCGACGCGGTACCTGCCCAAGTCGAACTACATGAAGCGCATCGTTCAGGCGCACCGGCTGCATCATGCGGTCGAGACCAAGCACGGCACGGTCAGCTTCGGATTCCTGTGGGCGCCACGCCCGGAGTTGCTCAAGGCCGAACTCAAGCGCCGCGACCGCGCCGGGGTCCGCAGCCCGCGCATTACAACCGCCGTCGATTGAACGAGTCCGCGCTTTTCTTCGCGCTGGCGATTCCGGCGGTGATCCTGCTCGGCCTGTCGAAGGGCGGGTTCGTCGGGATGGGCGCGCTGTCGCTGCCGATCATGGCGCTGGCGGTGTCGCCGGTGCGCGCGGCGGCGATCCTTTTGCCGGTGCTGATCGTCCAGGACGTGGTCGGCGTCTGGGCGTTCAGGCGGTCGTGGAACGGCTACATTCTTGCCTGGATGCTGCCCGGGTCGGTGATCGGCATCGCGCTCGGCTGGTGGTATGCGGCGAGCGTCTCCGAAGATGCGGTCCTGGGTTTGGTGGGTGCGATTTCAGTCGTGTTCGGACTGTATCGGCTGTGGGTGGAGCGCGGTGGACGGATCGCCGCACCGGCGCGGTCGCCGGGGTGGGTCGGCACGTTGCTCGGAGTCGCATCGGGATTCACCAGCCAGATCGCGCATGCCGGCCAGCCGCCGTATCAGGTCTGGGTGCTGCCGCGCGGGCTCGACCGTGATACGCTGGTGGGGACGACCGCTATATTCTTCGCGGCGACCAACTGGTTGAAAGTGCCGGCTTATTGGAAGCTCGGCCAGTTCACGCAGGCGAATCTGCTCGCCTCGGCCAGTCTGGTGCCGGTCGCGATCGGCTCGACACTGGCGGGCGTCTGGCTGGTGCGGCGCGTGTCGCCGGCACGGTTCTACACGGCGATCTATGTATTGATGGTGCTGGTCGGCGCCAAATTGGTATTCGACGCCCTGATCTAGGTTAACGGGAAAATAGGCATTCAAGTTGCCGTATTTGCGGAAATTTAACGCCTGATCACCCACTATCCGCCGCCATGGACGCGCGTACATTTGGTTTCGATGCCCCGATCGCGAGCCGGGACGACAATCGGCGTCAGCCACGGCTGCCGGTGATCCTGCGCGCGCACCTGCGCAATCGTACCGCCGCGAAGTTCGATATCCGCATCCTCGACATGTCGGTGACGGGCTTCCGCGCGGAGGCGCATTACGGGCTGGACGTGGGCGATCTGGTCTGGGTGACCTTGCCCGGACTGCAGGGGCTCGAGGCCAACGTCGCGTGGCGGCGCAAGGACATTATCGGCGGCCGGTTCCGCCAGCCGCTGCATCCCGCCGTGCTCGATCATTTGATCATGCACGGCTCGCGTTACTAGTCGAACAAGCTCGATACCGAGCTTTCCTCCGCCGTCCGGCGGATCGCCTCGGCGAGCAGCGGCGCGATGGTCAGGTGGCGGACGCTCGACGACTGGCGGATGATGTCGTGATTGCCGATCGAATCGGTGATTACCAGTTCTTCGAGTACCGACCCTTCGACCCGCGCGATCGCGCCGCCGGACAGCACGCCGTGGGTGATGTACGCGACGACGCCCTCGGCACCCGCTTCCTTCAGCGCGGCGGCGGCGTTGCACAGCGTCCCGCCCGAATCGACGATGTCGTCGATCATGATGCAGAAACGGCCCTCGACGTCGCCGATGATGTTCATCACTTCCGATTCGCCGGCGCGCTCGCGGCGCTTGTCGACGATCGCCAGCGGGGCGTTGTTGAGCCGCTTGGCCAGCGCGCGGGCGCGGACCACGCCGCCGACGTCGGGCGAGACCACCATCAGGTTCTTGGTGGCGTAGCGAGCCAGGATGTCCGCCGACATGACGGGGGCGGCGAACAGATTGTCGGTCGGGATGTCGAAGAACCCCTGGATCTGCCCGGCGTGCAGGTCGACCGACAGCACGCGATTGGCGCCGGCTTGGGTGATCAGGTTCGCGACGAGCTTGGCCGAGATCGGCGTGCGCGATCCCGACTTCCGATCCTGTCGGGCATAGCCGAAATAGGGGACGACCGCAGTGATCCGCTTGGCCGACGCGCGACGCAGCGCGTCGATGCAGATCAGCAATTCCATCAAATTGTCGTTGGCGGGATAGCTGGTCGATTGCAGGACGAACACGTCCTCGCCGCGGACATTCTCGTTGATCTCGACGAAGATTTCCTCGTCGGCGAAACGGCGGACCAGCGCGTCGGTCAGCGGGATTTCGAGATAGTCGGCAATCGCCTTGGCCAGCGGCAGGTTGGAATTGCCGGTCATCAATTTCATCGCACGCGCCCCTTCCGATGGTGCGGCTTCCCTTAGGGGTGTCATGGAAGTTTCGCAAAGGGGGAAGGTGAGGGCAGCGGCGCGAAATGAATTCGCGCCGTCGGTCGAGCGGCGGGCTGCCCGCCGTCCGAGCAGAGCACTGTTCGCTCAATAGCTCAGCTATTTCACTGTGCTTTGGCCCTTCGCTTTCGCTCGGGAGTTTTTCGGGAAATCGTCCCCCGGACGATTTCTTCGTCCGAAAAACTGGTGCGGCCGAGAAGACTCGAACTTCCACGGGCTTTCGCCCACAACGACCTCAACGTTGCGCGTCTACCAGTTCCGCCACGGCCGCACGTGTTAGAATTGCCGCCGGACGAGGCCGGTGGCTGGCAGGCGAGCGCCCCTAGCAGTGGCGTTCGGCGATGGCAATGCGGTTGTTATATTAGTTCGCGGGCGAGGCGGCGGTGAAGCTGAGTTTCACCGTTTTCGAACTCGACGGCACGTCGAGCTTCGCGCTGTCGAAGTTCATCGATCCGCCGGGGGGCAGCGTGCGCTGGTCTGGCTTGATCGTCCAGCTGAAGACCAGGCGGTCGGACGCGTCGCGGAGTTCGGCGCGAATGTCGGGGACCGACTGACGCTGCGCGGTCGGGTTCTTCACCTGACCGCCGATCGCGAACAATTCGCTGCCGTTGGGCAAGTCGCGGCGGTCGGGCTTCTTGAGATTGACGAACTTGAGCGGCGTGTCGCCGCCGCCGAGCGGCAGGCCGAGCATCGTCGCGAAATTGGGGAGGTTGCCGAACACTAGGGCGAGCGTCGCGATCAGCATCAGCGCGCCCGCGGTCACCGCGGCGATCGTCCAGCGGCGCGCGGGGTTGCGGCGCGGGCGGAACGGCGGCTCGTGCGCGAACGCGTCGTAATCGTGATCGACGCCGGCATAGGCCGGGGCCGGTTCGGCCTTCGGCACGGTAACCGGCACGGGCGCCGTGACCGGCATTTCGAGTTCGAGCGGCGGCGCGCCGGGCGGTTGCTGGAACCAGCTATGCCGGCAATTGGCGCACCGCACGGTGCGGCCGGTCGCCCCGACGGCGGTGTCGGGGACCAGGTATCGCGTGTGGCATTGGCTGCATTCGAGGATCATGGTGCCGTCCCGAAAGGCCGCGTCCCCTTGGCCCCATTTACCGTTTCCTAAGCATCAGCCCGACTCGCGGCAAGTCTCCTGCCTTGATGTAGCGCAGCGTTACATGCCATTGCTCCCGCGATGGCGAATATCGTGCAGTTCGAGGATGTGGGGCTGCGCTATCCCAACAGCGACGGCGAGACGCTGTCGGGACTGCATTTCACGTTGGTTTCGGGCGGCTTCTATTTCCTGACCGGCGCGAGCGGGGCGGGCAAGACGTCGCTGTTGAAGCTGCTGTACCTCGCACAGCGCCCAACGACGGGGACGATCCGATTGTTCGGCGAGGATGCGGGGACGCTGGCGCGCGTGCGGCTCCCGGGGTTCCGGCGGCGGATCGGCGTGGTGTTTCAGGATTTTCGGCTGGTCCCGCATCTGTCGGTGTTCGACAATATCGCGTTGCCGCTACGGCTGTCGGGTGTCCCCGAAGGCGATATCGATGCGCCGGTGCGCGAGATGCTCGAATGGGTCGGGCTGTCGGAAAAGGGCCAATCGACCCCGCCTACGTTGTCGGGCGGGGAGCAACAGCGCGTCGCGATCGCCCGCGCGGTGATCGGGCGTCCCGAAATCCTGGTCGCCGACGAACCGACCGGCAACGTCGATCCCGACATGGCGGCGCGATTGCTGCATCTGTTCGAATCGCTCAATCGGCTCGGCACGACGGTGGTGGTGGCGACGCACGACTTCCACCTGCTCGGCCGGATTCAGAATGCGCACATGATGCGGTTGGAGGCCGGGCGGCTGATGGATCCGACCGGTGCGCTGCGCAATCCGCCGGCGAGGCCGTCCGCATGAGCGTCGATGTCGTCGCCGGCGCCGCGGACCGCCGCATCCTCGACGAGCGCGGGGGGACGCGCGCGATGACGTGGATCATGGCGATCATGCTGTTCCTGACCGTGCTCGCGGCCGCGCTGGGGCTCGGAATGGTCAACGCGGCGGGGTCGCTTGACCGCCAGCTTGCCGGTCGGCTGACGGTGCAGATCGTCACCGCCGACGCAGCGCAACGCGACCGCGATACGCAGGCCGTGATGACCGCGCTGAACAACATGCCCGCGGTCAAGCGGGCGGTGCCCGTCGATCGCGCACGGCTCGACGAATTGCTCAAGCCTTGGCTGGGCAAGGTGTCGAGCGACGCCGACGTGCCGATCCCGACGTTGATCGACGTCGATATGAGCGTGCCGAGCGAGGAATCGGCGATGCTGGTGGCGAAGGGCGTGCGCGCGGCAGCCACGACTGCGCGAGTCGATTCGCAGTCGCGTTGGCTGTCGCCGGTCGCCAGCTTCATGCGGACGATGATCGCGGGCGCGGCGGCGCTCGTGCTGCTGATGGCGTTGGCGACAACGGCGGTCGTGTTGCTCGCCGCGCGAGCGGGGCTGGAGACGCACCGCGACACGATCGCGATCCTGCACATGCTGGGATCGACCGACGTCCAGGTCGCACGGCTATTCCAGCGCCGCATCGCGCTCGACACCGTCATCGGCGGCGCGATCGGCGCGGTCGCGGCGATGCTGGTGGTCTGGCTGATCGCGCGCGAGGTGAACGGGCTGGGCTCCGACCTGGTCGGCGGCGCGGCGCTGACGCTGCGCGACTGGCTGATCCTGGCGGCGCTGCCGCTGCTGTTCGCGATCGTCGCGACGGGCGCCGCGCGAGTCGCGGTGCTGCGGCGGCTGAGGGTGATGCAATGATCGTCCGGCGGCTGATCGGCTTTCTCGTCCTGGCGTACATCCTGGGCTTTGCGGCGTTCATGCTGATGCTGCCGCGCCCGGTCGACGGCCAGCCGACCGACGCGATCGTCGTGCCGACCGGGGCGCCGGGTCGGATCGACCGCGGGCTCGACCTGATCGCGAAACACCAGGCCAAGCGGATGCTGATCACCGGCGTCGCCCCTAGCGTGCGCCCGATCGAGCTGGCGAAGACCAACCGCGCGCCGATCGCCCTGTTCGCGTGCTGCGTCGATCTCGGCCACGAAGCGGTCGATACGCGGTCGAACGCCAAGGAGACCGCGGACTGGGTCAAGGCACACGGCTACAAGTCGGTGCGGCTGGTGACGTCCGACTGGCACATGGCGCGCGCGGCGATGGAATTGCGCGCGGCGCTCGACGACGACGTGACGATCGTCGCGGACGGGGTGCGGAGCGAAGCGCCGCTCGGGCTGCTGATCGTCGAATACAACAAGCTGTTGCTGCGCCGTATCGCGCTGTGGACCGGGATCGGCGTGTGACGCTGATCCGGAATATCGCGTTCATGATCGTGTTTTACGGCCTGTCGGTGCCGATCGTGCTGATCGTGCCGTTTTCGGCACTGTTCGGGCGGAACGCGCTGATCGCCTATTCGGTCGGCTGGACGCGGTTCCACCGTTGGTGCGCGCGATACCTGCTCGGCGTCCGCTCGCGCTACAAGGGGCCACGGCCGAGCGGACAGGTGTTCTACGCCGCCAAGCATCAATCGATGTTCGAAACGCTCGACCTGATGGTGGAGATGGGGGCGCCCGCCATCATCATGCGCCGCGAGTTCGCCCGCATCCCGATCTGGGGCTGGGCGACGCAGGTCTACGGCATCATCCTGGTCGATCGCGCCGCGTCGGCGACCGCGCTGCGGGCGCTGATGCGCGAGGCGAAGGCGGCGCGCGAAAGCGGGCGGTCGGTGATGATCTTCCCCGAAGGAACACGCGTGAAACCGGGCGAGCAGCCCGAACTCAAATCGGGGTTCGCCGGCCTGTACAAGATGCTCGACCTGCCGGTCGTGCCGATCGCGACCGATGTCGGGCGGCTATGGCCGAAGAAAGGGCTCAAGCGCGCCGGCATCGCGACCTTCCGCTTCGGCGAACCGATTCCGCCCGGCCTGCCGCGAGCCGAGATCGAGGCGCGGGTGCACGAAGCGATCAACGTGCTGGAGCCCCGAAGTTGACAAAGGTTGCACTATAGGCGGCGGTTAGGCCCAAACGCGGCGGGTTGGCCTCCGCGACGCGCCGCTCAGACCCCCTCAGTCATCATGATCGCGACACCGACGCAACACCGACGCGACACCGACGCATCCACAACGCGACCGCTACGCTTCGCCGACGCCCCACTTATGCTCCAGCGAAATAGGAGCTTACGCCACTGCCGACCATGTCAAAGAGCCCGCCGACGCTGACAGGCCAAATCCTACATTGCCAGCCTAATCGTGCGTGCGGCCGAAGTCGGGCGCGGCGTCGTCCTGGCCCTGTTCGATGATCGATCGGCGGACGGCGCGGGTGCGCGTGAACAGATCGAACAATTCGTCGCCCTTGCCCCAGCGGATCGCGCGCTGGAGGGCGGTGAGATCCTCCGAGAAGCGCTGGAGCATGTCGAGCACGGCGTCCTTGTTCGACAGGAACACGTCGCGCCACATCGTCGGGTCGGACGCCGCGATGCGGGTAAAGTCGCGAAAGCCGCCGGCGGAATATTTGATGACTTCGGATCGCGTGACTTCTTCCATGTCGCTCGCGGTTCCGACGATCGTGTAAGCGATCAGGTGCGGCAGATGGCTGGTGATCGCCAGCACGCGGTCGTGATGGTCGGGCGCCATCGTCTCGACCTCGGCGCCCAGCCGCCGCCAGAACTCGGCGACGCGCTCGACCGTCGCCTCGGCGGCGTCCTCGGGCGGAGTCAGGATGCACCAGCGGCCGTGGAACAGGGTGGCGAAGCCTGCTTCCGGGCCGCTGCGTTCGGTGCCGGCAACGGGGTGCGCGGGGATCACCGCGACGCCTGGCAATGCGGCTTGCAGCGCGGCGAGCACGGTCCCCTTCGACGACCCCACGTCGCTGACGACGGCATCGATCGGCAGGTCGAGCGCGATCGAATCCGCCGCGGCGCGCATCGCCCCGACGGGGACGCACAGGATGACGAAATCGGCGTCGGTAACCGCCGCGCCAGGGGTGTCGGTCACGTCGTCGCAGAATCCGAGCGCGGTCGCCGCGGCGCGCACGCCGGGATCGGCGTCGTGGCCGGTCACGCGGACGCTCGGCATATGCGCCTTCACCGCGCGTGCGATCGACGAGCCGATCAGGCCCAATCCGATGATCGTGACGCGCGCGAAGGGCAGCATCAGTCCGCCTTGGCGACCATCGCGCGCAACGCGGCGATTACGCCTCGGCACTCGTCCTCGGTACCGACGGTGATGCGCAGCCCGTGCGGTAAGCCTTGGCCGGGCAGCCAGCGGACGATGTAGCCGGCGTCCATCAGGCCCTTGTACGCGGCCTCCGCGGTCAGCGCGCCTTCGAACAGGACCAGCACGAAATTGGCCTGACTCGGCACCGCGCGCAGACCCGCATTGCCCATCTTGGCGATCTCGGCCGAGAACCATGCGCGCCATTCGGCATTGTGCGCCTTGGTATGCGCGACGAAATCCTGGTCGCCGAGCGCCGCGACCGCCGCCGCCGTCCCGGCAATGGTGATCGAGAAGGGCAGGCGGATGCGGTGCATCGCGGCGATGATCTCCGGCGAAGCATAGCCCCACCCGATCCGCTCGGCGGCGAGGCCGTACATCTTCGAAAAGGTCCGCGTGACCAGCACGTTCGACGCGGTCTCGGCCAGCGCCATCCCGCCGTCCTCGGCATCGCCCTCGATATATTCGGCATAGGCGTGGTCGAGCACGAGCAGGATGTCGTTGCGCAACCCTGCATGGAGCCGCGCGATTTCCTCGCGGCTGGCATAGGTGCCGGTCGGGTTGTTGGGGTTCGCAATGTAGACGATCTTGGTCTTGTCGGTGACGCAGGCCAGGATCGCATCGACGTCGGTAGCATAGTCGTTGTCGGGCGCGATGACCGGCACCGCGCCGACGCGCCGCGCGGCGATCTCATACACCGCGAAACCGTATTTGACGAAGATGACTTCGTCGCCCGGGCCGGCGAAGGCGCCGGCCGCGAGGTGAAGCACCTCGTCCGATCCGTTACCGTAGATGATCCGCGCCGGGTCGAGGCCATGCTTGGCGGCGAGCACCTCGCGCAGTTCGCTGCCGCTCGCATCGGGATAGCGTTCGAGGTTGGTCGATGCGGTCAGGAACGCGTCGCGCGCCTTTTGGCTCGTGCCGAGCGGGTTCTCGTTGGAGGAGAGCTTGGCGACCTTGCGGCCGTCGTCGGTGGTCGAGCGCCCGGGCACATAGGGGGCGATCGCCATGATCCATGGCTTGGGTTCTGGTGCGGACATGCGCGCGGCTATTGCTGGCGGCGCTCGGATTGGCAAGTTATGGCGGACGCAACAGGAGGGGACGATGCGGGGACCGACGGCATTCTGGCAGGCGTTGGAGAAGGCACGCGAGGAGAATCTGAAGGCGGCAGGCGAGGCAGCGCCGGTGCCGGGCAGCGACGGCCAGACTCGGCGCCAGGTGCTGATGGCGTTGGCCGCGACGGCGGCGACCGCCGCTTTGCCGCGACAGGCGCGGGCGCTGACGACCAGCGGTGCGCCGGTGGTGATCATCGGCGGCGGCATCGCGGGACTGTCGGCATTGTGGCAGCTGACCAAGGCTGGGGTCGATGCGCGGCTGTACGAAGCGCGTACGCGGACCGGCGGCCGGATGTACACTGCGAAGGCCAAGGGCCAGCCGGCGATCGAGGTCGGCGGCCAACTCGTCAACACCGATCATGCCGACATGCACGCGCTGTGCAAAGAATTCGGCGTGGCGCTGATCGATCGCAAGGTCGGCGCGTATCGCACGATGATCCTCGACGGCGCGACCGAGGTGCCGCGGGACACGCTCGTCGCCGGACTGCGTGGGATCGCCGGGCAGATCGATGCGGATTCCGCGCGGCTGGACAAGGATTACGAGAAGGTCGCGGCCGAGCTCGATCGGATGTCGTTCACCGGCTATCTCGACAAGCACGCCAAGCTGATCCCCGAGCCCTGGGTGCATCGCCTGATGGAAGCGACCGCGCGCACCGAATATGGCAGCGAGCCGGGCGACTGCTCGGCGCTTGAGCTGGTGTTCAACCTGCCGACGATCGAGGGACAGCGGATCGACGTCCTCTCGCGCAGCGACGAACGCTTCCTGATGGCGGGTGGCAGCTCGTCGCTGATCGAGGCGATGACCGCGCGGCTGGCAAGCCGGATCACGACGTTCCGTCGTGCGACGCGGATCGACCGGATCGGATCGGGCGCGCGCGTGACCTTTTCCAATGGCGAACGGATCCAGGCATCGGCGGTGATCGTCACCGTCCCGATCTCCATCGTCAGCCGCATCGCATTCGGCACGCCGCTGCCGCCGCTGTGGCGCCAATACAATGCCGAGGTCGGGCTGGGCCGCAACGGCAAGGTCCAGGCGGTGACGACCGCGCGGCCATGGGAAGCCTCGGTCGGGCGCGGCGGCGAGGTGTGGCAGACGGATCATGGGGTGGGTTCGTCGCTCGGCTGGGACGGCGGCATTCGGCCGTCGGAGGCTGCGGGCAGCGTGTGGACCTGGTTCACCGGCGGCAACGAAACGCTCGCCGCGGACGCCGCTGATCCGCACGCATTGGCGCTCAAGTTCGCGCGGATGGCGGAGGGCGGGGTCAAGGGCATGGCCGCCGCGACGAGCCCGACGGTGCGGCGGACCAACTGGCACCTCGATCCGTTCACGCGAGGCGCCTACGTGAATTATCGCCCCGGCCAGCTGACCAAGTTCGCGCCGTTGATCTGGACCGAAACCGATGGCGTCGCGTCGCGGCCGATCGACTCCGGGCCGGTGCATTTCGCGGGCGAGCACCTCTCGGATGCGTATCCCGGTTACATGAACGGCGGCGCGCAGACCGGGCGGCTCGCGGCGCAAGCGGTGATGGCGGCGATGGCGCCGGTGCGGAAGGCGGGGTGAGAATATTCCTCCCCAAGCTCGCTTGGGGAGGGGGACCATCGCGCAGCGATGGTGGAGGGGCGTGAGCACAGCGAGCGTGGCACGATCCTCGCCGCTGCGCGGCTGCGGCCCCTCCGTCAGCGCTGCGCGCTGCCACCTCCCCATCTGCGATGGGGAGGATTGAGTTGATGCTCGCCGAATTTCCTCTAACGCCCGCTTCCATGACCGACGATCAGCGCTTCGGCCTGTCGCGCCACGTGAGCTTGCCGGGGCCGCTCCGCCTCGACGGGGGCGTGCTGCTGTCGCCGGTCGATATCGCGTACGAAACCTATGGCGACCCCGCGAGCCCCGCGATCCTGATCTGCCACGCGCTGACCGGCGACCAGCATGTCGCGAGCGAGCATCCCGTCACCGGTAAGCCCGGCTGGTGGGAACGGATGGTCGGTCCGGGCAAGCCGATCGACCCGGCGCGCTATTTCATCGTCTGCGCCAACGTGCTGGGCAGCTGCATGGGGTCGTCGGGACCGGCGACGGTCAATCCGATGACCGCGTGTCCCTATGCGATGGCGTTCCCGGTCATCACGATCCGCGACATGGTGCGCGCGCAGGCGATGCTGCTCGACCATCTCGGCATCGACAGGGTCACGGTCGTGGGCGGATCGATGGGCGGGATGCAGGCGCTAAGCTGGGCGGCGACCTCTCCCGAACGCGTGACCAAGGCGGTGATCATCGCCTCGACCGCCCGCCATACCGCGCAGAACATCGCGTTCCATGAGGTCGGGCGTCAGGCAATCATGGCCGATCCCAAATGGGCGGGCGGCGACTATTACGGCAAGGGCGAGCCGCCCGCGGCCGGCCTCGCGGTCGCGCGGATGGCGGCGCACATCACCTATCTGTCGGAAGCCGGGCTGACCGAGAAATTCGGACGGCGGCTGCAGGCGCGCGAGGCCAAGTCGTTCGGGTTCGACGCGGACTTCCAGGTCGAGAGCTATCTGCGGCACCAGGGGCTGAGCTTCACCGACCGGTTCGACGCCAACAGCTATCTCTACATCACGCGTGCGATGGATTATTTCGATCTCGCCGAGGAGCATGGCGGGCTGCTGGCCAACGCCTTCAAGGGCACCGCGACGCGGTTCGCGTTGGTCAGCTTCGACACCGATTGGCTCTATCCGACCGCGGAGTCGCGGATCATCGTCCATGCCCTCAACGCGGCGGGCGCGGCGGTCAGTTTCGTCGAGCTGACATCGCCGTTCGGCCACGACGCGTTCCTGCTCGACTCGCCCGAACTGAACCGGGTGGTCGACGGTTTCCTGAGGGCGGCATGATCGAGCTCGACGACGACAAGGCGCGGCTGCAGATCGATCGCGTCCATCAATGGCTGGCGTCGAGCTATTGGTCGCCGGGGATCGACCGCGATACGGTCGAGCGCGCGATCTTCGGGTCGCATTGCCTGGGCGCCTATGACGGTGGCGAGCAGGTCGGCTTCGCGCGGATGATCACCGATCACGCGACCTTCGCCTGGCTGGCGGACGTGTGGGTCGAGGAAGAGGTGCGCGGGCAGGGGATCGGGCACAAGCTGGTCGGCTGGTTCCTCGACCATCCCGACTTCCAGGGGCTGCGGCGCATGGCGCTGGTCACCGCCGACGCGCATGGCGTGTATGAGAGCCTGGGGTTCCACACCTTGCTGCGGCCGGAGCGGTACATGGAGCGGCTGTCGTCCGATTTCGCGCAGATGCTGAAGGTCGCGCCATGAGCCTGCGCCCCGACCTCGCGGTGATCGCCGCCAACGTCGCTAAGGGCAGCCGCGTGCTCGATATCGGGTGCGGCGACGGCGCGTTGATGGCGGCGCTGCGTGACGAGAAGCAGGTCGATGCGCGCGGGCTGGAACTCGATGCGGGTGATGTAGCAAGCGCGGTCGGGCGCGGGCTGTCGGTGGTTCAGGGCGACGCCGATGTCGATCTGGCGGGCTATCCCGACCAGAGCTTCGACTATGCGATCCTCAGCCAGACGCTGCAGACGACGCGTGCGCCCGACGTGGTGCTCGAGCATCTCCTGCGGATCGGGCGGCGCGCGTTCGTGTCGTTTCCCAACTTCGCGCACTGGCGCGTGCGGGCCAGCCTGTTGTGGGGCGGGCGGATGCCGGTCACGCGGCTGCTGCCGGTGGCGTGGTATGCGACGCCCAACATTCACCACGTCACGGTCGACGATTTCCGCGCGCTGGTGAAGGAGCGCGGCATCACGGTCGAGGGCGCATGGTTCCTGTCGGGCGACAAGCGTACCAGCGACCTGATGGCGAACTTGCTCGCCGAGCATGCCGTATTTCTACTGCGGCGATGACTGTTGCGCGATGGTCACACGCATGATGAGCGATGTCGTTACCATCCTATATCGACTGGAACAGAATCGGGCAGAGTAGGTTTTTCCAAGCGATACTGATTTGGATTAGCTGGTTTTGCCCACTGCATTGATCGTCGAAGACGAGATCTTCGTCGCTTTAGATTTGGAAAGAATACTCACCGACGCCGGTTACCAGGTGACGGGGATCGCGGCCGACCGCGCGAGTGCGCTCGCGGCGGCGCCGACCGCCCAATTCGCCTTCGTGGACATCAACCTTCGCGACGGACCGACAGGTCCGGAGATCGGCACCGCGCTGGCGCGCGACTATGGCGTGAAGGTCGTGTTCGTGACCGCCAATCCGGGGCAGATCGGATTGCCGTGCGATGCGTTGGGCTATGTCCGCAAGCCGTTCAGCGAGCGCGCGATCCTGACCGCGGCTGCGGTCGCCGCGGGGAAGGAACACGCAGCAGCGGCGAACGACGACCTCGTATTGCTGAACTACGGCGTCAACGACGCCTGAACGCCGCGAGCGGGACCGTCACCGTTACGTCGAGTCCGTCTGCCTTCCAGTCGCGGGCGACCGTCCCGCCGAGCTGACGCACCGCGCTCAATTCCATCAGTTGCGTGCCGAAGCCGCTGCCTCCCGGCGGCGTTACGGCCGGGCCGCCCTGTTCGCGCCAGTCGAGCGTCACCGCTTCGCCGTCGCTGTTCATCGTCACGGTGACCCAGCCGTCGGGAACCGACAGCGCGCCGTACTTGGTCGCGTTGGTCGCGAGTTCGTGGAACAGCAACGCGAGCGGTGTCGCGGAGCGATCGTCGATCGCGACGTCGTCGCCTTTCAACGATACGCGATCCTGCCCGGTGACCTGATACGGTTCGAACAATTCGCCGAGCAGACCGATCAGGCTGTTAGGCTGGTTCGCCGGCATCGAGGCGGGGCTATGCGGACGGACGAAGTCATGCGCGCGGCCGAGCGCGGTGATGCGGTCGCGCAGGTCGCCGGCGATGTCCCTGAACTCCGGGTGCGCGCGCGCCGAGAAGGCGATGAGCCCCGACACCACCGAGAAGATGTTCTTGATGCGGTGGCTCAGCTCCTGGCTGATCACTTCGCGCTCTTCGAGCGTCAATTTCTGTTCGTGGATATCGGTGCAGGTGCCGAACCAGCGGACGATCTTGCCCTCGTCGTCGCGGATCGGGAGCGCGCGGCCCAGCACCCAGCGATAGGTGCCGTCGCGATAGCGCAGGCGATATTCGATCTCGTACGGATCGCCGCTGGTCAGCGACTGCCGCCATCGCGCCCAAGCGCGCTCCTGATCGTCGGGGTGGAACATGCCGTTCCAACCCTCGCCGTCGGTCGATCCGTCGGGCATGCCGGTATATTCGTACCAGCGGGCGTTGAAATAATCGTGATAGCCGTCGGGCAGCGTCGACCACACCATTTGCGGCATCGTATCGGCGAGCGTGCGGAAGCGGGTGTTGCTGTCGGTCAGCGCTATGCGCGCATCGCGTTCGGCATTGCGTGACACTGCGGCATCGCGATTGTCGCGCAGCCGCGCCATGACGTTATCGGCAAGCGTTTCTAAGCCCTGACGTTGCAGATCGGTCAAGCCTTCGGGATGCGGCACGGTATCGATCACGCACAGCGACCCCAACGGAATGCCGTCCTCGGTCACCAGCGGTGCGCCGGCGTAGAACCGGATATTGGTCTCGCCGGTCACCAAGGCATTGCAGGCGAAACGCGGATCGTCGGTCGCGTCGGGGACGACCATGATTTCGTCGCCCAGCATGGCGTGCGCGCAGAAGGACACGTCGCGCGGGGTCTCGGTAATGTCGATGCCGGATCGCGCGATGAAGGTCTGGCGCGTTTCCTCGACCAGGCTGACCAGCGACACCGGGCAGCCGCACAGAGCGGCGGCGAAATCGGTGATCTTCCTGAGCGCCGCCGTGTCGCGCAGCGTCTCCAGCTCGTACGCCGCCATGATCGCGGCGCGCGCCGATTCGTCGACTTTCCAGCCGGAGGCGGTGTGGGTCGGCGGGCTAGTCATGCAGAGGGAACCGATCGGAAACGGTTTCGCTCCCGATCAGAACGGAACGTCGTCGTCGAGGTCGTCCGAATAGCCGCCGCCGAAGCCACCCTTGCCACCGTTGCCGCCACCGCCGCTCGATGCGCCGGCGAACTCGTCGCGACCGCCGCCCGACGATCCGCCCCAATCGTCACGGCCGCTCGACACGTTGCCGCCGCCACCGCCACCGCCGCCCTGGCCGGGTGCGCCGTCGAGCATCGTCAGCACGGCGTTGAAACCCTGCAGCACGATCTCGGTCGAATAGCGGTCCTGGCCCTGCTGATCCTGCCATTTGCGGGTCTGCAACGCGCCCTCGATATAGACCTTGCTGCCCTTGCGCAGATAGCGCTCGGCGACATTGGCGAGGCCTTCGCTGAACACCTTGACGGTGTGCCACTCGGTGCGCTCCTTGCGCTCGCCGGTGTTGCGGTCCTTCCAGTTTTCCGACGTCGCGATGCGCAGTTCGACGACCTTGCCGCCGTTCTGGAAACTGCGGCTTTCGGGGTCACGCCCCAGATTGCCGACGAGAATGACCTTGTTGACGCTGCCCGCCATGTGTTCGCCTTTGCCTAGAGGCCGGCGAGCGTCGCCAGCCAGTATGTGATTCCCGCCATGATGTAGGCGAGGGCAAACAGATAGCCAACCATGAAGGCCGGCCATTTCCACCCGTTTGTTTCTCGCCGGGTGACGGCAATTGTGGAGATGCATTGCGGCGCGAACACGAACCACATCAGGAAAGCGAGGGCGGTCGCGAGGGTCCAGCGCTTGCTGAGCGTCGCCTCCATCTTCGCATCGCTGTCGTCGCCCGACGTGTCGATCGCGTAGACGGTGCCCAACGCCGCGACCGAGACCTCGCGCGCGGCCATCGCCGGGATCAGCGCGAGAACGATGTCGCGGTTGAAACCGATCGGGCGGAACACCGGTTCGATCGTGTTGGCGATGCGCCCCGCCACCGAATAATTGACTTGGCTGACCGGGGAATCCTTGGGTGCTTGCGGGAACGTCAGTAATGCCCACAACACGATCGTCGTGAACGCGATCGTCGTGCCTGCGCGCTTCAGGAATATTTCCGCGCGCGCCCACAGGCCGATCGCGAGGTCGCGGACGTTCGGCAGCTGGTACTTGGGCATCTCCATCATGAAGCCCGACGACGCGCCCTTGGTCACCGTGCGGCGCAACACCAACGCGACGACGAACGCGCCGATCACGCCCATCACATAGAGGCCGAACATCACCAGCCCCTGCAGCCCGACGAACGGCAATACGCGAACGTTCGGAATCAGCGCGCCGATCACCAAAGTATAGACCGGCAGCCGTGCCGAGCAGGTCATCAGCGGCGCGATCAGGATCGTGGTCAGCCGGTCTTTCTCGTCCTCGATCGTCCGCGTCGACATGATGCCCGGCACCGCGCAGGCGAAGCTCGACAGGAGAGGGATGAACGCGCGGCCCGACAGCCCGACGCTGGCCATGACGCGGTCCATCAGGAAGGCGGCGCGGACCATGTAGCCGCTGGCTTCCAGCACCAGGATGAAGAAGAACATGATCAGGATCTGCGGCAGGAACTTCACCACCGCACCGACGCCCGCGATCACGCCATCGGTGATCAGCGAGCGCAGGATCGAATCCGACATCTCCTGCTTCACCAGCCCGGCCAGATCGTCGAACCAGCCGCCGACCATGTCGGCCGGTCCGGCGCCCGCGAAGAATACCGCCTGGAACATCACGAACAGGACGGCGAACAGCAGAAACAGACCCCAGACCGGATGAAGCGCGACCGCATCGAACGTATGCGTCCAGCGCCGCACCGGAGTTTCGGAGATGGTCGCCGCGACCGCGATCTGGCGGGCGCGACGCTGGAGCGTGGCGATGTCGGCGTGGAGCGTCGGATCGCTGCGGCGCAGCGCCACCGCGCCGGGACTGACCAACGCGTCGAGCGCTTCCTTCAGCTCGTCGATCCCGCGTTTGCGCACCGCGACGGTCGGCACCACCGGCACGCCGAGTTCGCGGGCCAGCACGTCGGCGTCGAGCTTGAGCCCATCGCGCTCGGCCATGTCGATCATGTTGAGCGCGATCACCACCGGCAGGCCGAGCGCGATCAGCTGGAGCGTGAAGCGCAAATGATTGTCGAGGTTCGACGCATCGACCACCACGATGATCGCATCGGGCAGCCGCTCGCCCGCCTGCGCGCCGGTGACGACATCGCGCGTCACGCGCTCGTCGGGGCTGGAAGGCTCGAGGCTGTAGGTGCCGGGCAGGTCGAGCAGTTCGACCGGGCGCCCGTCGTTCAGCGTCATCCGCCCCGCGTGACGCTCGACGGTCACGCCGGGATAATTGCCGACCTTCTGCCGCGCACCCGTCAGCGCGTTGAACAGCGCGCTCTTGCCGGCATTGGGGTTGCCGACCAGCGCAACCAGCGGGGCGGGGTGCATTACTCGGCGGGCTGAACGATGGACACGCGAACGGCGCTGGCGACGCGACGGCGCAAGGCGACGGTCATGCGTCCGATGCGGCACGCGATCGGCCCGCCGCCGAGCCGGGCGCGGTGCAGCACTTCGACCCCGACGCCTTCGTCGAACCCGAGTTCGCGCAGGCGTCGTGCTTCGGGAGCGGCGAGCTGGTCCCAGGCGATATCGGCCACGGTCGCGTGAGTGCGCTGGGGGAGCTGTTCGAGGCTGAGCGGAGTCGCCATACCAGTCAGCTAGGCCAACTGCGACTGATTATCAATAACTAGATCGCCGGATAGCGTAGCCGTCCGATGAACCGCGACAGGCTAGGGCGGTGGCTGGTGCGCGCGAGGAACTGGCCCTTGGCCTTTTCGAACGCCATGATCCCCGCGATCCGTCGCGCGAGGAAGGCGCGGGTGTCGGCCTGGCCCTCGCTCTCGTCGTCGAGGAACACGGTCATCGTCGCAGCGTAGACCGCGCCTAGCATCGCGCGCTTGGTATAGTGATTGTAATCCGTCGCGGTATCGCCCGCCGCGCGCCACATCGCGTCCGCCGCGCGCCAGCCGAGCTTGGCGCCGTTGGCGACGTTCTGCGGCATGGCGAGGATGGCGAGCGCGCGGCGCAGCGTCTCGCGGTGCGCGGCGAGCAGGTCGAGCCGGGTTTCGACGAGCGCGGTGATCTTCTCGCGCACCTTCATCGGGCCAAGCTTCTCGGGCGGGAGCGCCGCCGCCATCTCGCGGTCGATATAAGCGAACCACGCATCGATCATCGTCGCCGCATCGGGCAGCGCCAGCAGCGCGACGTCACGGTCCACGCCGAGCGTATCCGCCGCCATGTCGCGCGCCGCGGCCTTCCAGCCGTCGAACGCGGCATTGTCGGCGACCAGCGGCGCCAGCGCCTCGCGAAGTTCCGGGATGGTCGGGTCGGCGGGAAGCGTCATGGCGTGCTTATGCGCCCGCCACGCCTTCGGGGGCAAGCGGCGCCGTGTCCTTGCGCTCGCGCCGGACGAGCACCAGCGCGATCGCCACCGCGACGGCGCCGAGCAGATCCCAGCCGTCGAGCCGCTCGTTGTACCACAGCCAGCCGACGGTCGCGGCGATCACGGGCTGGGTCAGGAGTCCGATCCCGATCACCATCGGCGACAGCTGGCCGAGCGCGAAGGTCATCAGGCCCTGGCCGAATACCTGACTCGCGAGCGCTAGGCCGATGAGCGGCCACCAATCGGTCGGCATGATCTTCTCGCCCAGCGCCCAGGCGAAGATCAGCAGCGGCAGCATGCTCGCCAGCGTCGACATGGTCAGCGCAGGGACCGGCGCCATCGTGTCGCGTGCCTTCGCCATCGCCGCGAAATAGACCGTGTAGAGGATGCCCGCGGTCAGGCAGAGCAGGTCGCCATAGAACTGATCCGCCCGCACTTGCAGCGACCGCCCCATCAACAGCCCCGCGCCGAACAGCGCCAGCAGCAATGCGAACCCCTGACCCTTCGACGGCCACGCCCGCGCGACGAGGAAGCCGTAGATCGGGAAGAACAACGTCGCCGAATTGCCGAACAAGGTGGCGTTGGCGAGCTGCGTCTTCTTGATGCCAATGTGCCAGCTCGCCAAATCGGCGGCGAAGCACAGCCCGCCGATGGCCAGCGCGATCCATACCCCGCGGCTCAATCCCCTGGCCCGCCAGCCGCTGCCGACCGTCACTGCCAGCAGGATCGGCACTGCGAGCGCGATCCGCCAGAAACCGGCGGCGACCGGCCCGACATCGGTCATCCGTACGAACACCGGCCCGAACGCGAGCAGCACGTTGGCGATGACCAATGCCGCGAACGCCAGCGGGTGCGCGGTCACGCTTTGCGCGCTGGAAGCTTTTCTTGGGGCCTCGTCCTGGTGCATGCCGCCCCATAACACCTATCTCGCCCGCGTCATTTACAAAGGGAGGCCCGTTTGCCCACGCTGTTCGATCCCATCCAGCTTGGCGATATTGACGCCAAGAACCGCATCCTGATGGCGCCGCTGACGCGCGGCCGCTCGACCGACGAGCATGTGCCGACCGATATCATGATCGATTACTACACCCAGCGCGCAGGCGCGGGCGTGCTGATCACCGAGGGGACGGGCGTGAGCCGGCTCGGGCTCGGCTGGCCCAACGCGCCGGGGCTGTGGACCGACGCGCAGGTCGAGGCGTGGAAGCCGGTGACGGATTCCGTGCATAAGGCCGGCGGCAGGATCGTCGCGCAGATCTGGCATATGGGGCGCTTGGCGCGGCCCGATGTGACGGGGCTGACCCCGCTGTCGTCGTCGCAGACGCGGGCGCCGTATCACAAGCCGGAGAACCCCTATGCCGAGGCGCGCGCTGCGACGCTCGACGACATCAAGCAGGCGATCGAGGATTACGCCACCGCCGCCCGCGCCGCTATAGCCGCGGGGTTCGACGGGGTGCAGCTGCACGGCGCGAACGGGTACCTGATCGACCAGTTCCTGCGCGACAACACGAACCTGCGCGACGACGATTACGGGGGCTCGCCGGAGAACCGCATCCGCTTCATGAAGGAAGCGGTGTCGGCCGTGATCGCCGAGGTCGGCGCGGGGCGCACCGCGATCCGCCTGTCGCCCAATGGCGAAACGCAAGGGGCGGACGACAGCAACCCCGCGGCGGTATTCGTCCCCGCCGCGAAGGCGCTCAACGACCTCGGTATCGCGTTCCTCGAACTGCGCGAACTGTCGCCCGCCGGCACGTTCGGCGCGTCCGAAGTGCCCAAGCTCAGCCCGAAGATCCGCGAGGTATTCACCGGCCCGCTGATCCTCAATCAGGACTATACGCTGGAGGCGGCGCAGGCGGACGTCGCGAGCGGCTTGGCCGACGGCATCTCGTTCGGGCGCAAGTTCATCTCCAACCCCGATCTGGTCGAACGCTTTCGTACCGGGGCCGAACTGGCGCCGGACAATTTCAAGACCTGGTACACGCCGGGACCGGAAGGGTATTCGGACTATCCGGCGCTTCAGCCCGCCGAGTGACGCCGGCGCGCTAGCCTGATACGCTCGCCGCCATGGACGCGGTCGGGATGATCGGGCTGGCGGCGAGCATCAGCCTGTTGAGCGGATGGCGGTTGTACCTGACCGTCTTCGCGGTCGGGCTGGCGATGCGGTTCGGCTGGGTGCCCGAGCCGGCGCGGCTTCACGGGCTCGACGTGCTGGCCAATTGGTGGGTGATCGGGATCGCAGGTGTCGGCGCGCTGGCCGAATTCTTCGCCGACAAGGTGATGTGGGTCGATAGCGCGTGGGACGCGGTGCACACCTTGGTGCGGCCGGTCGGCGGCGCGTTGCTGGCGCTCGCGATCGTCGATCCCAAGGACGGCGCGTGGCAAGTCGCGGCGCTGCTGCTCGGCGGCGGCGCGGCGTTGCTGACGCATGGCGCCAAGGCGGGGACGCGCGCCGCAGTGAATGTCAGCCCGGAGCCGTTCAGCAACATCGCGGTGTCGAGCGGCGAGGACGTCGTGACCGGCGGATTGCTGGTACTCGTCCTGGCGCATCCCGCGGTCGCGGGCGTCGTAGCGCTGGTGCTGATCGGGCTCGCGGTGTGGGCGATCCTGGCGTTGCGCAAGCTGGTGAGGCGGCTCAGGCCGAAGCCCAAGCCGCCCGCATCAGCTTAACGACAGCGGACGTTGTCCTTGTCCACCGCATTACCCACCGCAGCACCGGCGGCGGCGCCGAGCAGGATGCCGAGCGGCTCCGACCGGCCCGAGGTCAGCGCCGCGCCCAGCGCGCCGCCCGCGATCCCGCCGACGATCAGCCCCGTCGTGCCGTCCGACCGGCGGCAATAATAGCGCCCGTCGCGGCCCTGATAGATGCGGTCGTTGCGGCTCAGCCGGCGCTCGCGATAGCGCTGATTGTCGACATAATAGCGGTCGGCGTCATAGCTGCCATATTGCGGATCGGGCCGGTCGTAATCGTAGTTTCGGTAGCTGCGATAATCGCTCGCATAGCCCGGCCGGCCGCCATCGTCGGCACAAGCGGTCAACCCGGTCATCGCGGCCGCCGCCGCCAGCAACCCCATCGTCACGGTGCGCATGTCATCTCTCCTGTTTGACCCCGTTCGCTCAATGCGCGGGCAGGACAATGGTTGCGCGGACGAATCGATTATCCGGCCGATTATCCGGTGGTCAGTTCCTCGACGCGGCGATCGTCGGCCATGAAGCCCTTGTCGACGCCCGGGGGCGGGCGGAGGCTTTCCCGTTCGCCCGCGGTCGGCGTCGCGGTCGGATCGGGACGGAAAGCGTCGGGCGCGCGGTCGGTGCCGGGGGTGTCGGCGTCGAGCGCCAAATCGGGCGCGTCATGCCCCTCCTTCGCGGGAAAGAAGCGGTCGAGCAGCCCGGCCTTCAGCGCGCCGACCACGGCGGCCGCGCCGACCCCGACGATTGTCGCGGCGCCGATCGCCAGGTTGCGGGTGCGGTGGTCGGGCTTGAAGCGACCGTGGCTGTCGCGGCGCTGGCTGGGGTTGGACATGACGGGTCTCCCGTGGATTGAGGTCTCGTGCTTCAACGGCGCCGCTGCCCGAAGGTTGCGACGGCGTCGCCAAGACCGGCATCCGGCGCGCTGGACCGAGCGTAAGCGGCGCCTAAGGTGACACCAGGGTTACACTAGCGGCGTCGCCCCGGCGCCGACGGAAGGGTAGGCGAAAGTCAGGCCAATCGCGCATCGTCGGCCGGCGCGCGGGCGGCGGGGATGAGCCGTCCGGCCGCCAGATGCGCCAGCCAGTCGCGGACGGCATCGGGCTGGTCGCGATCGGGTGTCGCCAGCGGGCGCACGACGCGGCCGGGATCGAGCGCGATCCGGGTGTGGATGAGGGGACTGGGCATGAGGGCGTCCTTCGATCGGAGGACGGTCCATATATCGCATGGGATCGCTTGTAGGAAAGCACCGGCGGCGACGTGGTTAGCGCGCGCTCATCGCAAGCGAACTAGCCGGGGCCGGCCGGCGGCGCTGCGAGCGCCGACCGACGACGCGGGATTTACTCCCGCGGCGCTGCCCTCAGCCGGTTATCGTGCACTGTTGCTTCTGTCTCCTATGCGCCTTCCACACGCGCTCGGCCTCGCCCTGTTCGCGGATGATCCGCGCCATCGCTTCCCGCTCGGTTTCGCGGGGGCGGGCGGCGGCGAGGCGGCGGGCGAGGTCATCGGTCTGCTCGACCTCGAGCGTCGTGCAGATGCGGTTCCAGCACTTGCGCAGCTCGGTCGTGCGGATGTGGTTGGCCATATATTCGGTCAGCCGCTCGCTGGGCGCGAGCCGACAGGTGCGCCAGACCTCGACGAACACGCGCCGGTCGCGCCCGTCCGACAATTGGTAGAGCATCGCCAGCACGACCCGCAGCGCCGGGGTAGGCTTGGCCGGCGCGGTCGCGCACCCGCGCATCACCTCGTCGAGCGCGACGAGTCCGAGGAAGATGAGCCGGTCGCGGGGGATTCGCATGGGTAGAACGTAGCGAGAACAAGCCCCGGCGGCGAGGTGATTAGCGCAAGCTAATCACGAGCGAACTAGCCGGGGCCGGCCGGCGCGGCGGAGAGCCGCGACCGACGACGCGGCTTTGCCGCGGCGGACCTTTCGCGGCGGGTCCTGGACGTCGCAAACTGGACATCCGCCAGTAGCTAGGGCGGGGTATCACGCAATGCGATTTCAACGATCTTTTTTACAAAATCTTCTAGCTCTGACAACGAATCTGGTGACTGCTCAGCAATCTTTTTCAAAAGACTGATCCCGTCCCGCGTCTTCCTATATTCGACTCGTTTTTCGGTAACTGACGAAAATACGTGTTCCAAAAGTTTCGCGGCATCTACCCGCTTCAACCAGGCAGCGTTCATGAGATCGCCATTCCATTGGCGCGAGGCACCGAAGCGATCTTCGCGACCCGCCATTAAAGCCTCAGCGACAGCGTCCCTGTTTACTGGGCGCCCGTCGAGTTCTTCCAAAACCTCTATAATGGAGGGGACATGGATCAGATAACATTCAAAACAACGCCGAGGGAGAAATCTCAATTTTCTTCGTGATCGTTCTAGCCGGGCTACTTCTCCGTCCGATAGGCGCTCGCGGTCGAGTGCAAACGCCATCCCCTTCAACAACGGCGCTAGTCGCTTTCCAGCGCTTTCATATACTTCCGTGGCCGATCGACTAGCCGAACGACCGGAAAATGCGTCTGTTGCGAACACCGGAGCAAATCCAATTTCTGAACGACTTAGCAGATCACTTCGTCGTGCTATGTACGGGAAACACACCTCTTCGGTTGGCCCTTCCACCCACACAAGTCGTTCATGACCAAAGACGTCCATCATTGAAAAACCAAGAATGGATGAAACTTCCTTGGCGTCTCTGGCTTCCTTTAGTGATATAGAACTAACAGTAGACTTGAAGCCTTCTCGCTTGACTATATAGATTTTCTCCGCGTTACAGCTACCGATAACATCGGCGGAATGCGTTGATATGATATATTGATGATGACTATATTCTGATCGCAGCAAATTTATTAATTTTTTGACTGCTGCAGGATGAAGAAAGGAGTTTATTTCATCGATAACCATTACAGCTTGGTCGCTAGTAACCAGGGCTGTTATTATCGCAAGAAGTTGACCAACACCTGTGCCACTTTCGTTCAAGCCAAATGCCAGTTCTTCATACGTAGCAGACCGCTCCGGCCAAATGAGGATTTCGTCATCATTCTGGCGGCGCGCTACTGTAATTCTGTCAATGCCGCCAAGCACATCTATTGCCAACCTTTCGATCAAATCAAATACAGGTCTTCTAGCTCCTTGCAGGTGCGCTAGCACGGTAGGCAAGTTCCGGGCGTTGGATAAGAGACGCTCGGGAGATTCCCATGGCCCCCTTCCTACGTTCAGTCTTTGAGCGTCAAAGTAGAAGAAATTCTCCGATGCTTGTCCCGAAAATAACTGCGCCAGATTATCCGGCCCGCCTACCCTACTAGAAATCTGAGCTCCTTGCGGCGTCATCTCAATTCGAACTAATTTGATTACTCGGATTTCGGAATTCGGCTATCGATGCTCCTTGGCGCGGAATAGTATCTGCTGATGGTTCGCGACTAAACTCCAATTCAATTGGAGCGTCGGGATTTGACAGAAGCTTTAATAGGCTCGCGCTTTGATGGTCTTCAAAGCTACCAATTGGAAATGTCGGAGAATAATTTAATGAAGAAAACTTATTAAATAATCCAGAAGAAGAAGTCGTTACATCGAATTCAAGATGAGGCTGTTTTAAACCATGTCCCCTGAAAACCTGTATATTCTTATGCGGATTTTGTGATAAAGGAAAACTCAAGCCCTTCAATAAGGCGCTTTTTCCAGAATTATTCTGCCCTATAAATAAATTGATAGCCTTATCTAATTCAATCCAGCCGGAATCCTCAAAAGACGTGAAATTAGTCAGGCGAAATTTAGAAATCCACACGCGTCCCCCTATTCCGCCGCCACAGTCTCCCGTTTGCCGGCAATATTCGCTTCTCTCACCCCCAACAACGGCGCCAGATACCGCCCGGTAAAGCTCCGCGGTTCCTTCGCGACATCCTCCGGCGTGCCGACCGCGACGATCTCGCCGCCCTTGACGCCGCCTTCCGGTCCCAGGTCGATCACCCAGTCGGCGGTCTTGATGACGTCCAAATTGTGCTCGATCACCACCACCGTATTGCCCTGTTCGACCAGCGCGTGGAGCACTTCGAGCAGTTTGCGGACGTCCTCGAAATGCAGGCCGGTGGTGGGCTCGTCGAGGATGTAGAGCGTCTGGCCGGTCGCGCGACGTGACAGTTCCTTGGCGAGCTTCACGCGTTGCGCCTCGCCGCCCGACAAAGTCGTCGCCTGTTGCCCGACCTTGACGTAGCCGAGCCCGACCTCGACCAGCATCGCCATCTTGTCGCGGATGCCGGGGACGGCCTTGAAGAACTCGGCGGCGTCCTCGACCGTCATGTCGAGCACGTCGGCGATCGAGTGGCCCTTGAACTTCACCTCCAGCGTCTCGCGATTGTAGCGCGCGCCGTGGCACACGTCGCACGTGACGTAGACGTCGGGGAGGAAGTGCATCTCGATCTTGAGCACGCCGTCGCCCTGGCACGCCTCGCACCGGCCGCCCTTGACGTTGAAGCTGAAGCGCCCGGGCTTGTAGCCGCGCGCCTGGCTTTCGGGGAGGCCGGCGAACCAGTCGCGGATCTGGGTGAAGGCGCCGGTATAGGTGGCGGGGTTGCTGCGCGGGGTGCGGCCGATCGGCGACTGGTCGATGTCGATGACCTTGTCGAGATGCTGTAGCCCGGCGATCTTCTCATATTTGCCGGCCAGGATGCGCGCGCCGTTCAGTTGCCGCGCGGCGGCGGCGTAGAGCGTGTCGATTGTCAGACTCGACTTGCCGCTGCCCGAGACGCCGGTGATGCAGGTGAAGGTGCCGAGCGGGATGCTGGCCGTCACATCGCGCAGGTTGTTGGCGGTGGCGCCGGTGATGGTGAGCTTCTTGCCGGTGCCGCTGCGGCGGATGAGCGGGACGGGGACCTGGCGGGTGCCGTTGAGATAATCGGCGGTGATGCTGTTCCTGTTCTTCAGCACCTGGTCGAGCGTGCCGTGCGCGACGATCTCCCCGCCGTGCACGCCCGCGCCGGGCCCCATGTCGATGACGTAATCGGCCGTGCGGATCGCGTCCTCGTCATGCTCGACCACCAGCACCGTGTTGCCGAGGTCGCGCAGGCGGCGCAGCGTCTTGAGCAGCATGTCGTTGTCGCGCTGGTGGAGGCCGATCGACGGCTCATCGAGGACGTAGAGCACGCCCGACAGCCCGCTGCCGATCTGCGAGGCCAGGCGGATGCGCTGGCTCTCGCCGCCGGAGAGGGTGCCGCTGGTGCGGTCGAGGTTGAGATAGTCGAGGCCGACGTTGTTCAAGAAGCCGAGCCGTTCGAGGATTTCCTTGAGGATGCGCTCGGCGATTTCCTTCTGCTGGCCGTTGAGGTGGTTGGGCAGGTCCTGGAACCAGGCGAGCGCGTCGACGACCGACAGATGCGTCGCGTAGCTGATGTCGTGCATCGCGACCTTGACCGCGAGCGCCTCGGGCTTGAGGCGGGCGCCGTGGCAGACTTCGCAGGGCTGCGAGCTTTGGTATTTGGAGAGCTCCTCGCGCATCCATGCGCTCTCGGTCTGGAGCAGGCGGCGGTTGAGGTTGCCGATGACGCCCTCGAACGGCTTGCGGACGTCGTACGACTTGCGGCCGTCGATGAAGGTGAGGGTGACGGGCTTGCCCTTGGTGCCGTGGAGGATGATGTCGCGGATGTCCTGCGGCACGTCCTCCCACTTGGTGTCGAGGCTGAAGCCGAATTCGCGCGCCAGGCTGCCGAGGACCTGCATGTAATAGGGCGATGGTGGGTTCGACTTCGCCCAGGGGACGATCGCGCCCTTCTTGATCGTGAGGTCGTGGTTGGGGACGACGAGGTCTTCATCGAAGATCATCTTCTCGCCTAGCCCGTCGCACGCCGGGCAGGCGCCTTGCGGGGCGTTGAAGCTGAACAGCCGCGGTTCGATCTCGGCGATGGTGAAGCCCGAGACGGGGCAGGCGAACTTCTCGCTGAACACGATGCGGTTGGCGGGGACGGATGCGCCCTTCATCGCCCCCCATCCGTCATCCCAGCGAAAGCTGGGATCTCAGGCCGCATCGCGTCATCGCCCGAGACCCCAGCTTGCGCTGGGGTGACGAACTGGGCCGAGGCTTCCTTGACGCGATTGGCGGTCGCCTCCGCCACCGTCGTGTCGACCAGATCGACATAGGCCAGCCCCTCGGCAAGCTTCAGCGCGGTCTCGAAACTGTCCGCCAGCCGCGTCGCCAAGTCCGGCCCGACCACCAGGCGATCGACCACGACCTCGATGTCGTGCTTGTATTTCTTGTCGAGCGCGGGGGCCTCGTCGATCTCGTACAGTTCGCCGTCGATGCGGACGCGCGTAAAGCCCGCCTTCTGCCATTCGGCGAGTTCCTTGCGATACTCGCCCTTGCGCCCGCGCACGACCGGCGCGAGCAGGTACAGCCGCGTCCCCTCGGGCAGCGTCATGACGCGATCGACCATCTGGCTGACCTGTTGCGCTTCGATCGGCAGGCCGGTCGCGGGGGAATAAGGGATGCCGACCCGCGCCCACAGCAGACGCATATAATCGTAGATCTCGGTGACGGTCGCGACGGTCGAGCGCGGGTTACGGCTGGTGGTCTTCTGTTCGATCGAGATGGCGGGCGACAGGCCGTCGATATGATCGACGTCGGGCTTCTGCATCAGCTCGAGGAACTGCCGCGCATAGGCTGACAGCGACTCCACATAGCGCCGCTGCCCCTCGGCATAGATGGTGTCGAACGCGAGCGAGGATTTGCCCGACCCCGACAGCCCGGTGATCACCGTCAGCGTATCGCGCGGGATGTCGATATCGACATGCTTCAGGTTGTGCTCGCGGGCACCCCGAACCGAGATGTGAGTCAGCATAAGCCTAGTTATGTTCCATTGATGTTCCGCTGACAATAGCCGCGGCGAACGCGTGAAATGGGGATGCAGGCATCCCGCTTCAACGCGCGACAATGGAGAAGGTTGGCGCGCGTCAGCGCGCGGCGGCCATCGCGTTGGTGATGCGCTCGGCGGGTTTCGACAAGACGCTGTAGACCGAGCTTGCCGCGATCCACCCGACGAAACCCACGCCGAGTGCGACCACCCCGAACTGGAACAGCCGGGCGAAGGCGCGATTGCGTTCGAGCGAGCGCGCGACCGCGGCATCTTGCTGATAGCGGTCGGCGTGGCGGCGGTCGTTGCGCGGGGCGTTGTCGTTCTGCGCGGGGCCGCCCTGCAGTACCGCGAGGTAGATACGGTCCTGGGTTCGGACGCCGAAGAAGCGGTCCTTCTGCCAAACCGCGCGCCCGATGATCACCGCGCGGCCGCGCCGTATCTCGACATAGGCGCCGGCGCGCGGTGCGTCGTCGGCCGACACGAGCAGGCCGCGTGCGGAAACATTGTGGATGCACGCATCGGACCACGCGGACTCGATCCGC
Source organism: Sphingomonas panacisoli (assembly GCF_007859635.1). NCBI lineage: Bacteria > Pseudomonadati > Pseudomonadota > Alphaproteobacteria > Sphingomonadales > Sphingomonadaceae > Sphingomonas > Sphingomonas panacisoli. Next base: position 2,865,997 of record NZ_CP042306.1, on the reverse strand, counting down.
ATGCGCGACGGCAGCAATACCGTGGTGCGCGGATCCCGCGCCTTCAGTCCCAATCGGGCGATCATCGCCATCAACACGTTCCTATGTTGCGATGCTCGATCGCGGCCGAGTGGTCCCTTCGACTCCGTCGATGCGGATAAAATGGCACAAAATCAATTAGCTCTTGGTCGTAGCCGGCTCGGGTAACGGAGGCGATGCGCGACGTGGTGTCGTCGCCACGGGTGCGATAGGATCGCGGCATGATCGCCCGGTTCATCCTTCCGCTGCTCCTGCTCGCCGCCGCCGCGCCTGCCGCGCCTGGGCGTGATGTCGCGGGCAATCGAATGCTGGCGCTGGTCGCGGTCAAAGGCCCCGCCTGGTTCGCGGCGAAGGAGGGCGAGCGATCGGCGTTGCGCTGTACCCCCGACCGGCGGCGCTGCATGCGCGTGGTGCAGGCGGACAAGGACTGGGCGGTCGAGATCTATGACGGCGTGCCGACGAAGCCCGAGCCGGCGGTACGGATCGCGATTACCGGCGAGGCGGAGCCCTATTACGTCGCGCCGTGGCAGCACATCGTCGAGGAGGCGAACGGCCATTGGCTGGTCGGGGCGCTGACGACGCAGACGACCGGTTATTCGGGCGGTGGTGCGAGCAACGAGACCCTGACGCTGTACGACCTGGCGCCGGGCGCGAACGCCGATCCGCCGGAAGTGCTGAACACGCTGATCGGCGGCTCGGTGATGATCCACGCCTGTTTCAGCGAGCGGGATATGAAGCAGCGCGCCGGGGCGTGCCATGACCTGTACGAATTCACCTGCGCGCTGACGCTCGATCCCGCTACCCGGAGCGGGCGCCCGCGGTTTCGGCTGGCCACCAAGGCGCGGACCTATCCCGGGTCGCTGATCCGTGCGGACGACAACACGCCCAAGCGGATGACCAAGCGCAACCTCGCCTGGGCACGCGATCCGGCGTGCAGCTATACCCGCACGCTCGCGTGGAACGGCACGACGTACGCCCCCGACCGGCCGGTGCCGGAGTGCAGCGATTATCTGACTTTATAGGCGCGGGGCGGTTACAGCCGCATGTCGGACGGTTGCGGGTTGCGGCCCACACAAGCATCGACCGCCGCCGCAAAGCTGCGACCGACGGGCAGCGTCTTGCCGGTGCTCAGCTGGACCATGCGGCCCGACGCGCCGCGTGCAACGCTGGCGATGTGGACGCGGTTGACTGCGTGACTGCGATGGATGCGCGGAAAGCCCGGCGGTAGCGAGGCGAGCAATCCCGAGAATGTCGAGGAGACGAGCAGGGTGCGGCCATCCGCGAGATGGACTTCGCAATAATCGTCGGCGGCGCTAATCGACAGGATCTGGCCGGGATCGACGCAATGCGTGCGCGCGCCGTCCTTGAGCAGGATCGGCCTGTCCTGCGATTCGAGACTGTGCAGCCGCGCGGACAACCTGGCGGCGTGGCGGCGGACGCGGTTGAAATCGAGCAATTGTTCGACCAGCAAGACGATCAGCGTTCCGGCCACCAGCAGGTACCAGCTCGTGTCGAGGAGCTCGCCCCATTGCGTGACAACCAGCACGAGCGTGGTTCCGGCAATCGCCAGCGCCACCAGCGCGCTGCCGCTGCGTTCTCTGGCAGCGCCGACGGCGGCGCAGATCATTACCGCGACCGCGCCGGCCGTGATCGCACCGAGCGCTCGCCCGTCGAACACGGGTACCAGCACCGCCGAAGCGAGTGCCGCTATCGCTGCCATGCTGACCATCAATCGTCGCCGCGCGGGCCAGAAGCGCCGCGCAGCATAAGCGACGAACAGGACAGAGATCGTCGCGGCAAGCACCGCGATCGCGACGACGCGCGCGAGTTGCCAGGGATAGGGATAGGCGACGAACAACCGTGCGGTCTCGGTCGCGAGCTGAATGCACGCCAGCGCGGCGACGGACGCCAGTATCCGGGCGGCACCGTTGGTGCGGTCCGTCGCGGCCGCAAAGCCGAAATAGGCGAACGCGGCGGCGAGCGTTCCGAACATCAGCAGCGACGGCAAATAGGCGCGAAGCTGCGGATTGTCGCCCGCGCCCGAGGGATCGAGATAAACCAGCCGCACCGGACTATGCACCGGCAGCCATAGATGGTGAAACGACATTCGGATCGACAGCGAATTGACACCGGGCCGGATCAGCGCGGGCGGTATCGCGACAGACGCGACATAATTGCCGGGGACTTCGCCGGCTCGATCCATGGCGGGCGTGCCGTTGCTGCCGATCGGTACGCCGTTCCACCGCACCTCCGAACTGGCCGTTGCGGCGATCCATAACGTCGGCGGGCGCAACGGCGGCAGGGCGCCCGAATCCACGATGATCTGTTGCGACAATATCAGTTCGTCCGACACCGGGCGGATATTCCAGAGCGCGGTTTCGCGGCAGTGCGACCCGTCCGCCGCGCAGACCTGGATCGGCCCCTGGCGCATAGCCGGGGCGGCGTCCGCGGCGACGGCGGGGGTTGCCGCCAGCCAGGTCAGCCAGCACAGCAGCACCACCCACCATCCGGTGCGGGGCCGCGCGCGCGATCGTTCGCCGACGCAGCCGGTCGTTCGCCGATTGGCAATGGAAAAGCGCGTCGCGGCAGGCATGGTGCGGAACGTACCATAGGGAAGCCGCTGGTCGTTGTCGTGCCGAAAGGCGCGTCCGGCAGGCGTGGGGAGGAAATATGAAATTCGTGAAGATCATCGCGCTCGCCCTGATGTCGCAAGCCTGCGCAGTCATGGCGTTCGCGGCGCCCAACAGCATCGAGACGCGGATGGACGCCTTGCTCAACCCCTATGTGGCTTCCGCGCAATTCAACGGCGTGGTCATCGTCACCAAGCAAGGCAAGACGATCTTCGCCAAGGCCTATGGCATGGCCAATTACGAGTTCGGCGTTCCCAATCGTCTCGATACGCGCTTCAAGATCGCGTCGCTGTCCAAGCCGATCACCGATGCCGCGCTGGGCGTTCTGTTGGACGCGGGCAAGATCAGAATGGATACCAAGGTGTCCGAGCTGATCCCCGATTTTCCGCGCGGTAACGAAATCACCGTCCGCCATCTGGTCGAGCATCAATCTGGGGTCGCGCACACCAACAACCTGCCCGAATTCGACAATATCACGCGAATGACGTTGGCGCAGTCGGTCGCGATCCTGAAGACCAAACCGCTCGATTTCACGCCGGGCTCCAAGACCAGCTACAGCAACGGCGGGTTCGACGTGCTCGCAATGATGATGGAACGCGCGGCGGGTATGCCGTTCGAGCAATTGCTGCACAGCGCTGTCCTCGACAAACTGGGGATGCGCGATACCGGCGTCGCCGAGACGTTCAGGATGATCCCGCGACTGGCCGAGGGCTATCAGCCCGGCGACCGGCGTGGCGTGCGTGCCCGGACGCGTTTCTATCCGGTGGAGATGCGGCGGAGCGGCGGTTCGCTCTACTCGACCGCCGGCGACATCGCGACGTTCATGCGCGCGGCCTATGGCGGCACTCTGATCAGCGCCGCGAGCAGGCGCGCGGTGTTCGGCGACGACGCCGTCTTCACGCCGGGTGGTCGTTCGCCGGGTCTTTACTCAGTTACCTACGCAGACCCGGCGCATGACATTTACGTGGTCGCGTTGTCGAACAACTATTCGCCGGTCGATGGGCTGTCGCGCCGGATCTACCGCGCTGTGACCGGAGAGCCGCCGCTTGCAATCAAGCCGATGACGTTAACCGACCGCAAACTCGAGGCCAAGGACGCTGACTATTATGACGGCAGCTTCGTAATCGAGCAGTTCGGCCCGTATTCGCGGATCGGCCTGACGGTGCAGCCCGACGGGCGATTGGTGGCGACAAGCTACTATGGGGAACCGACGATCTTGATCCCGCTAGCGGATGGCGGTTGGTTTTACCCGCTCGTCGACGCGATCTGCAGACCCCAGGGCGAGGCTCGGCTGGAGCGGCTCGACTGCGCCTCGTCGCTCAAGGAGGGCGTCTTCAGCTTCACCGCCACGCGGGTGCCCGCGCCATAGTCGCGACATTCTTTACACATCGAACTTGCATGGCTCGGCGCGACGAGGAAGCGCAAAGCCGAAACGCCCGCATGCGACCTTTATGCGGCCCCACCGCCGATCCTCGTCACGGTCACCGCCGCGCGATCAGACCAGTTCGTCGGCCAGCAGCCACTCCGCCTCCCGTCGTGATGGCGGATCCGCGCGGAGCGTCGCATAACTGCGGGCGAGCCGGGCGATCCCCTCGGTCAGGTCGTCCTCGCTCCGGGTGAACGGCAGGCGCAGAAAGCGGCCGAACGCGCCGCCGACACCGAAGCGCGGGCCTGGCGTGATACGGACGCCGAAGCGTTCCGCGGCAACGGAAAGCGCGATGCTTTCGGCGCGCGGCAGCTCGATCCAGAGCGACACGCCCCCGCGCGGCGGACGCAGCCGCCATTCGGGAAAATCCCGAGCGACCAACGACCGGAGCAGTGCGCATCGGGCGGCGAGCGTCCGCCGACGCGGTTCGAGCGCGGCGTCGCCCCGCGCCAACAGGTCCACGGCGGCAAGCTGTTCGAGCACTGGCGTACCCAGGTCGATCGAGGCGCGTATCCGGGCGATCGCGGAAATGACCGCCGGCTCGGCGCGGATCCAGCCGACGCGCAATCCGCCCCAGAAACTCTTGCCGGTCGACCCCAGCGCGATCGTGCCGCGCGTGCCGAAAGCGGCGAGCGGCGCGGGTGGCGGCGCATCGAACCACAGATCGGCCATGGTCTCGTCGACGATCAGCGGGACGGCGCTTGCCGCGGCTGCGGCGGCGATCGCGGCGCGCGCCGGTGCCTCCATGCACAGGCCGGTGGGGTTGTGGAAATCGGCGATCACATAAGCGAGACGCGGGGCCGTCTGGCTCAGCGTCGCGCGCCACGCCTCCGCGTTCCAGCCCTCGCGTTCGAGCGGGATCGGGACCGGCACGCACGCCGCGCGGCGGATCGCGTCGATCGCGTGCGGGTAACTCGGATGATCGATCACCACGCGGTCGCCCGGCCGCGTCAGCGCACGCAGCACCAGCGCGAAGCCGTGATGCGCGCCGTTGGTGATGAGCACTTGGTCGGCCGTGGTCGGCAGGCCGCGGCGCGCGTATCGCTCCGCCACCGCTGCGCGCAATTCGCCCAGTCCGATCGGCTGGTAGCCGTTGCCGGGCAGATAATAGGCCATGCGTCCCAGCGCCGCGGCATAGGCGGCGTGCACCAGTTCGTTGGCGGCCATCGCCGCGCCGCTGAGATTGATCACGCCGTCGTCGAGGTCGGTCTCGATCGGGCCGGCGGGCCCCGGGTCGGTTTCGCCGGGAACGCGCGTCCAGTTGCCCGCGCCTTGCCGTCCGTCGAGATAACCCTGGTCGCGCAACGTCGCGTAGCACGCGGCGGCGGTCGTCCGGCTGATCCCCAACGCCGCCGCCAGGCTCCGCTCGCCCGGCAATCGCAGCCCCAACGGCAGCCGCCCGTCGAGTATGAGCAGCCGCAGCGCATCGGCAAGGCGGCGGTAGAGGGCCCCGCGCGCAGCGCTTTGGCGCCACCCGGCAAGTTGTAGCGCCAACGCGCCGACGCCGATCCTTCGCGACTCCATAGGGCCAGGATCGCAGAACTGGCCCTTTTTCAAAGGCCAGTTTGGCGGAGACATTTTGACCAAGGAGAAAGCGATGAACGACCATCCCGAACTGGCCGCTGCGGCCGACGCCGCCCTCGCCTATCTGCGCGAACTGCCGGCGCGGCGGGTCGCGCCGGATGCCGACGCCTTGGCCGCGATGGATGCCTATTCGCCGATGCTGCCCGACCAGGGCTGCGCACCCGAAGATGCGGTCCGGGAGCTTGCCGCGCTCGCCGGGCCGGCGACGGTCGCCACGGCGGGACCGCGCTTTTTCGGCTACGTCACGGGCGGCGCCGTGCCGGCGACGGTCGGAGCGAACTGGCTGGCGGCGGCGTGGGACCAGGCGGCGGCGGATTATCGGCTGTCGCCCGCGGCGGTGCGGCTGGAGCAAGTGACCGGCGCATGGCTGCTCGATCTCCTCCGGCTACCCCAGGATTGTGCGGTGAACTATGTCACCGGCACGACGATGGCGAGCTTCGTCGGGTTGGCCGCGGCGCGGAGCGAGATATGCGACCGCCAAGGCTGGGACGTCGCGGCGCTGGGGCTGGCGGGCGCTCCCCCGATCCGCATCGTCGCGGGCGCGGACGCTCACCCGACACTGTTCAAGGCGTTGTCGATGCTGGGGCTGGGAAGCCGGTCCGCGATATTGGTCGACGTGGACGACCAGGGTCGGATGCTGGCCGACGCATTGCCCGAATTGGGGCCGGACACTATCGTCTGCGTCCAGGCGGGCAACGTCAATTCGGGCGGGTTCGATCCGCTCGAGGCGATTTGCGCGAAGGCGTGCGCCGCGGGCGCGTGGGTGCATGTCAACGGCGCTTTCGGCCTGGTCGCCGCGGCGTCGCCCGCGCACGCGACGCAGCTTGCCGGGCACGATCTCGCCGATTCCTGGGCCGTGGACGGGCATAAGTGGCTCAACACGCCCTATGATTGCGGCGTCGCGATCTGCCGGCATCCCAAGGCGCTGCGGCGGGCGTTCGGGTATCAGGCGGCGTATCTGGAGGACGATTTGCGCAACCCGCGCCATCAGATTCCGGAACTGTCGCGGCGCGCCCGATCGTTCGAGATGTGGGCCGCCCTTCGCTCGCTCGGCCGGGAAGGCGTGCGCGACATCGTCGAACGCAATTGCGCTCAGGCGCGGACCATGGCCAGCGGATTGCAGGCGCTGGGGTTGCGGATACTAAACGACGTCGTCCTCAATCAGGTGATCGCGACGACCGGATCGGCCGATCGCGACCGGGCCATCGCCGCCGATGTGACGGCATCGGGCGTGGCGTGGTTCAGCACCACCAACTGGCGAAGGAATACGGCGATCCGGTTCAGCTTCTCGTCCTGGGCGACGCGCGACGAGGATATCGACCTGACCCTGGGCGCGATCGCGGTCGCGCTGGAAAGGACCGCAGAAACGTTCGCCTGACGGCGACGGACGGTCCCATGCCCGTCCGCAATTGACTTGCCCTCGCGATCCGCCACGATGCCGCCCGGGGACGGCCCGTCAGAGGCCGGCTTCGGTCCCGGCAACGGCGGCTGAACGCGCGCGACATTGGGGGTTCATCTCGGATGTGGAACGATCCGCGTCGACGATGACCCGGCTTTTGGGGGTGAGGATGAGCGAGCGTAAACGAGGCTTGGCGGGATCGACGGCGATCGCGGCATTGCTGGCGCTGACAGGGGTGAACGCGACCGCAGCTTCGGCCGCGCCGGCGGCGAAGAAAACCGTGGCGAAGAAGGTTGCAGCGAAGAAACCCGCAAAGAAACCGGTCAAGAAAGCCGCGGCCAAGAAGACCGCGGTGAAGACGGTGATCGTCTACGTCCCGACGCCGGTACCCGCCGCGCCGCCTGCGCCGCCGGCACCCGCCGACTATGACGGCAATCTGGGGTTCGATTCCGCGGCGCCGACCGGCGGGTACGGCGACGTGTCGCGATACCGCTATATCGACGACGCGGATTCGCTGCTCGACACGGTCGGCTCTTCCCCACCCGACTACGCCTTCCGTTTCGACGGAATGGATTGCTGGGCGTGGGAGTTGAGCGGCGGCGACATGGTGCTGGCCGAGCCGGTTGGCGACCATTACCGCTTCTATGCCTTCGGACCGGGCGACCTCTATCCGTTCTACGTCGGCGACGATGCTTATTCGTACGGGTTCGCCGGGCGCGCGCTGGCGGCGGTCTATGACAGCGACGCGCACTTGGTGGCGTGGACCAATGCCGGTTCGATCCCGACCCAGGCCGCGTGGCTGTCCGAGCGCGGGCGCGCGATGAAGGCGTCGGTCGGACGCCGCACGCCGGTGATCGCGTCGGACTGGGCGAACGGCGCCTATTTCTTCAGCGACATCGAATTGCGCTTCGGCGACTGGCGCGGCCAGTCCGGCTGGACGCGCTATCGCACCGGCACGGGGTCGCGCCATCGCCGCGACTGGCGCGCGCGGATCGGCAGCGACGAAGGCAATGTCCGTCGCGACCGCGCCGACCGCTTCGACCAGTGGCGGCGCGACGGCTATCGCGGGACCCCGCCGCAGAACAATGGCGGATGGAGCACGCAGCCCGGCCGCACTCCGGGCAATTGGGGCGGATCGGGCCCGCGGCCCGGCGCCGGCTGGAGCGGCCGGCCGGCCGCTCCGAACGGCAATCCCGGCGTGGTTCCGCCGCCGCCGCCGCGTGGCGATGGCCGGCCGGGCGGGGCAGGGCGCTGGCCCGGTCGCGGCCCGACGCCGCCCGCCACGACCCAGCCGGCAACGCCCACGCCACCCGTCGGCCGCAATCCGTCGAACGGCGGGTGGCGCGGCAATAACGGTCCGGCGGTCACGCCGCCGTCGCCACCACCGGTCGCCAGCAATCCGTTGCCGCCGCCGGTCTATGTCGCGCCGCCCGCGCCGCCGCCTCCCGCGCCGGCGCCGCGGCGTCGGCCGGGCGATACCTGGACGGGCAAGCGCCCCGGCGGCGGGCTCGAGCCGCCGGTGACCGTGGAACCGGTCGAGCAACCGACGCCAAGCGTTGCAGCGCCTGCGCCGATGCCGGAACGGAGCGAGCCGCGGCCGAGCTTCGACGGCGGAAATCGTCCCGGACGCGGTCCCGGCCGGGCGGTGGAGGCGCCCGCTGCCGCACCCCCGCCGCCAGCGCCCGAACCCGTCGCAGCTCCACCGCCGCCGCCTCCGCCGGTCGAAGTAGCGCCGCCGCCGCCGCCTCCGCCGGTCGAAGTAGCGCCGCCCCCGCCGCCTCCGCCACCGGTGGAGGTCGCGCCCCCGCCGCCGCCCCCGCCCCCGCCGCCACCACCGCCGCCACCGCCGCCGCCGCCGCCGCCGCCGCCGCCGGCAGCGGATCAGGGGCAGATCGAGTCCGTGCCCGATGACAAGAAGCAATGAGTGAGGGCGGCTGCGCGTGCGGTGCGGTGCGCTATGCGCTCGGTAGTGCGCCGATGGTGGTGCATTGCTGCCACTGCACCGATTGCCAGACCGAAACCGGCAGCGCTTTCGTGCTCAACGCGGTGATCGAAAGCGATCGCGTCACGCTGCTGAGCGGCGCGCCCGACTATGTCGTGACACCGTCGGCGAGCGGGAAGGGTCAGGAGATCGTCCGCTGCCCCACGTGTAGCGTCGCATTGTGGAGCCATTATGCCGGGTCGGGCCGCGCGACGTCGTTCGTCCGGGTCGGCACGCTCGACGATCCGGGCAGCCAGCCGCCCGACGTGCACATCTTCACGCGGTCGAAGCTGCCCTGGGTCGTGCTGCCGGAGGGCGCGAAGGCGTTCGACGCCTTCTACCCGTCGAGCGAGGGCGTCTGGTCCGACGAAGGCCGCGCGCGGTGGAAGGCGTTGAAGGGCGGCTGACCAAGGCGTCGGCTTCAGTTCTTCACCTTGACGGTGATCCGGCCCATCCCGCGACTTTTGGCGGTCGGCTCGCCTGGCTTGTCTGCCACTTTCGCCGGGATAGCCTGAGGTTTCAGCGCGCCATTCGGTTTTTTGGTCGGCTGCTTGCCGGTGTCGCCCGTTTCACCCGATCCGTTGCCGTCCCCCTCGTCCGGTTTTCCCCAGTTCGGCGCGTTTTCCAGCTGCCCGTTGCGGATCGCGGCCCTGACCATCGTCAGGATGTGCGGCGCTTTGCAGATCGCTTCGTTGTCGAACAATTGCAGCAGGGCTTCGTCGAACGTCTGCGGCTTGATGTCGTCGATCACGCCCTGGCGGTGATCCGCCAGGGTGTTGAGCGTCAGCGTCCGCACGCCGTCCATATTTTCGGCGCCGAACAGAAACCGCTGCTCGTAGATGTTGAGGCCGGCGTTCGTCGCGTTGCTGACCAGCGACAGGATTTCGAGGCGGTCCTTGGTGCGATCGGGATGATCCTTCAGATCGCCGAGCGTCAGCAGGCCGGTGACGATATTCGTGACGGGCGCGACGAGATCGCCGATGACATTGACCCGGCGCTGGTCGCGCGCCGCGCCGTCGAAAAAGTCCTGGCAATTGGCGGTGATCAGCAGGAACCCGCTGCTCAGCATGGCGCCGGCCTTCGTCGCGTTGGTGCGGTCGTTGTACGAGGCCACGAAATCGGTCGCGAAGAACCATTTCATGAACGCCAGCTTGGGGTCGGCGACCTTGCCGATCGGCCGAGGCACCGGCGCGAGCGCGTTCGGTGTGGCGCCACTGTCCGGTGCGGCGGTGATGTCGGGAAAGGCCGCGTCGATCTTGCGCGGCCCGTTGATCGACGCGCAACCGCTCAAGGCCCAAGCGGCCGCCGCCGCAACGATAATCGTCTTTGCCATATGATCCCCCCGGAAACGGCGGGAGGATATCATACGATGCGGACTACGCATTTCATGACTGGTCCAATCCGGTCTTATTGCGCGGATCGGATGGCAAAGATCGTCAGATGTGGATCGGCTTGCCCGTCACCGCCATCGCCGCTTCCTTGATCGCCTCCGAGTGCGTCGGGTGGGCGTGGCAAGTGTACGCGATGTCCTCGCTCGTCGCGCCGAATTCCATCGCTTGGGCGGCCTGCGCGATCATCGTGCCCGCGACGCTGGCGATGCACCAGACGCCCAGCACGCGGTCGGTCTTGGCGTCGGCGATCACCTTCACGAAGCCATCGGGTTCATGGTTGGTCTTGGCGCGGCTGTTGGCCATCATCGGGAACTTGCCGACCTTCACCTCGCCGCGTTCCTTGGCGGCTTCCTCGGTCAGGCCGACGCCGGCGATTTCGGGCCAAGTGTAGACGACCGACGGGATCACGTCGTGGTTCACGATGCCGTGCTGGCCCGCGATGTTCTCGGCGACCGCGATGCCCTCATCCTCGGCCTTGTGCGCGAGCATCGGGCCGGGCGCGACGTCGCCGATCGCCCAAATGCCGGGGACGGCGGTGCGGAAGTCATGGTCGATCTCGACTTGCCCGCGCTGGTTGGTCGAGAGGCCCGCTTTGTCGAGCGCGAGGCCGTCGGTGTTGGGCTTGCGGCCGATCGACACGAGGACGGTGTCGGCCTCGATCGCCTCGGCATCGCCGCCCTTGGCGGGCTCGACCGTCAAGATCGCCTTTCCGCCCTTGACCGTCACGCCGGTGACCTTGGTCGACAGCTTGAACTCGAGACCCTGCTTCTTGAGGATCTTGTTCGATTCCTTGCGGACCTCGCCGTCGAAGCCGGGCAGGATCTGGTCGAGGAATTCGACGACGGTAACCTTGGCGCCGAGCCGCCGCCACACGCTGCCCAGCTCAAGCCCGATCACGCCGCCGCCGATCACGACCATGTGGCCGGGGACCTTCGCCAGTTCGAGCGCGCCGGTCGACGACACGACGATCTTCTCGTCGATCGTGACGCCGGGGAGCGGTGTGACCGACGAGCCGGTCGCGATGACGATGTTCTTCGCGCGCACGCTGCGGTCGCCGACCTGCACCGTATCGGCAGCGGTGAACGCGGCATGGCCCTTGAGCCACTCGACCTTGTTCTTCTTGAACAGGAACTCGATGCCGCCGGTCAGCTGCTTGACCGCGTCCTTGCGCTGGCCGTGCATCGTGTCGAGGTCGAGCGACATCTTATCGATCTTGACCCCCATCTTCGCCATCGCGCCGTTGGCGGCATGGTCGTAGAATTCGGAGGCATGGAGCATCGCCTTGGACGGAATGCACCCGACGTTGAGGCAGGTGCCGCCCAGCGTCTCGCGGCTTTCAACGCAGCCGGTTTTGAGCCCCAACTGCGCCGCACGGATCGCCGCGACATAGCCGCCGGGGCCGGCACCGATCACCAGGACGTCGAAATCATAGTCAGCCATTTTCAGCCTCACTGTGCTCCGGCGAAGGCCGGAGCGTTGGAAATGTTATCGCTCGTTGCCAACGCTCCGGCGTTCGCCGGAGTACGGGCTATGCAAGCTCTTCATATAGGTCGCGCCATTCAGGATTGCGCTCTTCTATCAATCGCAATTTCCAGGCCCGCTTCCACTTCTTCATCCGATACTCGGACGCTCGCGCGTCCTGCAAATCATCGAAATATTCGTACCAAACGAGCAGCACGCAATCATGGTCCTTGGAATGTCCATCGACCATTTTGTTACGATGCTGCCAAACACGTTGGGGCAGGTTGCTCGTTACTCCGAGATAGGTCCGTCCGCGGCGATGGTTCGCCATCAGATAGACGCATCCCGACTTCATCGCGCTCCTTCCAACGCTCCGGCCTTCGCCGGAGCACTTCGGGCTGGCAGTGCTCCGGCGAAGGCCGGAGCGTTGGCCTATTCGCGTCCCCTCTCAAAGGTCGATCAAAATCCGGGTCGGGTCCTCGATCGCATTCTTCAGCGCGACGAGGAAGGTCACCGCCTCGCGGCCGTCGATCAGACGGTGGTCGTAGCTGAGCGCTAGGTACATCATCGGACGCACGACGACTTGGCCGTCGCGGACCACGGGGCGGTCCTCGATGCGGTGGAGGCCGAGAACGGCGCTCTGCGGCGGGTTGATGATCGGGGTGCTCATCAGGCTGCCGAACACGCCGCCGTTGGAGATGGTGAAGGTGCCGCCCTTCATCTCGTCCATCTTCAGCGTGCCGTCCTTGGCGCGCTTGCCGAAATCGCCGATCGTCTTTTCGATGCCCGCGACCGACAGCTGGTCGGCATCGCGGATCACCGGCACGACCAGGCCCTGCGGCGCGGAGACCGCGACGGAGATGTCGGCGTAATCGTGATAGACGATCTCCTCGCCGTCGATCTGGCCGTTGACGGCAGGGACGTCCTTTAGCGCCATGCACGCGGCCTTCACGAAGAAGCCCATGAAGCCGAGCCGGACGCCGTGCTTCTTTTCGAACAGGTCCTTATACTTAGTCCGCGCTTCGATGACGGCGGTCATGTCGACGTCGTTGAACGTCGTCAGCATGGCGGCGGTGTTCTGCGCCTCCTTGAGGCGCTTGGCGACCGTCTGGCGCAGGCGGGTCATCTTGACGCGTTCTTCCTTGCGCGACGTCGAGGCGGCGACCGAGGGGGTCGGGGTCGGCTGGGCCGAGGGAGCGGGCGTGGCCGGCGTCGAGGCCGCCGCCATCACGTCGTCCTTGGTGATACGGCCGTCCTTGCCGGTACCCTTGACCGTGCCGGGATCGACCCCTGTTTCGAGCACGGCGCGGCGTACCGAGGGGCTGAGCGCGGCGGGGGCGTCGCCGGACGCGGGGGCCTGCTGGCCGGCCGTGTCGGCGGGAGCGAGTGCCGGGGCGGCGGCGGGAGCTGGCGTCGGCGCGGGAGCGGCGGCCGCACCGCCGGCCTCGACCGTCGCGAGCAGCGCACCGACCGCGACATTGTCGCCGACCTGCACCGCATGCGCGCCCATCACGCCGGCGACGGGCGAGGGCACCTCGACTGCGACCTTGTCGGTTTCGAGGCTGACGATCGGCTCGTCCTGCTTGACCGGGTCGCCCGGCTGCTTGAGCCATTCGCCGACGGTCGCCTCGACGATCGATTCACCCAGAACGGGGACGGTAACTTCGGTTGCCATTTTCTACCTCGTCATCCCGGCGAAGGCCGGGATCGCTAAGTGTGTCTTTCATTGCCAGCGGCCCCGGCCTGCGCCGTGGCGACGGGCATTCAATTCTTCCGCGTCCGGCGGATTTCTTCGCGCACATTGTGGCCGAGCGCGTCGGCGACGAGCGCGGCCTGTTCCATCTGGTGGCGCTTGGCGAGACCGGTCGCGGGCGATGCCGCCGCCGCACGGCCGGCATAGCGCGCGCGCTTCGGCTTGGCCTTGGCCTGCGCCAACGCTTCCTCGATCATCGGTTCGACGAAGAACCACGCGCCGTTATTTTTCGGCTCTTCCTGTGCCCACACGATATCTTCGAGCGCGGTCATCCGCGCTATCCGCGTCGCCAGCGCTTCGGTCGGGAACGGATAGAGTTGTTCGATCCGGACGATCTGGGCGTCCTTGTCGCCCGCCGCATCGCGTGCGTCGAACAGGTCGTAGGCGACCTTGCCGGTGCACAGGACGAGCCGCTTGGTCTGCGCATCCGCCGCGGCATCCGGGTCGCTCAGGATGCGGCGGAAATGGCTGTCGCCCTGGAAGTCCGCTGCCTTCGACACCGCGCGCTTGTGACGCAGCAGCGACTTGGGCGTGAAGATCACCAAAGGCTTGCGGAACGTGCGATGCATCTGGCGGCGCAGCAGGTGGAAGATGTTGGCCGGCGTGGTGCAGTTCGCGACCTGGATATTGTCGCCCGCGCACAGTTGCAGAAAGCGTTCGACGCGCGCCGAGCTATGCTCCGGCCCCTGGCCTTCGTAGCCGTGGGGCAGCATCATCACCAGGCCGTTGGCGCGCAGCCACTTGGCCTCGCCCGACGCGATGAACTGGTCGATCATGATCTGCGCGCCGTTCATGAAGTCGCCGAACTGCGCTTCCCAGATGACGAGCGTCTTGGGATCGGCGAGCGCGTAGCCGTATTCGAAACCGAGCACGCCATATTCGCTCAAGGGGCTGTCGAGCACCTCGAAATTGCCGTGTTCGACATTCCACAGCGGCACGTATTTGTGCTCGTCATTCTGGTCGACCCAGACCGCGTGGCGCTGGCTGAACGTGCCGCGGCCCGAATCCTGGCCCGACAGGCGAACGCCGTATCCTTCCGACAGCAGCGACCCGAACGCGAGCGCTTCGCCGGTCGCCCAGTCGAAATTCTCGCCGGTCTTGAACATGTTGGCCTTGGCGTCGATCACGCGGGTCAGCGCCTTGTGGACCGTGAGATCGTCCGGCACGGTGGTTAGCGTGCGGCCGAGGCTGTCGAACAGCTTCTTCTCGATCCCGGTCTCGACGTTGCGGCGCGAACTCTCGGCATCGGCCGGCGCATGCAGCCCCGACCAGCGGCCCGCGAACCAGTCGGCCTTGTTCGCCTTGTAGCTCGCGCCCGCCTCGAACTCGCCTTCGAGCAAGGTGTCGAATTGATTGGTGATCTTGTCGACCCATGCCTGGTCGATCACGCCCTCGGCGATCAGGCGCTTGCCGTATACTTCGCTGACCGGCGGATGCTGCTTGATCCGGGCGTACATCAGCGGCTGGGTGAAGCTCGGTTCGTCGCCCTCGTTATGGCCGAAGCGGCGGTAGCACCACATGTCGATGACGATGTCGCGGTGGAACTTCTGGCGGAACTCGATCGCCATCTTGGTCGCGAAGGTGACCGCTTCGGGATCGTCGCCGTTGACGTGGAAGATCGGCGCCTGGACGCCCTTGGCGACGTCCGACGGATAGGGTGACGAGCGCGCGAATTGCGGGCTGGTGGTGAAGCCGATCTGGTTGTTGATGATGAAGTGCAGGCAGCCGCCGGTATTGTACCCGCGGATGCCGGAGAAGCCGAGGCATTCCCAGACGATCCCCTGGCCCGCGAACGCGGCGTCGCCGTGGATCAGCACGGGGAGCGAGGCCGAGTGGTCGTCGAGGTCGTTGGCCAGCGTCTGAATTGCGCGGGTCTTGCCCAGCACGACCGGGTCCGCCGCCTCGAGGTGCGACGGGTTGGCGACCAGCGACATATGGACCTTGATCCCGTCGAACTCGCGGTCGGTCGAGGTGCCGAGGTGGTATTTGACGTCGCCCGATCCGCCCACGTCTTCTGGGTTCGCGCTACCGCCGCCGAATTCGTGGAAGATCACGCGCAACGGCTTCGCCATGACGTTGGCGAGGACGTTCAAGCGCCCGCGATGCGCCATGCCATAGACGATCTCGTTCACGCCCATCTGGCCGCCATATTTGATGACGCTTTCGAGCGCGGGGATCATCGCTTCGCCGCCGTCGAGGCCGAAGCGCTTGGTACCCACGTACTTCTTGCCGAGGAAGCGTTCCCACTGCTCGCCCTCGATGACCTTGGTCAGGATCGCCTTCTTGCCGTCGGGCGTGAAGGTGATCGCCTTGTCCTTGCCCTCCATGCGGTCCTGCAGGAAGCGGCGTTCCTCGACATCGGCGATGTGCATGTATTCCAGGCCGACATTGCCGCAGTAATTCGCGCGCAGGATGTCGACGAGCTCGCGGATCGTCGCCCATTGCAGCCCGAGCTGCCCGCCGAGATAGACCGGGCGGTCGATGTCGCTGTCGGAGAAGCCGTGATATTCGGTCTTGAGGTCGGCCGGCATTTCGTATTGCGAGAGGCCGAGCGGGTCGAGGTTGGCGGCCAGATGACCGCGCACGCGATACGTACGGATCAGCATCATCGCGCGGATCGAATCGGCGGCGGCGGCGATGATCGCGTCCTGCGACGGCGCGGCGGCGGGCACGGCCGGGGCGGGGGCCTTGGCGGGCTTGGCCGCGGGCTCCATTTGGGTCGGGTCGAGCGCCGCGGTCAGGTCGTCCGTGGCCGAGGGCGGCCAGGCGGGGTTCGTCCAGCTCGCTACGGAAGGCCCGGCCTCAAGCCCCTCGAACCAGCCGCGCCATGACGGCTCGACCGAATCCGGGGATTCGCGGAAGCGCTTGTAGAGAGTCTCGACGAACGCGGGGCTGACGCCGCCGGCGATCTCGCTGAAATCCTGACCTTCGTAGCCCATCTGGCTTCACCTCGTCGCCCCGGCGAAGGCCGGGGCCGCTAAGTAACAAGAGCCGCCAACGGCCCCGGCCTGCGCCGGGGCGACGGCTATGTTCAACCCTTCAACACTTCCACCAGCGTCTCGCCCAGCAATGACGGGCTCGACGACACCTTGATACCCGCGCTTTCCATCGCCGCGATCTTGCTTTCCGCGTCGCCCTTGCCACCCGACACGATCGCGCCGGCATGGCCCATGCGGCGGCCCGGGGGCGCGGTGCGGCCGGCGATGAAGCCGGCCATCGGCTTCTTGCGCCCACGCTTCGCTTCGTCCTTCAGGAACTGCGCGGCCTGCTCCTCGGCGTCGCCGCCGATTTCGCCGATCATGATGATCGATTTCGTGGCGTCATCCGCCAGAAACAGTTCGAGCACGTCGATGAAGTTGGTACCGTTGACCGGATCGCCGCCGATCCCGACTGCAGTGGTCTGCCCGAGCCCGGCATTGGTGGTCTGGAACACCGCCTCATAGGTAAGCGTGCCCGAGCGGCTGACAACACCCACCGAGCCTTTGGAAAAGATGCTGCCCGGCATGATGCCGATCTTGCATTCGCCGGGGGTCAGCACGCCGGGGCAGTTCGGGCCGATCAGGCGCGACTTGGAGCCCGACAGCGCGCGCTTGACCTTGACCATGTCGAGCACCGGAATCCCTTCCGTGATGCACACGATCAGCGGCACTTCGGCGTCGATCGCCTCCAGGATCGAATCCGCCGCGAAGGGGGGCGGCACGTACACGACAGATGCGGTCGCGCCGGTCGCGGCGACCGCTTCGTGCACCGTGTCGTAATTGGGCAGGCCGAGATGCGTCGTGCCGCCCTTGCCCGGGGTCACGCCCGCGACCATCTGCGTCCCGTAATCGAGCGCGGCCTGGGTGTGGAAGCTGCCGGTATTGCCGGTCATCCCTTGCGTGATGACCTTGGTATTCTTGTCGACGAGGATGCTCACGTCATTTGCCCTTCTTCTTGGCGTATTCGCTGTTGGGGTTGCCCACGACGAGCGTGACCAGCCGCTTATCTTTTTCGAGTGTCACCACGGTGACCAGCACTTCGCCGTTGGGCAGCTTGGTCACAGGATTCTTGGGATCGGTTGCGATCGGTACGCCGATCGCGGCGCCCAGATCGGCGTAGAAGGCGGCGGTGTCGAACGCCGCGTCTGGGTTCGCCATCACGACGCAGCCGCCCTCGCTGCCGGTGCGATAAATCAGCTGGATGTTGTCACGCATGACAATCGCGCCGTCGGAATTGACACCCTTCGCTTCGGCAGTCGTCGCGGGACGCCAACCGGTGAGCCGCGTCGCCTGCCCGTCGGGATCGGCGGTGACCCCGACGCACGCCTTCCCCGCCGCGACGATCGAAGGCTCGGCGGCCGGCTGCAGCTTGGCAGCGGCGGCGTCGGCCGGTGCGGCCAGCAGGAGGGGGAGGAAAAGCGGCATTGCGGTTAGCGGTTCCGTCCTGTGCAAGCGATCATATCATCCCATTCCGTGTTCCCCGGCGAAGGCCGGGGTCCAGCCAGGAAAGCGCGTCCCAATCACACGATGCGTTCGTAGAGATCGTCCCAGTCCGGATTCATCCCTTCGACCTCGCGCAATTTCCAGGCTCGCTTCCACTCCTTCATCCGCAGCTCGCGCTGCCTTGCGTCCTCGATGCTGTCGTAGGCCTCGTACCAGACGAGGAGATGACAGCCGTATTTCTTTGTGAACCCGCCGACGATGCCGTTGCGATGTTCCCAAACGCGTTTGGGTAGGTCGCTCGTTACGCCGATGTAGATCGTGCCGTTACGCCCGCTCGCCATGATGTAGACGAAACCGGCTTTCTCCACTTGGTTCTCCCTGCTGGACCCCGGCCTTCGCCGGGGAACAGCTTATGCCAGCGACCCGTCGATACCCCGACACGCCACCAGCAATTCCTTCACAGCATCGACCGACACGCCGAGGTTGGTCTTGGCTTCGTCGTCGAGCGCGATTTCGATGATTTCCTCGACGCCACCTGCGCCGATCCGGACCGGGACGCCCACGTAGAGCCCATCCACGCCATACTGGCCCTCGACATAGGCCGCGCAGGGCAGGACGCGCTTCTGGTCGCCGAGATACGCCTCCGCCATCGCGATGCCGCTGGTCGCGGGGGCGTAATAGGCCGAGCCGGTGCCGAGGAGCGCGACGATCTCGCCGCCGCCGCCGCGGGTGCGCTTGACGATCGCGTCGATGCGCTCCTGGGTCGATTTGCCCATCTTGATCAGGTCGGGGACGGGGATGCCGGCGACCGTCGAATATTGCACGACCGGGACCATCGTGTCGCCATGGCCACCGAGCACGAAGGTCGTGACGTCGCGCGCCGACACGCCGAACTCTTCGGCGATGAAATGGCTGAAACGGCCGGAGTCGAGCACGCCCGCCATGCCGACGACCATGTGGTGCGGCAGGCCGGAGAATTCGCGCAGCGCCCACACCATCGCGTCGAGCGGGTTGGTGATGCAGATGACGAACGCGTCGGGCGCGTTGTTCTTGATGCCCTCACCGACCGCCTTCATCACCTTCAGGTTGATGCCGAGCAGATCGTCGCGGCTCATGCCCGGCTTGCGCGCGACACCGGCGGTGACGATGATCACGTCGGCCCCGGCGATATCCTTGTAATCGTTCGAGCCGGTGATCTTCGCGTCGAAGCCTTCGATCGGGCCGCACTGCGACAGGTCGAGCGCCTTGCCCTGCGGCACGCCCTCCACGACGTCGAACAGCACGATGTCGCCGAGTTCCTTCTGCGCGGCGAGATGGGCGAGCGTGCCGCCGATATTGCCGGCGCCGATCAGCGCGATCTTCTTGCGGGCCATGAGCACTCCCTTTTGGCGCGTGGACGCGCACTCGGGCGCGCGAGACGCGACGGCGCTTAGGCGCTTCGCTACTCGCTGGCAACCGCTAAAGGGTGTTGGTTAACATCTATTACTGCAACTCATTCGCAAGAGCAATAGTAAGCTTTGGGCGCGTGCGATACGGGGTCTTAACCAGCGCATCGTATGACGGCCGCATGACGGGGGCGGCAAAGACTCAAGTGTTGGCGATCGACGTCGTCCGCTTCTCGTGCGCCCTGATGGTGCTGGGGTTTCACTACACCTATCTGTTTCCGCTCGCCGCCGACAGCGTGCCGTCGCTGTTCGACCCTTCCATCGCGATGCCGATCGAGGGCGCGCGGTTCGGCTGGTTCGGCTGGGTGGGCGTCGAGATCTTCTTCGTCGTGTCCGGCTACGTCATCGCCCTGTCCGGCGCGGAGGCGTCATCGCGGGTGTTCCTGCGGCGCCGCATGTTGCGCCTGGCCCCGGCCGCCTGGATCTGTTCGACGCTCAGCGCGCTGCTGCTGTTGGCCGGCACCATGACGCCGGTCGGTACCGTTGCGTTGCAATGGCTGGCGGCGGCGAGCTTCGTCCATTTCACCAAGCCGATCGACGCGAGTTACTGGACGCTGTCGGTCGAGCTGATGTTCTACATCTTGGTATCGACGCAGTTGCGCGCCGGCGGCAACGCGCCGCGGATCGAGCGTCTCGTCATGGCGATCGGCGGCGCGAGCGTGGCCTTCTGGGTCGCCGCCTATGCCGTTGCCCTGTCGCCGGACATGGCGTTGCGCAACACCGCGATCAACGCGACCCTGTTGCCGCACGGTGTGTTCTTCGCCCTGGGCGCGTTGCTGCAGGGCATGCGCAGCGGACAACCGAGGTCGCTGGCGCGGTCCGGCAGCCGTCCTGTTCCTCGCGGGTTCGCTCGTCGAGATCGCGTTCCATGCCGGCAGCATGCGCGACAATCCCCTGATCGACCCCAATCCGACCGCGCCGATCCTCGTATTCGTCGCGGCGATCGCGGCGATCGCTTCGGCCGATCGGCTACAGGGACCGCTCGCCAGGCTCGGACCGGCGCGGTTGGCGACGCTCGGCCTCGTGACGTACCCGCTCTATCTGCTTCACCAGACCGTCGGCGCCGCCCTCATCGCGGCGCTGATGGCGACGGGGCTGTCGGGCTGGGCGGCGATCGTGTTGGCGGCACTGGGCGTGATCGCGCTAGCCTTTGCGGTCACGCGTTGGTGCGAGCCCTGGGTGCGCCGGTGGCTGGCGCGCGTCAGTGCGCCCCGTGACCCTGCGCCAGATAGTCGTCCGACCGCATCTCTTCCAACCGGCTGACGGTGCGGTCGAACTCGAAGCGGCCGTCGCCCGTTTCGTAGAGCTGCGCGGGTTCGGCATCGGCCGCGGCGAGCAGCTTGACCTTGTGTTCGTAGAGCGCGTCGATGAGGCTGACGAAGCGCGCCGCCTCGTTGCGGTTTTCGGGCCCGAGCTTGGGGATGCCGACCAGGATCACCGTATGATAGCGCCGCGCGATCGCGAGGTAATCGGCCGCGCCCCGCGCCTCGCCGCATAGTTTTTTGAACGAAAAGACCGCGACGCCCTTCAGCGATTTAGGGACATGCAGCGTGCGGCCCTGCACGGTCAAATCCTCCGCGGGTACGTGGTCGCGATCCTCGGGCGGATAGTCGGTCAGGCGGAAGAAAGCGGCGGACAGCTGCTTGGTCGCCTCCGGCCCGTTGGGGACCAGCCACGTCTCCTGCTGGCCGAGCCGATCGCGGCGGTAATCGACCGGGCCGTTGAGCGGCAGCACGTCGAGACGCGTCTCGATGAGGTCGATGAAGGGCAGGAAATGCTCGCGGTTCAGGCCGTTCTTGTAGAGGTCCTGCGGTGGGCGGTTGCTCGTCGTCACCACCGTCACGCCGTGTTCGATCAGCGCGGTGAACAGCCGCGACAGGATCATCGCGTCGGGCGAGTTGGTCACCATCATCTCGTCGAACGCGAGGCAGCGCGCTTCGTCGGCCAATGCTTCGGCGACCGGCGCAATCGGGTCGCCGGCCTCTTTCTTGCGCTCCTCGGCGATGCGCTGGTGCACCTCGAGCATGAATTCGCCGAAATGGACGCGGCGTTTGCGGCCGATGTTCAGGCAGCCGAAGAACAGGTCCATCAGCATCGACTTGCCGCGCCCGACATCCCCCCACAGGTACACGCCGCGCGGGGCATCGGGCTTCTTGCCGAGCATTCTCCATAGCGTGCTGCCGCGCTTCGGCACCGCTTCGAGTTCGTGCTGGAGCCGGTCGAGCCGGGCGGCAGCGGCCTGCTGGTCGGGATCGGCGCGAAGCTCGCCCGCCGCGACCAGCGCCTGGTACTGGGCGAGGACGCTGGTCACCGGAGCGACGGCGGGGGGGCTCGATTTGCGGAGCGTGCCGGTGAAGCTGGCGATCGTCGGCGTGTTTTCCTGCACTACCAGTCCACGCAGGAACAGCATCCGGCTGGTCTCGCGCAGCAACTCGATCCGCGCCTCCAGCGGCTCGCCGATCACCCCGCCGCCGATGAATTGCGCCGACAGATCGAGCGTCACGGCGCCCCCGGCCTGGAGGCATCCGAACGCACGGCTCGCCGCGAACAGCGCCACGTCCATGAAGCCGAGCAGCGCACCGCCATGGACGTTGTCGCGCATGTTCGAATGTTCGTGCCGCGGCATCATCCGCACGCGGGCGATATTGCCTTCCAGCCGGACCTGGAGCGGTTCGAGGAACGCATTGAACCGCGTATTGTCGCGAAACTGCCAGCGCTTCCACCCCGGCGCATCGGGGTCGTCGTCATAGTTGAACAAGGGCTGCGCGGGCGGCGTCTCAGACAATCCGCTCGGCTTCCATCTTCTTGATCTCGGCGATCGCCTTGGCCGGGTTGAGGCCCTTGGGGCACGCATTCGCGCAGTTCATGATCGTGTGGCAGCGATAGAGGCGGAACGGATCCTCGAGATCGTCGAGCCGCTCGCCGGTCATCTCGTCGCGGCTGTCGGCGAGCCAACGATACGCCTGGAGCAGGATCGCCGGCCCCAGGAACTTGTCGCTGTTCCACCAATAGCTCGGGCAGCTGGTCGAACAGCACGCGCACAGGATGCATTCGTACAACCCGTCGAGCTTCTCGCGATCGGCGGGCGATTGCAGCCGCTCCTTGCCCGCGGGCGCCGGGGTGACGGTCTGCAGCCACGGCTTGATCGACGAATATTGCGCGTAGAAGTGCGTGAAATCGGGGACCAAGTCCTTGATCACTTCCATGTGCGGCAGCGGGGTGATCGTCACCTCCGACTTGCAATCCTCGATCGCGGTCGTGCAGGCCAGGCCGTTCTTGCCGTCCATGTTCATCGAACACGACCCGCAAATCCCTTCGCGGCACGAACGGCGGAAGGTCAGCGACGAATCCTGCTCCGACTTCATCTTGATCAGCGCGTCGAGCACCATCGGCCCGCACGTATCGAGGTCGATCTCGAACGTGTCGTAATGTGGATTCTGGCCGGCATCGGGGTCGTAGCGATAGACCTTGAAGCGCTTGATGTTGGTCGCGCCCGTCGCCGCCTTGTGGACCTTGCCCGTATTCTTGATGCGGCTGTTCTTGGGCAGGCGGAACTCGGCCATCGACGTGTCGTCCTATTGCAATGTTGCGGTGCGGCTATGCCTTTCGCCGCCGGAGTGCAAGTCAGATGACGTCGAGCACCAGCCCGAGGTCGCGGGCTTGCTCGGCCTCGATATACCAATTGTCGGGCGCGCGCTGGTGGACCTCGTCGAACGACACGCTGCTGCCCTTGATCAAGTCGCGAAAGCCTTCTTCCTCGATCGCCACCGACGTCTCGATCTCGTTGAGTGCGGCTTTAAGCGAAGCGACGACCATGCGCAGCGGGCCGTTGAGCGTCACCTGCTTCTGGATCTGCCTTTCATGGATCAGTAGCCGCGTGCCGTGGGTCAGGAAGCGGCGCTCGACCGGAAAGGCTGACATGAAGGTCGCCCCCGCCGAATAGACCGCAACCTTGCCGAGGAACAGGATGTCGCGCCCCTGGAATTCGCGGATCAGCCGGATGTCGTCGCCCATCGCGCGTGCCACTTCGGGGTCGCCGCCGAGCGTGGTCATCGTGACGACCAGCATGCCGTCCTTCGGGCACGCGGCAAGCTGGTCGCAGAAGCGATCGTACATCGCATCGTCGACCGCCCCGTGCAGGCGGACATGCGGCGCCGCGAGAAGCGGATATTTCCGCGCGATGCTGTCGGTCACCCGATCACTGCCTTCAGGTTCATGAATTCGTGCAGGCCCCACGGCCCCAGCTCGCGGCCGTGACCGGAGCGTTTGACCCCGCCGAACGGTGCCTCCGGGGTCGAGGCGAGCATGCGGTTGATCGCGGTCATGCCGGCCTGGATGTCGCGGGCGAAGCGTTCCTGCTCGTCCGCATCATTGGTCCAGACCGACGAGCCCAGTCCGAACGGCACGTCGTTCGCCAGCGCGATCGCCTCGTCCAGGTCGGCGACCTTGAACACCATCGCGACCGGGCCGAATATTTCCTCTTTGGCGACCTCCGTCTCGGGATCGACATCGACCAGCACGCCCGGGGTCATATACGCACCGGGCAGATCGGGCTTTTCGGCGCCGAACAACAGGGTCGCGCCGGCGTCGCGGAACTTGGCGAGCTGACCGAGTACGGTATCGCGTTGTTCTTCCGACGATAGCGGACCCATGTCGGTGGCGGGGTCCATCGGGTCGCCGGTCTTGACCGCCTGCATCCCCGCCGAAAACTTCTCCATGAACGCGTCGTAGACGTCGGTGTGGATGATCATCCGCTTGGCGCAGATGCACGACTGGCCGCTATTCTGCACCCGCGCGGTGACCGCGGTCTTGGCGGCGAGATCGATGTCCGCGGAGGGCATAACGACGAACGGGTCCGACCCGCCGAGTTCGAGCACGACCTTCTTGAGCGCCCGTCCCGCGGCCTCGGCGACCTTCGCGCCGGCGCCCTCACTGCCGGTCAGAGTCACCGCGACGATGCGGTCGTCGGCGATCAGATCGGCGACCTTGGCGGACTTGATCGGCAGGTTCTGGAACAGCCCCTCGGGCGCACCGGCCTGCAGGATCGCCGCCTCGATCGCCGCGGCGCAGCCCTGCACCGACGACGCGTGTTTGAGCAGGGCGACATTGCCCGCCATGATCGTCGGCGCGGCGAAGCGGATCACCTGCCAATAGGGGAAATTCCACGGCATCACCGCGAGCACCGGCCCCATCGGCAGCCAGCGCGCATGGACCGGGCCGGCGGGTGTCTCGACATCGGTCGTCTCGAGCAATCGCAGCCCGTGGCGCGCATAGTAACGGAATGCTGCAGCACATTTTTTCGACCTCCGCGACCGCGGATTTGAGCGTCTTGCCCATCTCTTCGGTCGCGATCCGCGCGAGCTTGTCGCGGTCGTCCTCAAACACTTCGGCGATCCGGCGGAGCAGCGCCATGCGGTCGTGCGGGTCGCTGGTGCGCCACGACTGGAACGTAGCGTGCGCTTTAGCGAGCCGCGTTTCGATCTGCGCATCGGTCAGCTCGGCATGGCTCTGGCCGGGTTCGCCGGTCGCGGGGTTGATGCTGGTGAACATGGGCCTCCCAACGCGTGCGTCTGCGCGAATATCCCAAGTATCATTGTGCAACCGGAACAAGCGTGCAACGTTGATGCACCTACCATCGTGGGAGAGGACAAAATGGGTATCATCCGCATGATCGTCGTCGGCTTCATCGTCGGCGTGCTGGCGCGCTTTTTCTATCCGGGCGCGGTCAATATGGGCTTCATCATGACCGTGCTGCTCGGCATCGCCGGGTCGTTCCTGGCCGGGCTGATCGGGATGGCGCTGTCGCCCGCTCAACGCGCGCAGGGGCTGCATCCGGCCGGGTTCCTGTATTCGATCCTGGGCGGCATGCTGGTGATCTTCATCGTCATCCGCTTCCATCTGCTCGGCGCCTGACGCCGTAACCGGCGGATCGGCGGTTGCTCCCGCCGGTCCGCTGACGCATAGCGCGGCGATGGATACGCCGATCGCCGACCTGTCGTTCGAGGACGCGCTGAAGCGTCTCGAGGAAATCGTCCACAAGCTCGAAACCGGCGAGGCCAAGCTCGGCGAGGCGCTCGACCTGTACGAAGAGGGCACGCGGTTGCGCCAGCAATGCAGCGCGCGCCTCGACGCGGCGCAGGCGCGGATCGAGGCGATCCGGCTCGGCCCCGACGGACGCCCGGCCGGCGTCGCGCCGTTCGACGGCGGATGAGTACGAAGCCGGTGGCTTCCTCGCTGACGCTCCAGGCCGCGCTGACCGACGTGGGCGACGAGATCGACCGCCGGTTCGACACGCTGCTCGCGATCCCCGACGATCCCCGCGCCGATCTGTATCGCGCGATGCGCCATGCCGCGATCGGCGGGGGGAAAAGGCTGCGGCCGTTGCTCGTCCATGCGACCGGCACGCTGTTCGGGGTCGATCGCGATTGCATCGCGCGCGTCGGCACCGCGATCGAGGCGATCCACGTCTATTCGCTGATCCATGACGATCTGCCGGCGATGGACGACGACGATCTCCGCCGCGGCAAGCCGACCGTGCACAAGGCGTTTACCGAGGCGGCGGCGGTGCTGGCGGGCGACTGTCTCCATGCGCTGGCGTTCGAATGGCTCGCCGACCCGGCAACGCATCCCGACCCGTTCGTTCGTGCCGAACTCGTCAGCGAAGTCGCGCGCGCGTCCGGTCCGAACGGCATGGCCGGCGGGCAGATGATGGACCTGGAGGCGGAAAAATCGCGCTTCGACCTCGCGACCGTGACTCGACTCCAGGCGATGAAGACCGGCGCGCTGATCGCCTGTTCGGTCGAGGCCGGCGCGATTCTCGGCCGTGTTCAGCCCGAGGGTCGCAAGGGTCTGCGCGGCTATGCCCGCGACATCGGCCTCGCCTTCCAGATCGCCGACGATCTGCTCGACGTCGAGGGCGACGAGGACAAGGCCGGCAAGAAACTCCGCAAGGACGCCGGCGCGGGCAAGGAGACGTTCGTCTCGTTGCTTGGGATCGACCGCGCGAAGGAACAAGCCGCGTTGCTGGTCGATCAGGCGGTGGATCACCTGCGCGGCTTCGGCGCGGAGGCCGACCTGTTGCGCGAGATCGGGCGATTCGTGCTCGCGCGCGAAAGCTGACTTTGGGGGATCTGGCATGACCACACGCATCGGCGTCTATCCCGGCACGTTCGATCCGATCACTTTGGGTCACATGGATATCATCCGGCGCGGCGCGAAGCTGGTTGATCGGCTGATCATCGGTGTCACGACCAACGCCGCCAAGTCGCCGATGTTCAGCGACGACGAGCGGATGGAGATGGTGCGACGCGAAGTCACCGCGATCGGTAATGGCGATATCGAAGTGGTCGGGTTCAACTCGCTGCTGATGGACTTTGCCGAGGCGCAGGGCGCGTCGATCGTCATCCGTGGGATCCGAGGCGTCACCGACTTCGAATACGAATATCAACTGACGGGCATGAACCGCGCGCTCAACCACAAGGTCGAGACGGTCTTCCTGATGGCCGACGTCGCGCTGCAGCCGATCGCGAGCCGGCTGGTCAAGGAAATCGCGACCTATGGCGGGGACATCACGAAGTTCGTGCCGCCGACGGTGCGCGACGAGGTGATGGCGCGAGTCGCCGAGCAGAAGTGCTAGGCTGCCTCAAATACGCCGCTTTATCTCCGCATTGGCGCGCTGACTGATTTGCTTTAAGCGACCAGTCGAACCAAGTTTTCCTCGGAGTCTCCATGCGTTTCTTACTCGGCCTGATCGCGACGATGTGCCTCGCGGTCACCGGCAACCCGTCGATGGCGGCCAAGAAGAAGACGGCCGCGGCCGTTGCGCCCACCGAACAGCGGATCGCGCCACCGGCGCTGACCGACAAGGAAAACCTGCTCTATCTCGACCTGTCGACCGGCGGTCGCGTGGTCGTGCGGCTCTATCCCAACGTCGCGCCGAAGATGGTCGAGCGGATCAAGATCCTGACCCGCCAGCATTTCTATGACGGGCTGAAGTTCCACCGCGTCATCGAAGGCTTCATGGCGCAAACCGGCGATCCCAAGGGCGACGGCACCGGCGGATCGACGCTTCCCGACCTGCCCGCCGAGTTCAACTGGATGCCGCACGTCCGCGGCGCGGTGTCCGCCGCGCGCGAGGGGGCGGCGCCCGATGCCGATGCCGCCGCCAAGAAGAAGGCCGAGGATTCGGCGAACAGCCAGTTCTTCATCGTGCTCGACCCCAAGCTGGTACTCGACAAGAAATACACGGTGTTCGGGCGCGTGATCAGCGGCATGGAATATGTCGATACGGTCGAGCGCGGCGAACCGCCGGCGAATCCGTCGACGATCGTCCACGCGTACATCGCTGCCGACAACCCGCCCGCCTACGCGCCAGCGCCGCCACCGCCGCCGCTCGCCGCACTGGCCCCTGCGCCGACGCCGACCCCGGCCGCCAAGCCGGTCCCGGCGAAGCCCGTGGCGAAGAAGCCGGCCGCGAAGAAGTAATCCGCAAGACCCGGAGGTTGGCGTGAACGTCGACCTGTTCGACTTCGACTTGCCGCCCGAACGGATCGCGCTCCGTCCCGCGTCGCCGCGCGATGCGGCGCGGATGCTGGTGGTCGACGGCGCGACGATGCGCGATCGCGTCGCGAGCGACTTGCCCAGGGAACTCCGCGCGGGCGATCTGCTCGTGTTCAACGATACGCGCGTGATACCCGCGCAGCTCGAAGGTACGCGCGGCGATGCCAAGATCGGCGCGACCTTGCATAAGCGCGAAGGACCGCGGCGCTGGCGGGCGTTCGTCCGCAACGCACGACGGCTGCGTGAAGGCGACGCGATCGATTTCGGCAACGGCGTCAGCGCCATCGCGTCGGATCGTGGCGAGGACGGCAGCTTCGCGCTCGACTTTGCGGGCGACGAGCCGGTCGAACTACTGCTCGAACGCTGCGGGCGGATGCCGTTGCCGCCCTATATCGCATCGAAGCGCGCAACCGATGCGCGCGATGCCGACGACTACCAGACGATGTTCGCCGACGAGCCGGGCGCGGTCGCGGCGCCCACCGCGGCGCTCCATTTCACGCCCGAGTTGATGGCGGCGCTCGACCAGGCCGGGATCGGCCACGTCACGCTGACGCTCCACGTCGGCGCGGGGACCTTTCTGCCGGTCAAGGCCGACGATACCGACGACCACAAGATGCACGCCGAATGGGGCCGGATCGACGGCGCGACCGCCGATCGCATCAACGCGACGCGCGCCGCGGGCGGACGCGTGATCGCGGTCGGCACCACCAGTCTCCGCCTGATCGAGAGCGCCTGCGATGAAGATGGTCGCGTCCGGCCATTCGAGGGCGACACCGCGATCTTCATCACGCCGGGCGTGCCGATCCGCGGCATCGACGGGCTGATGACCAACTTCCACCTGCCACGCTCGACGCTCTTCATGCTCGTCTCCGCGCTGATGGGCCTCGACGTCATGCAAAAAGCGTACGCGCACGCGATCGAAAGCGGCTATCGCTTCTACAGTTATGGCGACGCGTCGCTATTGCTGCCCGCGAAAGGATGATCATGCGCGTTGCCCTAGCCGTTGCCCTCGCGCTGATCGCGTCGCCCGCCGTGGCGCAGACCGATAATAACCGCGTGCCGATCCCGCTCGGCAGCAAGGGCCCGCCGCCGGTCGGCCCGACCCCGCCGAGCCTGGTGGTCGAACCCGTAGCTATGATGATCGCGACATGCGATGCGGACGGCGACGGCCGCACCAGCCGCGACGAGATGCACCGTTGCCTCGCGAAGAGCTTTGCGACGATCGATACGGGCAATACCGGCCAGCTCGGCTATATCGCGTTCGCCGACTGGGCGGAGCGTTACCTCGGCGACCGCACCGCGCTGCCCAGCCCGTTCGAGACGGACGCCGACGGCGATAACAAGATCACGCTGGCCGAGCTCGACGCCAAGTTCGACCAGATCTTCGCGCGGCTCGACGTCAACAAGGACGGGTATCTGACCCGCGCCGAACTGCTGACGATCCGTGCGGTCATCAACCCCGGCTACGAGAAGCGCAAAAAGGGCAAACCGTGACCGCGGCGCACCCGTACAAGCTCGTCATCTTCGATTTCGACGGCACGCTGAGCGACAGCGGCGAGTGGTTCATTTCGATCGTCGATGACTTGGCCGATCGCTTCCGCTTCCGTCGCGTCGATCGCGACGAGATCGAGACGCTCCGCCGGCGCCCGACGCGCGAGGTGATTCAGCATCTCGGCATACCGGGCTGGAAATTGCCGATGATCGCGCGCCACGTCCGGGCGCGGTTTCGCGACAGCGCCGCGCAGATCCGCACGTTCGACGGCGTCCGCGCGATGCTCCACACGCTGACCGAAGCGGGCATCCGCATGATGCTGTGCTCGTCGAACGGCGAGGCGAATGTTCGCGCGGTACTGGGCGCCGACGCAGCGCGGTTCGAAGCGTATTTCTGCGGTTCCGGGCTGTTCGGGAAGGTCGCCAAGTTCCGCCGCGCGATCAAGGCGAGTGGCCTGACGCCGCCCGCTATCCTGTCGATCGGCGACGAGACGCGCGACATCGACGCCGCGCGGGCGGTCGGGATCGGCGCGGGCGCGGTGCTGTGGGGCTATGCCAACCCGGAAACCCTGGTCGCGATGGGGCCGGACAAGGCTTTCGCCACGCCCGACGAGATCGTCGCCTACCTGACCTAGGCGGGTACCGCGTTCCCGATCGCGTCGAGATCGGTCATCGCATCGTCGTCCAGATCGATATCGGCGACAGCCAGGTTCTGCTCGAGGTGCGCGACCGACGATGTGCCGGGGATCAGCAGGATGTTGGGCGAGCGCCGGAGCAACCAGGCGAGCGCGGTCTGCATCGGCGTCGCGCCGATCCGCGTCGCCACATCGTTGAGCGTCGACGATTGCAACGGCGAAAATCCGCCGAGCGGGAAGAACGGGACATAGGGAATGCCCTGGTCGGCGAGGTCGTCGATCAGCGCGTCGTCGTGCCGGTTGGCGACGTTGTAGAGGTTCTGCACGCACGCGACCGGCGCAATGTCCTGCGCTTCGCTGACTTGGTCGGCGGTCGCGTTGCTGATGCCGAGATGGCGGATCAGCCCCTGGCGTCGGAGGTCGGCGAGCACCGCGAATTCCTTGCCGATCGAGCCTTCGGTCGGGCCGTGGCCGTCGCCCATCACGCGGAGGTTCGCGGCGTAGATCTGATCGATGCCCAAGTTCTGGAGATTGCCCTCGACACCGCGCTTGAGGTCGTCTGGCGACATGGCCGGATTCCACGACGCATCGTCGCCGCGCGTCGCGCCCAGCTTGGTAACGATCGCGAGCCCCGCCGGATAGGGCGACAAGGCTTCGCGGATCAGGCGGTTGGTGACGTGCGGGCCGTAGAAATCGCTGGTGTCGATATGATTGACGCCCGCTGCGACCGCCGCCTTCAACACTGCGATCGCCGCGTCGTGATCCTTGGGCGGCCCGAACACGCCCGGTCCGGCGAGCTGCATCGCGCCGTAACCGATGCGATACACTTGGCGGTCGCCGAGCTGATAGGTGCCGGCTTTTGCGAGATCGGACATGCTGGGTCTCCCGTGATCGTCGGGCGAAGGTGGGGAGTGCGGCGGCTTGCGGCAAGCGGGGCGGTCGACAGACCGTGCCTGCAATGGCTAGGAGCCGCGCGATGACTTCCCGTTTCCAATTCACCATCCACGCCACCGACGGCAAGGCGCGCACCGGGGAGGTCGCGATGCGGCGCGGCACGATCCGCACGCCCGCTTTCATGCCGGTCGGCACCGCGGCGACCGTCAAGGCGATGAAGCCGGCCGACGTGCGCGCGTCCGGTGCCGACATCATCCTCGGCAACACCTATCACCTGATGCTCCGCCCGACCGCCGAGCGCGTTGCGCGGCTCGGCGGGTTGCATGCCTTCATGGGCTGGGAACGGCCGATCCTGACCGACAGCGGCGGATATCAGGTGATGAGCCTGTCCGAGCTGACCAAGCGCGACGAGACCGGGGTCGAGTTCAAGAGCCACCTCGACGGCACGCGGCATTTGATGAGCCCGGAGCGGTCGATGGAGATTCAGCGGCTGCTCGGCTCCGACATCGTCATGGCGTTCGACGAATTGGTGCCGACGACTTCGACCAAGGACGTGCAAGCGGCGGCGATGGCGCGGTCGATGCGCTGGGCGAAGCGCTCGCGCGAGGCTTTCCTCGGCGGTGGCGCGCATGCCGACAACGCCGCGCAGTTCGGCATCCAGCAGGGCGCGCTCGACGAAGAGTTACGCGGGCAAAGCGCGGCGGCGCTGACCGAAATCGGGTTCGACGGCTATGCGATCGGCGGCCTTGCGGTGGGCGAGGGGCAGGCGGCGATGTTCGGTTGCCTCGACTTCGCGCCGGGCCAGCTCCCCGCCGACCAGCCGCGCTATCTGATGGGTGTCGGTAAACCCGACGACATCGTCGGCGCGGTCGAGCGCGGGGTCGATATGTTCGATTGCGTGCTGCCGACGCGCAGCGGGCGGACCGGCCAGGCCTTCACGCGCACCGGTCCGATCAACATCCGCAACGCCAAGTTCGCCGAGGATCGCGGGCCGATCGATCCCGAGTGCGGCTGTCCGGTCTGCGCGACGTGGGAGCGCGCCTATCTCCACCATCTCGTTCGCGCGGGCGAAATCCTCGGCGCGATGCTGATGACCGAGCACAACCTTTATTTCTACCAAGCGTTGATGATCGACCTGCGCGGCGCGATCGCGACCGGGACGCTCAATGCATTTGCGAGCGGATTCCGGGCGCGCTACGCAGGCGCCAAGGAGAGTGACGCGTGACCGACGAGATCAAGGAATTCGGACCCGAGGAAAACGAGATCATGCGCGCCGCGCGCGAGGCGAAAGCACGCGCGGAAGGCGCCAAGAAGACGCCCGAACCCGCGACGTTGAGCAAATGGGGTATCGCAGCGATCGGCGCTGGGGTCGGATCGGCGGCGGTCGCCGCGGCAGTGCTGTATGCCAACCGGAACAAGCGAAAGAGCTGAACCGCTTCGGCGCCTCGCAGAGGCGTATCGCTGGCAACGGCGGCTGGGGCATGACGCGATCGAGCTGCCCTGTTGCGGAATCGTCGCGGACGATCGGCATCCGGACCTGTGGGACGCCAATCACGCGGATAACGTGACGGCCGAAAGCGATGCGGAGATCGACGCCGTGCTCGCGGCGATGGATCAGCATCTCGGCCATAGCGAGTGGCGCGTCGTCCATACCGATCCCTTCACGCCAGAACCTTTTCTCGCGCGGCTGGCCTATGACGGGTTCGCGGAGCGGCCGGTCGTGATCCAGATGACGTGCGACCGATTGGCGCCGGCGCGCGCGGCGTCGGTGCTGATCGTCGAGGTCACGGAACAGCGCGAGTGGGATGTGCTGGGCGAGCTCGTCGCGGCTGACGTCCAGGAAGGCAAGCGCACCGGCGGGCTCGACCTTGATCTCGATTTCGTGCGCGGGATGATCGCCAATTACCGGCTCAAGACGCCGGAATATCGCTTCCATCTCGCGGTGCGAGACGGGCAGGCGTTGGCCTATGGCGCGATGGCGATCGCGCCCAACCGGATGGGGATGATCGAGGATCTGTTCACGCTGCAATCGGCGCGGCGACAGGGCATCGCCTCTACCCTGATCGCATATTTCGATCGCGAGTTGCGCGCTGCCGGATGTCACCAGCTATTCCTTGGTGCGGTGGCGGAGGAAGAAGCGAAGTCGCTCTATTTCAACCTCGGCTTTCGCCCCGCAATGCTGACGCGGTGTTGGGTGAAAAACGTCAGCTAGACTGGCCTGCGTCCGGTCAGCACGTCGACGGGTCCGAGCGAGCGCTTGGTATTGAGCGGCCAGGGGATGCCGAGCGTCGCGACGAGTCGCTCCCGGCGAAGATCGTCGACCGCCGCGAGGATCGCATCGAGGCGCGCGGGGTCGCCATAGTCGCCGGTGTCGCGGAATCGATCGATCAGCACGAACCGGCCGCCGGGCTTGAGCACGCGTAGCGCCTCGGCTACCGCCGTCAGCGGCCCCGGCAGCGCTGCCCCCTCCCGCGCAGGGACTTCGTGAAAACACATCACCGACGTGACGCGATCGAAGCTGGCGTCGGGGAAATCGAGATGCCCGGCATCCATCTTGCGGAACGTCACGTCGGGCAGCCGCGCCTCGCATGCCGTTTGCGCATAGTCCCAATCGCTGCCCCAGAAATCGATGCCGGTGGCCGCGACGTCCGGTGCACGGCGTAGCACGGTCGCGAGCAGGCTGGCGTCGCCGCAGCCGATATCGAGCACCGTATCCGTCGCGTCGGGCGCGAGCGCCAGGCGATCGGTAACGAGGTCGTGGATGCGCTGCTGCCACCCGGCGGAAAGTTGGTGCCTGATCCGCAACATGATGAAAGCCGCGACGCTCGCGCCCGCCGCCGGAATCAGTAGGAGAAACGCCCAGGGCGATTGCACCGCCCCCATCACGGCGACCGCGGCGAAGAACAAGGCGATGAAAATCGCGACGCGAATACGTCGCCGCGGAATCCAGTTCGATGCGCCGTCCATCGCTCCCTCCCTGTCGCGATTGACACCCAGCGTCTTAGCACGACACAACACCGCGACCCAACCTCCCGCCGGAGAACCGAATGCGCTTGACCCGTGCTGCCCTGTTGATGGGTGTTGCCCTTTTGCCTCTGGT
This sequence comes from Sphingomonas panacisoli, assembly GCF_007859635.1. Classification (NCBI taxonomy): domain Bacteria; kingdom Pseudomonadati; phylum Pseudomonadota; class Alphaproteobacteria; order Sphingomonadales; family Sphingomonadaceae; genus Sphingomonas; species Sphingomonas panacisoli. The sequence continues at coordinate 2,831,809 of NZ_CP042306.1, read as the reverse complement.
CGCGACAGCTGCGCCCAAGAAGGCGGCGCCGCGGCCCGCTCCTGCCGCCGGCGTCAAGCCGATCGCCTACACCTCCCGCACGCTCGCCAATGGCCTGCGCGTCTATGCGATCCGCGACACCAAGACGGCGAACGTCTCCGTGCAGGTGTGGTACAATGTCGGGTCGAAGGACGACCCCAAGGGTAAGTCCGGTTTCGCGCACATGTTCGAGCATCTGATGTTCAAGGCGACGCGCAACTTGAAGTCGGAGAATTTCGACCGCCTGACCGAGGATGTCGGCGGTGAGAACAACGCATCGACCAATCCCGACTTCACCAATTACTACGAAGTCGTGCCGGCCAATCACCTCCAGCGGCTGCTGTTCGCCGAGGCCGACCGGATGGCGAGCCTGGTGGTCGAGCCGGTCAGTTACGCGTCCGAGCGCGACGTGGTGAAGGAGGAGCTGCGGCTGCGCACGCTCGCGACACCGTACGGGAAGCTCTATTCGATCTACTACCCGCAGATCAGCTATAAGGTGCATCCCTATGCGCGGCCGGGGATCGGCAGCCTCGACAACCTCGAAGCCGCGACGATCGACGATGTCCGCGCGTTCCATGCGACCTACTACCGGCCCGACAACGCGGTGCTGGTGATTGCCGGCAATTTCGAACCGGCCGACCTCGACAAATGGGTCGATCTATATTTCGCCGGCATCAAACGGCCCGACCGTCCGATCCCGCGCGTGACGGTGATCGAGCCGGCGCGAACCAAGGCGGAGAGCTACACCGTCTACGAACCCAACACGCCGCTGCCCGCGGTGCTGATCAGCTACCAAGCGCCGCCGGACAACGACGCCGATATTCCCGCATTGACGGTGCTCGACGCGATCCTGTCGCGCGGGGATTCGTCGCGGCTGTATCAGGACATGGTCTATCGCGATCAGTTGGCGCAGTCGGTCAACACCTTCGTCGAGACCAAGCAGGCTATCGGCGCGTTCGTCGCGCTGGCGATCATGGCCGAGGGCAAGAACGTCGCCGACGGCGAGAAAGCGTTGCGCGCAGAGATCGCGCGCGTCCGCGATACGCTGGTGACGCCCGCCGAACTGGCGCGCGCCAAGAACCAGTTGCTGACCGCGACGATCGAAAGCCGCGAAACCGCCGACGGCAAAGCGTCGACGATCGCGCGATCGGTGATCGTCGACGGCGATCCGGCGGCGGCCGACAAGCAGTTAACGGCGATCGCGCGGGTGACGCCGGCCGACATCCAGCGCGTCGCGCGTCGCTACCTGACCGACGATCGGTCGGCGGCGATCCGTTATATGCCGGCCGAAATGGCGAACGGCGCGAAGAGCGATGTGATCGGCGTCGCGAAGACGGTCGAGATCGCGGAGCTCAAGACGCCCGGGAACGTCGAGGTGGTGACGCCCGCAAGCGATGCCAAGCGCATCCTGCCGCCCGAACCGGCCAAGCCGATCGTCGCCGCCCTGCCCGCGCCGGTGACCATGAAGCTCGCCAATGGCATGACGCTGATCGTCGTCGAGAAGCACGATTTGCCGCTGATCAGTGCGTCGATGATCGCGAACGGTGGGGGCGCCGCGGACCCGGCGGATCGCGCGGGGCTCAACAACCTCACCGCCGATCTGATGACGAAGGGCACGACGACACGGTCGGCGACTCAGATCGCGACCGAGGTCGAGAAGCTGGGCGGCTCGATCCAGTCGGGCGCGGGCTGGGACTCCGCAGAAGTGGAGCTCCAGGTGAAATCGGACCAGATCGCCCCGGCGCTGGCGGTGCTCGCGGACGTCACGCGCAACCCGGTGTTCGCCGCCGACGAACTGGAGCGTGACCGCGCGCAGACGATCGACGGCGTCCAGGTTCAGCTCAAGGATCCGGCGCGGCTGGCCGGCCTCGTCGCGACGCGCGCGGTGATGGGGGACGGCCCGTACGCGCACCCCCTCGCCGGCACGCCCGTATCGCTCAAGGCGATCACGCGCGGCGACGTGCAACGCGCCTATGCCAAGACGTGGCAGCCCGACGGCGCGACGCTGATCATGGTTGGCGACATCACGCCCGCCGCCGCTAGGGTGCTGGCCGAGCGGAATTTCGGTACGTGGAAGAATGTCGGCAGCCGGCCGGTCGTGCCGGCGCCTGCGGCCATTGTCGACGCAATGCCGCCGCGCGTGATCGTCGTCGATATGCCTGCTGCCGGGCAAGCGGGCGTCGTGGTCGCACGGACGGGCATCGCGCGCAGCAGTCCGGTATTCTACGCCGCCAGCGTCGCCAACGCGGCGCTCGGGGTCGGCTATTCGGCGCGGCTCAACCAGGAAATCCGCATCAAGCGCGGGCTCGCCTATGGCGCGGGCAGCGCGCTCGCGGCGCGGCGTCAGCCGGGCTATGTCGCGGCCAACACGCAGACGAAGAATCCCTCGGCGCCCGAAGTGGTCGGCCTGATCGTCGATGCGATGCGCGGCATGGGATCGGCGCCGGTGTCCGCGAGTGAACTCGCTTCGCGCAAGGCGGTACTGATCGGCGATTTCGGCCGCGAGACCGAAACGACGGGTGGGATCGCCAACATCCTGGGCGATTATGTGATCGAGAACGTACCGCTCGACGAATTGAAAGCCTTCACGCCCAAGATCGACGGCATCGACGCGGCCGCGGTTCAAAGCATCTCGCAGCGCCTGCTAGATCCGACGAACGCGAGCATCATCGTCGTGGGGGATGCCAAGCTCTTCATCGACGAACTGCGGAAAAAATATCCGACCGTCGAGGTGATCGCGGCGGACAAGCTGAACTTGGACAATTCGACGTTGAAGTAGCGTCGTCGCCCCGGCGAAGGACTATCGCGCCGCGGGCAGCCAGCTGAGATCGAGCCCCTGATAGCGATCGACGTAATTCGCCTCGCGGATCAACGCGCGTTCGTTGGCGAAGGTGATCCGGCCGTGTTCGCGCGCGATCAGTCCATCGTCTTCGAGCTGACGGAGCATGCGGTTGACGTGAACGGCGGTCAGCCCGGTCGCGTCACCGATCTCTTCCTGCGTGAGCCCCAGCACCAAAGTATCCGTGATCGACTTGTCGATCATCCGTAGCCGGTTGCGCATGTCGATCAGTACCGCCGCGACCCGTGCCTTGGCCGACGTCCGGCCGAGCGCCGCGAGCCGGTCGGTCAGCGCGGCGCGTTCGATCTGGCCATAGACCATCATCAACGCACCGAGCCGGGGATGTGCGCCAACGATTTCGCTCAACGCCGCGCGTTCGAACGGGCAGATGACGCTGTCGGACAGAGCGGTGAGTGTCTCCGGCGCTTCGCGATAGGCGAGGCTCGACAAACCCATCATGTCGCCGGGAAACAGGAAGCGCAGGATCTGGCGGCTGCCGTCGTCGAGCAGCATCGACGACATCATCACCCCCTTCTTCAGGATGAAGAGCTCGCCGACGCGATCATTTTCTCGCTGGATCGTCGCGCCGCGCCGTACCGCGCGTTCGCGCTCTTCGAGCCGCGCCAACGCGTCGTGTTCAGCCGTTGTGATCGATACCAGATCGCCCAAACGCTCGGCGAAACAACTACCTGACACGCTATACTAACCCCCGCGACCTTTCTTTACACAAAGCAGGGCGCGGGCAGACGTGCATTAAAGTCGATCAATGGTGGTTGCGAACCCGTTGCATTACGCCACTGCTTGCGCGAGCGCGTAACGACGATAGATACCGCCCATGGACCGTATCCTCATTCGCGGCGGCAATCGGCTGTCGGGCAAGCTCCCTATCTCCGGTGCGAAGAACTCGGCGCTCACGCTGATGCCGTGCGCGCTGTTGACCGAGGAACCGGTGACGTTGCGCAATCTGCCACGCCTCGCCGATGTCGACAGCTTCGGTCATCTGCTCAACCAGCTTGGCGCGTCGACCGAGATCGAAGGCGCGCGTCCCACCGATTTCGGGCGCGTGATGACGATGCGCGCGGGCCGGCTGACCTCGACCGAGGCGCCGTACGACATCGTCCGCAAGATGCGCGCGTCGATCCTGGTGCTGGGGCCGTTGGTGGCGCGCGCGGGCGAGGCGACGGTGTCGCTGCCCGGCGGCTGTTCGATCGGCAACCGCCCGATCGATCTCCACCTGAAGGCGCTCGAAGCAATGGGCGCGGAGATCGAGATTGCCGCCGGCTATGTCCGTGCCAAGGCGCCGGGCGGGCGTTTGCCGGGCGGACGCGTGACCTTCCCGATCGTGTCGGTCGGCGCGACCGAGAATGCGGTGATGGCGGCGGTGCTGGCGAAAGGCTCGACGGTGATCGAGAATGCCGCGCGCGAGCCGGAGATCGTCGATCTTTGCAACCTGCTGCTCGCGATGGGCGCGCAGATGTCGGGCGTCGGCACCGAAACGCTGGAGATCGAGGGCGTCGATCGCCTCCACGGCGCGACCTACCGCGTGATGCCCGACCGGATCGAAGCGGGCAGCTATGCCTGTGCGGTCGGTATCGCCGGCGGGAATGTCGAACTGGCCGGGATCAAGGCCGACGATATGCGCGCGACGATCGCGGCGTTGGTCGATGCCGGCGTCACGGTCGAGGAAAAGGGCCATTCGCTCCACGTTTCGTCCGACGGCAAGCTCAAGCCGCTGACGCTCTCGACCGCGCCGTTCCCGGGTTTCGCGACCGACATGCAGGCGCAGTTCATGGCGATGCTGTGCAAGGCCGACGGTGCGAGCGTGCTGACCGAAACGATCTTCGAAAACCGCTACATGCACGTCCCCGAGCTGGCGCGAATGGGCGCCGATATCCAAGTGCGCGGCCGCACCGCCGTCGTGCGCGGGGTCGATCGCATGGTCGGCGCGCCGGTGATGGCGACCGACCTGCGCGCGTCCATGAGCCTGATCATCGCCGGCCTGATCGCCGACGGCGAGACCCAGGTCAGCCGTGTCTACCACCTCGATCGCGGGTATGAGCGGCTCGAGGAAAAGCTTCAGGCGGTCGGCGCCGATATCGAGCGCGTCGGCGACGGCTGATCGTGGCGCGGGGGCTCAGTTCGACGCTCAGCGACCGTCAGGCGATCTGGGCGTTCGCGCTTGGCTGCATCGCCGTCACGATCGGCGTCATGATGCACCTGCCCATGTTCCTGATGGGGCGGATGATGCATTTCCGCCTCGCCGGTATGGCGATGGGCTGGGACATGGTCGCCGGCATGGGGTTGATCATCGCCGGGGTCGGGATCGCCGCTTATGGCTTGCTCCCCCGTAACCTAGCCGATCAGCGCGCAGCCGCGGAGACGATCGAGATTTCGGCGCCCGAGGATGCCGCGCTCGGCTGGCCGCACTGGCGGCTGATGCTGGTGCTGGTCGTCGCGCTGATCATCGACGTGATGAAACCGGCTTCGCTCGGCTTTACGATTCCCGGCATGGTCGGCGAATATGCGGTGTCGAAGGCGACCGCGTCGCTGGTGCCGTTCGCGGCGCTGATCGGTACGGTCACGGGATCGGTATTGTGGGGTGTGATCGCCGATATCTACGGGCGAAAGGCGTCGATCCTGTTGTCGGCGGTGATGTTCGTCGGCACGTCGATCTGCGGCGCGATGCCCAGCCTCGCCTGGAACATCGGCATGTGCTTCATGATGGGCGCGGCGGCCGGCGGGATGCTGCCGGTGACCTATGCGCTGCTCGCGGAAATGATGCCCAACCGCCACCGTGGCTGGAGCTTGGTGTTGGTCGGTGGACTGGGCGCGGTCGGCGGCTATTTCGCGGCGAGCGGGCTGTCGGCGCTGCTCCAGCCCGTGTTCGGATGGCGCATCCTGTGGCTGCTCAACCTGCCCACCGGGCTGACGCTCGTTCTGTTGGGCGGGTTCATCCCGGAATCGGCCAAGTTCCTGCTCGCGCGGGGTCGCGACGCCGAGGCGCGTGCGGTGATGGCGCGCTTCGGAGCGACCGCCGTTCGCCACGACGCCCCGCCGCCGCTCCCCGCCGGAACGGTGAGCCACGCACTGACCGGGGCGAAGCTGATCGGTAAACTCGCCGCGCTGTCGACCGCTGCGATTGCCTGGGGTCTGGTCAATTTCGGGTTGCTGCTGTGGCTTCCCGCCGATCTGGTCGCGAAGGGTTATTCGATGGCGGTGTCGAGCAAATTGCTCGCCGAATCCGCGCTAATCGCGTTCCCGACGGTGTTCGTGTGTGCGTTGATGTATAGCCGCTGGAGCACCAAATGGTCGCTCGTCACGATGATCGGCGTCACGTTCCTGGGCCTTGTCGGCGTGTTGCGGCTCGAATTCGCGGGCGTCGGAAGCCCCGTCTTGCCCGTCGCTCTGCTGATCGTCGGGTCGAACGGGATCATCGCGATCCTGCTGCCCTATGCCGCCGAAAGCTTCCCCTTGCGCGTCCGTGGCCGTGCCACGGGCTGGGTCGCGGCGTGCACCAAGGCTGGCGGGGTCGGAGCGCAAGCGCTGAGCATCACCGCGCTGGTCCCGTCCATGGGCGTCGTGGCGGGCCTGATCATGGTGCCGACGATCGCCGCGCTCGGCCTGTGCGCCTGGTTCGGACGTGAGACGCGAGGTCGCGATTTGCGGCTGCTCGACGAAGGGGTGGCCGGCTGACTCTCGGTGCCAGCCGGCCGGCGGCGTCAATTGCGGGTGATCTTCAGCCCCATTCCCGCCCAAGCCACTGCGGTGTGGCATTCGGTCTTGTACATCGTGATGCCGAGCCGGTCGGCTTCGTCGGCCGTCAGCGGCTTCAGGCAATAATGACCGCGGTCGGCAAGATAGGTGATCTGATAGCCCTTCGCCGGACTTGCTACGGCAGGTCCGCCCGCCATCACCATCACCATGATCGCCAATACCGCCATCAGGCTAAGATACCCCAATATCCTCATTTGACTTCCTCCTCGTGTGCCCCGGCCAGTGCCGGTCGAGAAGGGCTATGCAGTTAGTGTGCCAGTTGAATAATACACCTGAAGCGGGGAAGCGACCGGGATTTCGCGCCAGATACCGAGCAAAAATCTCGCCGAGTGTTGGTGCGATGGCCTAAATCGCGTCGAGCGCTGCGGCGAAGTCGGCAATCAGATCGTCGGCATCCTCGACCCCGATCGAAATACGTACGAGGTTGTCGGTGATGCCGAGCGCCTGCTTGCGCTCGTCGGGGACGGAAAGATGCGTCATCGCGGCCGGGGCGGAGGCCAGCGTCTCGGTGCCGCCCAGGCTGACCGCGAGCTTGGCGATCTTGAGCGTATCGAGGAACTTGAACGCTTCCGCCTCGCCGCCCTTCAGATAGAGCGAGAAGGTGCTGCCGGCGCCGGTGCAATGGCGGCGATAGATGTCGGCCTGGCGCGCGTCGCCCTGTTGCTCGAGGAAGCCGAGATAGCCGACCTTCTCGACCTTCGGATGATCGTTCAGAAACTTGCAGACCTTGGCGGCATTTTCGCCCGCGCGGGTCATGCGCAGTTCCAGCGTTTCCAGGCTTCGCAGCAGCATCCAGGCGGTGTGCGGGTCGCAGATCGTGCCGATCGTGTTGCGCATCATCCGGATAGTGTTGATGTGCGCCTTCGACCCCAACACGCCGCCGGCGACGAGATCGCTGTGTCCGCCGGCATATTTGGTGAGGCTGTAGACGACCAAGTCGGCGCCCTGCTTGAGCGGTTGCGCCCAAACGGGACCGAGGAAGGTGTTGTCGATCGCGATCGGCGGCTTGTCGGCGCGGTCGGCGAAGATCGCGTCGCGGCTGGCGGCGACCGCCTCGACATCGACCAGCGCGTTGGTCGGGTTGGCCGGGCTCTCGAGATAGATGAGCGCGACGTTGCCGGTGTCCGCGCCCTTCTTCATGGCGGCATCGATTTCCGCGCGGGTCGAGCCGGCCGGGAAGTCGACCCAATTGACCCCGAACTTGCCGAGGATGCGCGCGATCAGCGTTTCGGTCGCGGCGTAGAGCGGTCCCGAATGAACGATCGTGTCACCCGGCTTGACCATCGCCAGGAACAGCGTGGCGATCGCCGACATGCCCGACGAAAAGGCGAGCGCGTCCTCGGCGCTTTCCCAGATGCCCAGGCGATCCTCGAGGATTTCCTGGTTTGGGCCGTTGAACCGCGAATAGACCAGCCCATCGGCACCGCCCGGGCGCTTGCCCGTCACGCCCTCAAAATGCCGCTTGCCCGCCGCAGCGTTGGGGAAAACGAAGGTCGAGGTCAGGAAGATCGGCGGCTTGAGCGAGCCTTCCGACAGCATCGGATCGTAGCCGTGGCCCATCATCATCGTCGACGGCTTGAGCTTGCGCCCGCCGATCGAGATCGACATGGGCCTTGGGCGCTTTCGCCTCGACGCCGGTCAGGTCGGCTTCGGTTCCGGTGGGCTGGTTGGGCATCGTTATCTCCTTGGGCGCCTGAACGCATAGAAGCAAAAAGGTTGCAAGTGAAACGACTCGAAGCGTTCCTTGGGCACTATGGTTAACGCGATTTTCACCACGATGATGCAAGCCCGGAGCGATGACCGGTCGCCGTCCCTCGCTCGCCGTCGTGCTGATCGTCCGCAATGAAGCACGCTGCATTGCGCGGTGTCTGGATAGTGTCCGACCGTGGGTCGATCGGATCGTGATGCTGGATACCGGATCGACCGACGACACGATCGCGATCGCGCAGGGGTGCGGGGCGGAAGTGCATGAAATGATCTGGCCCGACAGCTTCGCCGAAGCGCGCAACGCCGCGTTGCTGTTGGCGGATGCCGACTGGAATCTGGTCGTCGACGCCGACGAATGGATCGAGAGCGGCGGCGAATGTCTACGCGACTGGTGTGGGGGTTCCGCGCGGCTCGGGCGCGTGACCATCGCCAGCGATGGCGCCGCGGGCAACGTCACGCGCAACCGCATCACGCGCTTGCTGCCGCGCGGCGTCCGGTTCGTCGGTCGGGTGCACGAACAGGTCGAGTCCGACTTGCCGCGTGTGCATGTGGATCTGACGATCGGCCATGACGGCTATGCCGAGGCACAACTCGCGCGGAAATACGACCGCAATCGACCGCTGCTGCTCGCCGAACTAAGCGACGCGCCCGACGATCCATATCTCCACTATCAGCTCGGCAAGGACGCGCAGATGCGCGGCGACGAACGCGCGGCGAGCGTGCATTTCGCGACCGCGCTGACGCTGAGCCCGGTCGAAGCGAACTGGCGGCATGAATTGGTGGTCGCTCAGCTCCATGCGCTGGCGAAGAGCGGGCAGCTCGACGAAGCGATCGAGTTTGCCGAGGAGCATCGCCAGACGTGGGCGCGGTCGCCCGACTTCCACTTCGTACTCGGCGATGTGCTGCTCGACTGCGCGATAGCCGATCCGGCGAACGCGGTCGGGCATTGGCTGCCGCACGCTTGTGCGTCGTGGGAGCGATGCCTGGCGATCGGCGAGCGGCCCGACCTCGAAGGGTCGGTGCCGGGCCGGGGCAGCCATCTGGCGCGGCACAATCTCGACCTCGTCCGCGCGCAACTCGCGATGCTGGCCGCCTAGCCAGGCAACCCGATCAGCGAGATCTGGCGGCCGTAATCGGGTTCGCCGCGATGGGTCGAGCGCCGGAAGCTGTAGAAGCGGTCCGCGTCGGCATAGGTGTCCAGTCCCGTCGCTTCTACCGTACGAACGCCAGCGTCGGCGAGGCGGTGCGCGACATAGGCCTCCAGATCGAACTGCGCGTGGCCGTCGCGACCCGCGGCGAAGAAGCGTTCGTTGGCGGGGTCGTGCTGTTCGAAGCGATGCTGGAACGCGGCATCGACCTCGTAGCTGGCGCGCGAGATGCACGGGCCGATCGCGGCGTGGATGCGGTCGCGCCGTGCGCCCATTGCTTCCATCGCAAGAATAGTCGCGTCGGTGACCCCGCGGATCGCGCCCTTCCACCCGGCATGCGCCGCACCGACCACACCGGCCTCCCTGTCGGCCAGCAGCACCGGTGCGCAATCGGCGGTCAGAATGCCGAGCAGATAGCCGGGCCGGTTGGTCACCAATGCATCGGCATGCGGCCGGGCGCCATCTTCCCACGGCTTGATCATCGTGACGCAATCGGCCGAATGGACCTGGTAGAGCGTCATCAGCGTCGCGTCGGGCAACACGGCGGCGATCGCGCGACGGCGGTTCTCGGCCAGGTCGGGGCCGATCTCGATCTGGCCGCGCCGACCCATATCGAGTCCCGCCATCAGCCCGGTCGATACCCCGCCGCGGCGCCCGAGAAAGCCGTGCGCGACCCCGTCGAGCACCCGCGCCCGATTGACCTCGACGCTCATAATGTCAGCTGCATCAGTCGGTCGTCGTCGGGCTGGTCGCCGACCATGAACGTGTATTTCCCGATCTCGACGAACCCGTAGCGCTCGTAGAAGCGCCGCGCGCGGTGATTGTCGATATAGACCGACAGAATCACGTCCTTGGCGTCGCGGTTGCGTGCAGTGCCGAGCGCCCAGTCCATCAGCACCGGCGCGATGCCCTCGCCCTGCCACGGGCCGAGGACGTAGAGTTGGTGGAGCTCGATCGTGGTTTCCGGCCACTCGCCGGGGAAGACGACCGGGCCGACCTTGCAGAAGCCGATGATCGCGCCGTCGTCGGTGGCGACGCGGACGGTGTACGCGGGATCGCTCACGTGCGAGGGCAGTCCCGTCGTGCCGAACGCAGCGTCGAGGAACGTGGCAAGGTCTTCCTGGCGATAGAGGTTGCCGAACGTCTCGGTGAAACAGCGCCGCGCGACTTGCGCGAGTTCGGGGCCGTCGGCGGGCTTGGCGTCGCGATAGTCGATCATATGAACCCCGCAGGCTCGGGCCAGCTTGGCGCGGTCCACGCCATCGCCTTGAACAAGTCGCCCATCTGGTCGGCATCGCACAGTCGCGCGCGATCGGCGGCGAGTGCGTCGGCGCGGTCGGGGGAGGTGCGGGCGAGCGCGGCGGCGCGCGGTTCGATGCCGAGCGCCGACAGGAACACGCCCTGGCCGATCGGACCGGTGACGCGCACGCCCTCGACCGCCGCCGCGGCGCCCAACGTCGCGAAATCCACATGCGCGGTAAGGTCGCGGTTGCCGGGATCCTCGAACGGATTGGCGAACGCATGCCCGCTCATCGCTTGCAGCGTGTCGCCGATCGCCGGACCTTCATAGCCGTAGTCGATGACGAGCGCGGCGCCGCCCTGACGGGCCAGCCTCTGCGCCAGCGCGCGGGCAATCGCGACCGACGCGGGGGAGGTCTCGATGACCGATCCAGAGTCGGCGTCGCGCAGATGCTCGGGGATGACCGTGTCGGGCACTTGCTTGCCGGCGATCGGCAGGAACAGGACGTCCTGGCACGCGACCATCCGCTCGCGCCAGCCGTCGCCCCCGCGCACCAATTGGCGGATCGGCAATGCGTCGAAGAATTCGTTGGCGACGACGATCAGCGGGCGATCGTCGGGCAGGGTGGCGACGTCGTCGTGCCACATCGCATCGGGCACCGCCGCCTTCTGGCGCTGGCGCAGCGCCGCGCTGGTTTCGACGAAATGGACCGACGGGGTCAGGCCAACGGTCGCCATCGCCCGCAAGGCATCGGCGGTCAGCGTGCCGCGCCCCGGGCCGAACTCGACCCAGGCGACGGGCGGCGATCCAGCGCGTTGCCACAGGTCTGCCGCCCACAACCCGATCAACTCGCCGAACATCTGGCTGATCTCCGGCGCGGTCGTGAAGTCGCCCGCCGATCCCAGCGGGTCGCGGCTGCCATAATATTCGGCGTTGGCGGCGGCGATATATTGCGACAGCGGGATCGGCCCCGCCATCGTGATCGCGCGCGCCAGACGGTCGGGCAAGGACCCGTCGCTCACCTCACGCGACCGCTTCGTCTCCCGCGATCGGCGTCACGCGGTCGCGGCGGGTCTTGGCGGTCCAGATCAAATAGAGCCCGCCCAGCACCATCGGGATGCACAGCAACTGCCCCATATGCAGCCCCGCAACGCCGAGGATCGGACTGTCGGCATATTGGCTGTCGGGCTCGCGGAAGAATTCCACGATGTAGCGGAACAGGCCGTAGAACAGGATGAACAGCCCGACGAGCTTGCCCGGCTGGTAGCGCGCCTTGGTCTTCCAGAAGGCGAACCACAGGATCGCGAACAGGACGACGCCTTCGAGGCCCGCTTCGTAGAGCTGGCTCGGATGCCGCGCGACATCCTTTGGCGTGCCGTGGAAGATGACCGCCCAGGGCAGGTTGGGATCGGCGGGCTTGCCCCACAATTCGCCGTTCACGAAATTGGCGAGCCGGCCGAACAGCAATCCGAACGGCGCGCAACACGCGACGTAATCGTGGATGCGCAGCCAATCGAGCTTATGCCGCCGCGCGAACAGGATGATCCCCAGCGTCGTGCCGATGACGCCGCCGTGGAACGACATGCCGCCTTCCCACAGCATAAAGAATTTGACCGATAGGAACAGCGACGGATCGTAGAACAGCACGTAACCGATTCGCCCGCCCAGGATGATTCCGAGCGTCGCGTAGAACACCAGATCCTCGGCATGGCGGCTCGCCATCGGCGCGCCCGGCGCCTTGAGCAGGCGCATCAGGTACATCCAGCCGACGACGATCCCGGCGATGTACGCGATCGAATACCATTTGATGTCGAACAAATCGCGCCCGAACAAATGGATATGCAACAGCACCTTCGACAGATGCAGGTCGTTGAAATCGATCGCGGTCAGTGCGTGCAGGATCAAGGCTTTTCCCCGGGGTTTCGCGCCTCCATAAGGGTGTCGGGCAGTAAGACCAAGTGGAGAGAGCGATGCCGAGCGTGCTCGACGGGCGGATGGATGCGGGGATCGGCAAGCTGATCGGCGATGGCGGTCCGATGGGGCTGACCGAGGTGACGGTCGGCGGTCGCACCTACCCGATGATCGCCGCGGCGCCGCCGAGTCTGGCGCACTACTTCGCGCACTATTGCGCCGAGCATCAGGACGCGACGTTCCTGGTGTCGGGCGACGAGCGGCTGACGTTCGGCGAGGTCCATGCCGAGGCGGTGCGCGTGGCGAAGGCGCTGGTCGCGGGCGGGCTGGCGCGCGGCGACCGCGTGGGAATCGCGATGCGCAATTCGCCGTCCTGGATCGCGCTTTATATGGGCACGCTGATCGCGGGCGGGGTTGCGGTGCTGCTCAACGGCTGGTGGCAGTCGGAAGAGTTCGCCGGCGCGCTGACCGAGGTCGAATGCAGCATCGTGTTTGCCGACCCGCCGCGCGTGAAGCGACTGACCGAGGTCGATGGGCTGACGGCGCGCGTCGTGGTGATCGACGATCTCCAGCCGCTGGCGCAGGCGCTCGCATCGGTGGCGTCGGACGCCGATGCCGATTTGCCCGAGCTCGGCCCCGATGATCTCGCGACCATCCTGTTCACCTCGGGCTCGACGGGCCAGTCGAAGGGCGCGCTCAGCGATCATCGCGCGGTGCTGCAGGCGATTCTCAACTATCTCGCGCAGGCGCTGGTGATGCTCGGCCTCGCGACCGAGGACGGCAAGCCGCCGGAGGGGCAGCCCTCGACCCTGCTCAACGTGCCCTTGTTTCACGTCACCGCCGAAGTGCCGGTGATGCTGCAATCGTTCGCGATGGGGCGCAAACTCGTGCTGATGCCCAAATGGGACGCGACCGAGGCGATGCGGCTGATCGAGTTGGAACGGATCAGCTATTTCGTCGGCGTGCCACTGATGAGCTTCGAGATCCTGACGCATCCCGACCGCGCCAAGTACGACCTGTCGTCGGTGACCGATTTCGCCGCGGGCGGCGCGCCGCGCCCGGTCGATCACGTGCGGCGGATCAACGAGGAGATGGGCGGCGGCGCGCCGCTGATCGGGTACGGCCTGACCGAAACCAACGGTGTCGGCTGCGGCAATTGGCGCGACAATTACCTCGCCAAGCCGAATTCGACCGGACGCGCGTCGCTGCCGCTGGTCGACCTCGCGATCCTCGACAATGCGGGGAACAAGGTGCCGCAGGGCGAGCGCGGCGAAATCGCGATCCGCTCGATCTGCAACTTCCGCGAATATTGGCACCGGCCCGATGCGACCGCCGCGGCGTTCAGCAAGGACGGCTACTTCCTGACCGGCGACATCGGCTATCTCGACGCGGACGGCTATCTGTTCATCGTCGACCGCAAGAAGGACATCATCATTCGCGGCGGCGAGAATATCAGCTGTCAGGAGGTCGAGGCCGCGATCTACGAACATCCGCTCGTCGCCGAGACCGCGGTGTTCGGACTGGCCGACGAGCGGTTCGGCGAAGTGCCGGGCGCGGTGGTGCATTTCCATCCCGGCGACGATTGCACCGAAGGCGAGCTGCAGGATTTCCTCCGTCATCATATCGCGGCGTTCAAGGTGCCGGCGCGGATCTGGATCGCGCGCGACCCGCTGCCCCGGCTCGGGACCGAGAAGATCGACAAGGTCGGGCTCAGGGCGAAATATCGGGCGATGGCCTAGTCGTCACCCCGGCCTTGTGCCGGGGTCTGCCCTGCAACAGGCGGTATCGTTCGTGGTGATGCGGACCCCGGCACAAGGCCGGGGTGACGGATGGGAAGTGGCACGGTAGGGATTCACATGGCCGACGCCGCCCAGCCCGTATCGAAGCCGATGCTCACCCGCCGCAACCTCCTGATCGGCGGCGGCGCGGGCGTGGGGTTGGTCGTCGCGTGGGCGGTGTGGCCGCGGCACTATGCGGCGAACCTGACCGCCGCGAAGGGCGAGCACATCTTCAACGCCTGGCTCAAGATCGGTGAGGACGGGCATATCGCGGTCGCGGTGCCGCAGGCCGAGCATGGGCAGGGCGTGTGGACGACCTTGCCACAGATCGTCGCCGACGAACTGGGCGCGGACTGGCGGACCATCGCGGTCGAGCCGGCACCGCTCAACCAGCTCTACGCCAACCCGATGGCGGCGTCCGAACTGTTCGAAGGCGCGTTCGATCGGTTGCCGCAGGGCCTGCGCGACGGCCATGTCACGTCGAGCGCGCTGATGCTGACCGCGGGATCGACGTCGATCCGCCAGTTCGAAGGCGACCTGCGCGAGGCCGGCGCGGCGGCGCGCGTGTTGCTGCAAATGGCCGCCGCGAAGCGCTGGGGCCTGGACTGGCGATCGTGCGGCACGGCGGGCGGGTTCGTCGTGCACGGCAAGGACAAGCTCCGCTTCGGCGAATTGGCGGCAGAGGCGGCCGGCGGCAGTGTTCCCGATCCGGTACCGCTGCGCGGCGGCGAGACCGGGCGGCTGACCGGACAGTCGCTGCCCAGGCTCGACAGCCCGGCGAAGGTGGACGGATCGGTGAATTTCGCCGGTGACGTTCGGTTGCCGGGCATGGTGTTCGCGGCGGTCCGCGCGGCGCCTGCGCCCGACGCGACGCTGCTCGATTGCGATACCAAGGCTGCGGAGAAGATCCGTGGTGTCGTGGCGATCGTCAGGAAAGAGCGCTGGGTCGCGGCGATCGCGTCCGATTGGTGGGCGGCGGATCGTGCGATCGCGGCGGTGCGCCCGCGCTTCCGTATCCCCGGCACGCCGGGATCGACCACCACCATCCGCCGCGCGCTCGATACCGCGTTGAAGGGGCCAGGCGTCCGCATGGTGTCGGCGGGGGATGTCGGTGCGGCGTTCAAGGGCGTAAGCGTCGTGACCGCGACGTATCGCGCCGACCCCGCGCTCCACGCGCCGGTCGAAACGCGCGCGGCGACCGCGGCGTGGACCGACGGCAGCGTCGAAGTCTGGGCGCCGACGCTCGCACCCAGTCTGGTCCGCGCGGCGGTGGCGGCAGCGACGGGGGTCGCGGACGGCGCGGTCGTGATCCACCCCATGCCGATCGGCGGCGGGTTCGGGATCAACCTGGAACACGACGCCGCGGTCCAGGCAGCAATGCTCGCCCGCGATCTCAAGCGTCCGGTCCAGGTGATGTGGTCGCGGGCCGAGGACATCCAGCAGGACCGCCCGCGCGCGCCGGCACTCGCACGGATGGCGGGGCGGATCGACAATCAGGGGCGGATCACCGGCCTGCTGACGAAGATCGCCGCACCGGCGACCGGGCGCGAGCTTGCGCATCGTTTGCTCGCCGACGACCACACCGCCTTGGCGGCGCTGTCGCTGGCGAGCGGCCGGGACGGTTATGCGATGGCGGGCGCGACGCCCTTCTATCAAATCCCGTCCTACGCGGTCGATTTCCACGAGGCAGATATCGACTTGCCGACCGGGCATTGGCGGTCGGGCGCCCACAGCTACACCTGCTTCTTCACCGAATGCTTCATCGACGAACTCGCGCATATCGCCGGCACCGAGGCGATGTCGTTCCGCATCGGCATGCTGGGCGGCGATGCACGGCTGGCGCGGTGTCTGACGACCGCCGCGGCGCTGGGCGGCTGGGAAGGCGGCGTGACGGGCAGCGGGCAGGGCCTAGCCTGCCATAGTTTTCGCGGCAGCCATATCGCGGTGTTCGCGGAGGCGCATATCGACGAGGACCAATCGATCGGGGTCGACCGCATCGTCGCGGTGGCCGATTGCGGACGGACGATCAACCCGGACGTCGTCAAACAGAACATCGAAGGCGGACTGGTGTTCGGCATGGCGGCGGCGCTGGGCGGGTCCACCAAGTACAAAGGCGGCTGGGCGGAGAGCCTGGGGCTGGGCGGTCTCGACTTGCCGCGCCTCGCCGACGTTCCGGATATCACCGTCGAGCTGATCCCGAGCGAGGCCGATCCCGGTGGCGTCAGCGAACTCGCCGTCCCGCCGGTCGCCCCGGCCATCGCCAACGCACTGCAATCGGCGACGGGGTTCCGCATCCGCAGCCTGCCGTTAAAGGTGGGGGAAGCGTGAGCCTCTTCCACCGTCGTCACCCTGAACTTGTTTCAGGGTCCATGCGAGCCGCGACAAATGAGCGACGCGCTTGGGGTCAGCATTGCACATGGATGCTGAAACAAGTTCAGCATGGCGGTGTGAGCGTATCGTGAGGTTGCCCCCCCACCACCCCCCAATCCCGCCGCGCAAGATCGGGGTGCTGCTGGTCAATCTCGGTACCCCCGACGATGCCAGCCCCAAAGCGGTGCAGCGCTATCTCGCCGAATTCCTGTCCGACAAGCGCGTGGTTGAGATCCCGTCCTTGCTGTGGCAGCCGATCTTGCGCGGGATCGTGCTCACCACGCGACCGAAGAAGTCGGCGCACGCTTATCGCTTAGTCTGGCGCGACGACGGCTCGCCGCTCGCCGCGATCACGCGCGCGCAGGCGGCGGCGTTGAAGCATGCGTTCGGACCGGACGTCGTCGTGGATTGGGCGATGCGCTACGGCAAGCCGGCGATCGCGGACCGGCTCGCGGCGATGCAGTCGGCGGGATGCGACCGCATCCTGATCGCGCCGCTCTACCCGCAATATTGCGCCGCGACGACCGCGACCGCCAACGACAAGGCGTTCGCCGCGCTGGCCGGGATGCGCTGGCAACCGGCGGTGCGGACCTTGCCGCCCTATCACGACGATCCGGCCTATATCGAGGCGCTGGCGTCGTCGGTACGGGCGTCGCTGGCCGCTTTGGACTTCGAACCGCAAGCGCTGATCGCGAGTTTTCACGGCATGCCGCAACGCACGCTTGAGCTCGGCGATCCATATCATTGCCATTGCCAGAAGACCGCGCGCCTCCTCGGCGCGGCGCTCGGAAAAGACACGATCGTTACATTTCAATCACGCTTCGGCCGCGCGAAATGGCTCGAGCCGGCCACCGACAAAACGCTCGCCGCGTTGCCGGAGCAAGGGATCAAACGCGTCGCGGTCGTCGCGCCGGGCTTTTCCGCCGATTGCCTGGAGACGCTCGAGGAACTCGACATTCGCGGGCGCGAGACGTTCCGCGCGGCGGGCGGCACCGACTTCGCCTACCTCCCCTGCCTCAACGACAGCGCCGACAGCATCACGATGCTGACGACAATCATGTCGCGGGAACTTGCCGGGTGGACGGGCGCTCAATAGCGTAACGACCAACGACTCGCGAACCGCGAGCGAAACTAGGAGAGAAGACATGGCACGCGTTGCGATCGTGACCGGCGGCACCCGCGGCATCGGCGAGGCGATCAGCCTCGCGCTCAAGGATATGGGGATGACCGTCGTCGCCAATTATGCCGGCAATGACGAGCGTGCCAAGGCCTTCACCGACCGCACCGGGATCAAGACCGTCAAGTTCGACGTCGGCAATTACGACGACGCGCAGGCGGGTGTGCAGAAGGTCGCGGACGAGGTCGGCGCGGTCGATGTGCTGGTCAACAATGCCGGCATCACGCGCGATGGCACTTTGCTGAAGATGGACAAGGCGGCGTGGAACGAGGTGATCGACACCAATCTCGGCGGCTGCTTCACGATGGCCAAGGCGGTGTTCCCGGGCATGAAGGAGCGCGGCTGGGGTCGGATCGTCAATATCGGGTCGATCAACGGCCAGGCCGGTCAGTACGGCCAGGTAAATTACGCCGCCGCGAAGTCGGGCATCCACGGCTTCACCAAGGCGCTGGCGCAGGAAGGCGCGCGGTTCGGCATTACGGTCAATGCGATCGCACCGGGCTATATCGACACCGACATGGTGGCGGCGGTGCCGGCCGACGTGCTGGCGAAGATCGTCGCCAAAATCCCGGTCGGGCGGCTCGGCCAGGCGAGCGAAATCGCGCGCGCCGTCGGGTTCCTGGTGGCGGAAGATGCCGGCTTCGTGACCGGATCGACACTGAGCATCAACGGCGGGCAACATATGTACTGACGGGCGCAGGCGCGGAAGCCAGCTTCCGCGCCGGTCGCGCAAGCGCCCGACACGGCCGGCGGGTCGGCGCCAAGCCGAACCCGGCCGACGGCTTCGTCGTCGGCTGCTGCCGGACCTAGCGCACGCTCGCCAACCTTATCCCCAAAACCGATTGTTCACCACGTTGTCGCGGAGCACCCGCGCACGGCGCGCGTTCAGTCGGCGCATCGTAGCAAAGGAGAGCTTTTGTGGCCAAGATCGTGATCGTCGACGACGACGATGTGGTGATCGACCTGATTACTCCGGTGCTCGAACAGGCCGAGCACGAGGTGATCCCGATCCGCCACGGCGACGATGCCGTTGCGGGAATTTTGGACAACAAGGCCGATCTGGTCATCCTGGACCAGATGCTGCCCGGGCGATCGGGCATGCATATCCTGGCGGACTCCGCGACCATGCCGAGATCGCCAACCTGCCGATCATGATGCTGACCAGCAAAGCCAGTCACTTGCACATCGACCTCGCCGACAAAGGCGGCGCGGACGATTATGTGACGAAGCCGTTCGACGTCGCGAGTATTCCCGACCGGGTCGCGGCATTGCTGCGCGGGGCGGGCATAGCGCGGGCGGCGCTGGAGGGCGCTGCGGCGGGGGATGCAATCGAAGACGACTGAACGAGCGCCCTCGGCCGGATCGGCTGGCGCCGTCCGCCGGCCGTGCGAGCCGCCGGCTCGCATAACAAGAGACCGGCCCCTTTCGGGACCGGTCTCCGCCCTCAAACGCTACGCGAGGGACTATCTCTCCCGATAAGCGACCCGGGAGAAACCTTGGGAGGGAGTGCCGGCTGCGGCGCCCGTTGATTTAGACGGAACCGAGCCGGCGAACCTCAGCGGCGGCAGTAACCGGGCTGCCCCGACTTCGCGACTTCGCGACCGGCCAAAGCACCGCCCGCACCGCCGATCACCGTGCCAAGCAACCGGTCGCCACGGCCGGCAACGACGTTGCCGAGCAGGCCGCCGGCGATCGCGCCGATGATCGTGCCGCGGTCGGTCTTGCACTCGCGCGGCGTGCGATAGTTGCGGTAGTTCTGGTCGTAGCCGCGATACGTGCGGCCGTTGTCGTAATAGCGGTTGTTGTAACCGCCGCGGTCATAGCCGTTGTCGCGATAGCCGCGATCGTAGCGGCTTTGCGCCATGGCGGGCGCGGCGGGAATAACCGCGGTGGCGGTCATCACGAGCGCGGCGCCGACGAGGCTCAGTTTCTTCAACATGGATCGTCTCCTTACCGTCTCTCAAAAACACTCGGCGGCGATCGCCGTCGATGGAGAGCTTCTGCCCGATTCGCTTTGAGTGGATGCTGAATGCATCCGTTATCCGCCGTTAAGCCTGTTGGGCCTCGCGCTGGCGGGCGACGCCGCTATGAGGGCGGCGATGCGATGGCTGCGCCTGTTCCTGATACTCCTAATCGTGACGCAGCTGACCGCGAGCTGGCGCGACCAGCGGCCGATCCTGGGCCGGGACGCCGATATCGTCGCCCGCCCGGTCTCGCTCGACGCCGACGATCCGGCCAAGCGCCGCGTCGGTGCGCTGACTTTTTTGGGCGGGGTGAGCCTGACGAGCCGTGACGACGCATTTGGCGGGTTTTCGTCGCTGAGCGTCGCCGGCGACCGCTTCACGTTGCTGAGCGACTATGGCGATATCGTGCGGTTCCGGATGGACGCGCAATTCCGCGTCGGCGAACCCGCGTTCGGCGATCTCCCCGCGGGGCCCGGCATCGGCTGGGAGAAGCGCGAGCGCGACAGCGAATCGATGACGGTCGATCCGGCGAGCGGGCAGGTGTGGGTCGGGTTCGAACGCGCCAACGCGATCTGGCGTTACGGACCGGGGCTGACGCTGCCGGCTGATCAAGCGGCGCCGAAGGCGATGGCGCGTTGGGAGAGGAATGGCGGCGCCGAATCGCTGGTCCGGCTGCGCGACGGCCGCTTTCTAGTAATCGCCGAAACCGACCGGCAGGACCGGCCGGTGCGCGATTTGCTGCTGTTCCCCGGCGATCCGGTGACGCAGCCGGACAGCGCCATGCTCGCGTCGTATCGCCCGCCCGACGGCTACGACCCCAGCGACGCGACCGAATTGCCCGACGGGCGGATCCTGGTGCTCAACCGCCGGTTTGCGCTGCCGTTTCGCTGGAGCGCCGTACTGACGGTCATCGACGTACACGGCATCAAGCCCGGCCAAATCTTCACTGGCCGCGAGATCGCGCGATTCGACGCGCCGCTGACGGTCGATAATTACGAAGGGTTGGCGATCACGCGCGAGGGCGAAGCGACGATCCTGTGGATGGTCAGCGACGACAACCAGTTCTTCCTTCAACGCACGTTGCTGATGAAGTTCAGGCTGGACTTGTAGCCCGGACGCGAAAAGCCCGCCCTTCCGGATCGGAAAGGCGGGCCTTCAAGCTTCGCAGCGAATCGGCTTATGCCGCTGCGGCGGCGCTCAGCTTCTTCTTGATGTCGCGCTTCAAGCGGCGGGCGCGCAGCGACAGATCGTCGTCGCTCGTCTTCACCAGCCAATTGTCGAGACCGCCGTTGTGCTCGACCGAGCGCAGACCGTGCGTCGATACGCGCAGCTTCACCGACGTGCCCAGCGCGTCCGACATCAGCGTCACGTTCTGCAGGTTGGGCAGGAACGTACGCTTGGTCTTGTTGTTGGCGTGGGAAACGTTGTTACCCACCTGCCGGCCCTTGCCGGTCAGCTCGCAAATGCGCGACATGCTATTAATCCTGAGTTTCGGGCGGTTGCCCGGAAAGGTGGCGCGGATAGCGGCATGCGCCGCGAAGGTCAACAGATTCGCTGCGGGTCGATGCAACCCCGCGCGGCAATAGTGGTTTATTACGACAACGATTCGATTACAGGAGGGATTATAATGCGTTTCTTGCTCGCTCTGGTCGGCCTCGCGGCCGTGGTCGTCATCATCCTGCTCGCCACGGGCATGCTGCGCCTGAACGGCACTGCCGGCACGCTGCCGACCGTCAAACTCGAGGGCGGCTCTGCACCTGCTGTAACAGCCAATATGGCCACGGTGACCGTGGGAACCGAGAACAAGACGATCGAAGTGCCAAAGGTCAGCATCAACAAGCCTGGCGAGCCTGCCCCGGCCAATACGGCGACCGCGCAATAAGCGGGTTCGCGCTACCGGCCCCGATGCGCGCCGCGCTCGATGCGGCCGCCGCTGCCGCTGCCGAGGGGGAGGTCCCCGTCGGCGCGGCGGTGGTGTTCGGCGGGGAGATCATCGCCACCGCGGCCAATGCGCCGCGCGGGCTGCACGATCCGACCGCGCACGCCGAGATGCTGGCGATTCGCCGGGCGGCCGAGGCGATCGGCGACGACCGGCTGAGTGACTGCGATCTCTGGGTAACGCTGGAACCCTGCGCGATGTGCGCCGGCGCGATCGCGCATGCCCGGATCGCGCGGCTCTATTACGGTGCAAGCGATCCGAAGGGCGGCGCGGTCGAACACGGCCCGATGCTGTTCGCGCAGCCCACGGTGCATCACCGCCCCGAAGTCTATGGCGGGATCGGCGAAAGCGAGGCCGCGGGGTTGCTGCGCGACTTCTTCCTCAGCCGCCGCTAGCGGGGATCGGTTGCGCACCGCGCCCGCGCCCGTATAGGCTGACCCCGCATCATGGCACCCTATCCCTGGATCGACGTCGTCATCATCCTCGTGCTCGTCGCGGTGAACGGCGTATTCGCGATGAGCGAACTCGCGATAGCCTCGTCGCGCAAGGCACGGCTGGAGGCGTTGGCGCGGACCGGCAGCAGGGGGGCACGCGCGGCGCTGACACTCGCCGCCGATCCCGGCAAGTTCCTATCGACCGTCCAGGTCGGTATCACGCTGATCGCGGTGCTGTCGGGTGCCTATTCGGGCGAGGCGCTGGGCGGCCCGACCGCCGACCGGCTCGAGCCGCTGGGCCTGAGCCACGAAACCGCGCAGACCGTCGGCTTCGTACTGGTGATCGGCGTCACGACCTTCGTCTCGCTGATCGTCGGCGAGCTGGTACCCAAGCAGATCGCACTGCGCTCGCCCGAACCGATCGCAGCGGTGATGGCGATCCCGATGACCTGGCTGTCGAAGGCGGCGGCGCCCGTCGTGTGGCTGCTCGATTCGACCAGCAAGGCGATCTTCTGGGTGCTGGGCATGCGGCGCGAGAGCGAGGACCAGGTCACTGCCGAGGAACTACATCTGATCGTCGCCGAGGCGTCGAAATCGGGCGTTATCGAGGAGCACGAACGTTCGATCATCTCAGGCGTCGTGCGGCTGGCGGACCGCCCCGTGCGCGAGGTCATGACGCCGCGTACCGAAGTGGAATGGCTCGATATCGGGCTCGATCCCGCGGGCATTCGTGAGAAACTCGCGGCGTCGCCGCACACGCGCCTGCCGGTCGCCGAAGGATCGGTCGATGCGGTGATCGGGGTCGTCCAGGCGCGCGACATCGTCGCGGCGGCGATCAAGGGCGAACCGCTCGACCTCAAGGTGCTGATGCGCGCGGCACCGGTGGTGATCGATCAGCTCGACGCGATGGACGCGCTCGTCCGCCTGCGCCGTGCCGAGGTGCCGATGGCGCTGATCCACGACGAATACGGCCATTTCGAAGGGATCGTGACGCCCGCCGATCTGCTCGCGGCGATTGCGGGTGACTTCGCGTCGGACACCGATCCGCACGAAGCGCCCGATTTCGTCCATCGCGACGATGGCAGCTATCTCGTCGCCGGCTCGGCGTCAGCGGATCTGCTCGCGGAAAAGCTCGATCTCGATCTGCCCGACGACCGCGATTACGCCACAGCCGCGGGGTTCGCGCTCGCCGCGTTCCGGCGCCTGCCGGCGGAAGGCGAGAGCGTCACCGAGCAGGGCTGGACGTTCGAAGTGGTCGATCTCGATGGGCGGCGGATCGACAAGTTGCTGGTCAGCCGCGAGCGGTCCTAACCCAGCTTCCCGAACTCCGCTTCGTAGGCGGCGGTGTCGCCGCTCGCGAGAAGCTTCGCCTGATCGATCCAGCGGTCGCGCCCCATGCGGCCGGTAAACGCGCCGAGTTGGACGTCGAGCTCGCTCGCCTGATCGGATGTCAGCGCGGCGAGTTGATCGACCTGCGTGATGCCGCGCTCGGCGAGCATTGCCGCGACTTTCGGACCCAGCCCCTTGATCGTGGTCAGCGCAAGCGCGCCGGCGAAGTTCGGCGCGGGCTCCGGCGCGGGCGGCGGCGGGGGAGGTGCGGCTTCGACCGGAGCAGGCGCCGGTTCGGGATCGGGTGCCTGTTCGGGCGGTGCGACCGGGGCAGGAGCCTGTTCCGGCTTCGGTATCGGTGGCGCGACCGGAGCAGGCGCAGGGGCCGGTTTCGGCGCCGGCATGGGCTCGGGCGCCGGGACCGGCTCGGCCTTTACCGGCAGATCGTGGTCGGGCTCCTTGGCGACGGGTTCGACATTGGTCTCGGCCGCGACCGGGTCCGTTTCGGGCGGCAGGTCGACGCCGGCTTCGTCCGCGCGCTCCTCTGCGGCTTCTTCGGCGCGATGGCGTTCGGCGGCCTGGCGGCGGCCGTAGATGATGCCGGCGACGACGATCACCGCGGCGATCGCCATCACGATCAGGCCGATGATCGTCCAGCTATAAAAAGCGTCGGCGGCCCCGCCGGGGCTCATCGTTGACGTCTGCATAAGGTCCCCAAAAAGCTATCGCCCGCCACCCTAAGCGGGCGACGGGCGATACGCCAGAGACGCCGATCAGTCGGCGGCGCCGCGTCCACCGGCCATGCCGGTCAGGCGGACGAATTCCTGCCGCCAATAGCCGTTGGGCGATCCCGCCAGCCGCTGAATGTCGGCATAACGATAGCTGCCCAGATACTTGTCGCCGCGCAGCTTCTGGCCGAACGCCGCGACCGCTGTGACGAACGCCATGTCGCCGGACGGATACGCCGCGCTGACCATCAGCGATGCCGGGATCGGCCGGCTGATCAGCCGCGACGCGCCGCCTTCGGGCAGCTTGTAGCGCAGCTTGACGAACGCGAGCTCGTTCGCGCCGACCGATGCTGGGCGATTTGGCCGCGCATTGGCCGGATAGCGGCGGTCGGGAAGCCAGCCCGCACCGTTCGCTGGGACGATCTCGTACAGCGCCGTCACCTGATGCCCCGCGCCCATGTCGCCGGCATCGACCGCATCGTTGTTGAAGTCCTCCTCAGCCAGCGCGCGGTTCTCATAGCCGAT
The DNA here is from genome assembly GCF_007859635.1 of Sphingomonas panacisoli. Classification (NCBI taxonomy): domain Bacteria; kingdom Pseudomonadati; phylum Pseudomonadota; class Alphaproteobacteria; order Sphingomonadales; family Sphingomonadaceae; genus Sphingomonas; species Sphingomonas panacisoli. The sequence goes on along the minus strand of NZ_CP042306.1, from coordinate 2,806,928 downwards.
CAAGCGGTATTCCTTGACGGCGGCGGGGTTGAACTCGACCTGGACCTTCACATCCCTGGCGATGGTCACCATCGTCGCGGAGAGCTCGTCGTCGAGCACCTTTTCGGCCTCGCGCTCGCTGTCGATATAGGCGTAGTTGCCGTTCCCGACATCGGCGATCTTTTCCATCATCGCTTCGTTGTAATTGCCTTGGCCGAAGCCGAGCGTGGTCAGCGTGATGCCGTCGTCGCGCTGTGCCTTGACCATTTCTTCCAGCGTCTTGTTGTCGCTGATCCCGACGTTGAAGTCACCGTCGGTCGCCAGGAAGATGCGGTTGATCCCGCCGCGCACGAAATTGGCCCGCGCGGTGTCGTAGGCCAGCTTGATGCCGGCCCCACCCGCGGTCGACCCGCCCGCTTGCAGGCAATCGAGCGCCGCCTTGACGTAGCGCTTGTCGCTCGTCGGTTCGAGCACGATCCCGGCATTACCGGCATAGACCACGATCGATACGCGATCGTCGGGGCGCAGGCGGTTGGCGAGCGTCGTCAGCGCCGATTTCACCAGCGGTAATTTATCGGCTTCGTTCATCGACCCGGACACATCGACCAGGAACACCAGGTTCGCGCGTGGGCGGTCGTTCGTGGAGACGTCATAGCCCCGCAGTCCGATGCGGAGCAGCCGCGTCGCCGGGTTCCACGGCGTCTTGGCGACATCGGTGGTCACGCTGAACGGCTGCGTCCGGTCGGACGGGCGCGGATAATCGTAGCGGAAATAGTTGATCATCTCCTCGGTCCGCACTGCGTCGGGTGGCGGCGTGCCGCCATCGCTGAGGAAGCGGCGGACGTTCGCGTAGGATCCGGTATCGACATCGACCGAGAAGGTGGAGACCGGCGCGGCGGCGACCGACTGGATCGATGCGACCGCCTTGCCATCATAGCGTTCGGTGTTTTGTTTGCTGCCGTAAGGCGGGGCGTAGCCACCGTTCGCGGCCGTGCTCATCGGCGCCGCCATGACGGGTGGCGGGGGCGCGGGCGGCGAAGGCGGTGCGTAGGACGGTATGGCTTCGGCGCGGCGGCGCTCACCACGCTTGGCCAGCGATCCGGTGACGACGATCGAATCCGCGCTCTTGTCGACCTTGGTGCTGCCGCGGCGCGGCTGCGGCACGACCGGCATCGGCGCATAATTGTATTCGGGCTGGCCGACGCGGCAGCGCACCGGCGAATAATCGTCGCGCGGTGGGACCACGGTGCGCTGTGCGACGAGCGGCACCGGCGCGGCGGACGTAAGGAGCAGGGCGCTAAGCCCCATCAGCAAGGCAGGCTTGGACTGCATGACAATTCCCCTCGGCTAACTGGGCCGGCTACGTTCCGGTCCCGTAAGGGTTGTCGCACCGCTTTCCTGAATGCCAGCAGAACAGAATGTTACAACATTACATTTGTAGCTAGCCCTGCACTACGTCGCCATTGTTGTCCGCCGGATTGTCTCAGAGATTCGGGGCGAGACCGAGCCGTCCCACCGTGGGACATGTCGTATTCCTGCAATCATTGATCGGTTAAAATCCGTTAACTTCGATCAAAGTGTATCAAGCGTGAGTCGATCGGCCCGCTTCGTGGGCCTTAGTCCATTGGGGAGATATATAATGAAAACCACACTTCTCGCCGCTGGCGCCGTCGTCGCGGCTGCCATTGCCGCGACACCGGCTCAGGCTCAGATGTCGGTCCAGTACTTCACCGTTCAGGACAATAACCGTGATATCAGCGGCACTGGCGCATCGGGCAGCTTTACGAACGGCGTGCTAACGACGCTCGGGCCGAACGGCCTGCCCGTGATCACGGCCGCCAACCCGTTGAACGCGGTCGATTACAACCCCGTCACGAAAGAACTCTATTGGTGGACGCCGGGCGCGCCGAACATCAACGTCGTGTCGACGGGGACCGGCCTCATCGCCGGCAACTCCTTCACCGATACGACGTTCTTCCCGACCAATGGTGCCGGGTCATCCAACGGGGGACAGAACGGTTTCCAGACCGCGATCTTCTCCGGCAATTTCTTCCTGAACGCCGCTCAGTCGGTGCTGTTCTCGATCAGCGCCGATGACGACGCCTTCCTGTTCGTCGATGGCGTATCGGCGCTGCAGAATGGCGGTATCCATGCGGCGACGACGCAGAATGCCAATGTCAACCTTGGGGCGGGTTCGCACTCGTTCGTTCTCTTCTATGCCGACCGGCAAGAGACGGATGCGCAACTGTCGTTCAGCCTGCCTTCCAATATCGTCATCACGCCGGGCGTTCCCGAGCCCGCTACCTGGGCGATGATGGTATTGGGCTTTGGCGCGATCGGTGGTGCGCTCCGCCGTCGTCAGGCTGTTGCGGCTCGCGTCCGCTTCGCCTGAGCCTTTCTATCGGCAAAAAAGGGGCGTCGGTCGCGAGACCGGCGCCCCTTTTTATTGGTGGCGGCGCGACCGTTACGCCTCCCGCGCCACCTCTTTGGCGCCAATGTCGCGGCGGCAGAAGCCGGTGGGGAAATCGATCGCATCGACCGCGCGATACGCAGCGGTTTGCGCGGCCCGAACGGTGGGGCCGGTGGCGGTGACCGCGAGGACGCGCCCGCCCGCGGCGACGAGCTGCCCGTCGACGAGCTTGGTGCCCGCCTGGAAGACTTTGGCGGGGGCGACGTCGGCGACGCCGTGGATCGCGCCGCCGGTTTGGGGCGTGCCGGGATAGCCTTTGGCAGCGATCACAACGGTCAGCGCGACCTCGTCGCGGAACACCGGCGGCGGGGCGTCGGCCAGCCGCCCTTCCGCCACCGCGAGCATCAGCGGGAGCAGGTCGCTCTCCAGTCGCATCATCAGGACCTGACATTCGGGATCGCCAAACCGCGCGTTATATTCGATCAGCTTGGGGCCGTCCGCGGTCAGGATCAGCCCGGCGTAGAGGACGCCCGAATAGGGCATCCCCTCCGCCGCCAGCGTCGAGACGGTGGGGGCGACGATCTCGGTCAGCGCGTGGCGTTCGAGCGCAGCGGACAGCACGCGCGCGGGGCTGTAGGCGCCCATCCCGCCGGTGTTCGGCCCGGTATCGCCGTCGCCAACGCGCTTGTGGTCCTGCGCCGATCCGAACGGAACGATCGTGGTTCCGTCGGTCAGCGCGAACAGGCTGACTTCCTCGCCGGTCAGGAATTCCTCGATCACCGCGCTGGAGCCCGGCTCGGCGAACAGCGTGACCACCGCCTCGATCGCTTCGGCCATCGTCATCGCCACGGTCACGCCCTTGCCCGCGGCGAGGCCGTCGGCCTTCACGACGACCGGCGCGCCGAACGCGTCGAGCGCGTCACGTGCTTCGTCGCGCGAATGGACAGCGCGATAGCGAGCCGTGGGAATGTTCGCGCGGTCGCAGACGGCCTTGGTGAAAGCCTTGGATCCTTCGAGTTGCGCGGCGGCCTTGCTCGGCCCGAACACGGCAAAACCGGCGGCGCGGAGGTCGTCGGTGATGCCGGCGACGAGCGGTGCTTCCGGGCCGACCACGACCAAGCCAATGTCGTGCGACCGACAGAAATCGACCACCGCCGCGTGATCGGCGACGTCCAGCGCGACGACCTCGGCCTCCTCGGCAATCCCAGGATTTCCCGGCGCGGCATAGAGTTTTGTCAGGAGCGGCGATTGCGCGAGCTTCCACGCGAGGCCATGTTCGCGTCCACCCGATCCGATCAGCAGGACGTTCATGCCAGACCCTTTTCCCGAAGATTCGCCGCGGCTGGTAGCCGAGGCCATGCCAGGCGACAATGCGGCGCCCGAAAGCGTCGGCGAACTGTCCAACAGGCTCAAGCGCATGGTCGAGGGCGAGTTCGGCCGCGTGCGGCTGCGCGGCGAGATATCGGGCTATAAGCGCGCGGCGTCGGGACACGTCTATCTGGCGCTGAAGGACGATGCCGCGGTGATCGACGGCGTGATGTGGAAGGGGCAGGCGGCCTTGCTGCCTTTCACCGCGCAGGACGGGATCGAGGTAATCGCGAGCGGCAAGCTGACGACGTATCCCGGCCGCTCCAAATACCAGATCGTGATCGACCGGATGGAACTGGCCGGCGAGGGCGCGCTGATGGCGCTGTTCGAGAAGCTCAAGGCGCAATTGGGCGCGGAAGGGCTGTTCGATCAGGCGCGCAAGAAGTCGCTGCCGTTCATGCCGCGTACGATCGGTGTGGTGACCTCGCCGACCGGCGCGGTGATCCGCGACATCCTCCACCGCCTCGCCGATCGGTGTCCGACGCGCGTGATCGTCTGGCCGGTCAAGGTGCAGGGGGCGGGCGCGGCCGAGGAAGTCGCGGCGGCGGTGCGCGGGTTCGATGCGCTCGAGCCCGGCGGCGCGTTGCCGCGGCCCGATCTGGTGATCGTCGCGCGCGGCGGCGGGTCGATCGAGGATTTGTGGGCGTTCAACGAGGAGGTGGTCGTGCGCGCGGTCGCGGGTTGCTCGATCCCGATCGTCTCCGCGGTGGGCCACGAGACCGACACGTCGCTCTGCGACCACGCCGCCGATCTACGCGCGCCGACCCCGACCGCGGCGGCGGAACTGGCGGTGCCGGTGCTCGCCGATCTGCGGCTCAGCCTCGACGCTTACGCCCAACGCAGCGAGCGGTGCGCGCGGCGCTACGTCGAGCGCGGGCGCGAGCGCGTCGAGGCGCAGGCGCGGTTGCTGCCCAAGCGCGACGCCTTGCTCGGCCCGCAGCGCCAGCGCGCAGACGATGCGGGGCAACGGCTCGACCGCGCGCTCGAACGCCGGGTGACGGTGGCGCGGGGCGAACTCGATCGGACGGCAGGCGCGTTGCGGCCAGCGCTGCTCACGCAACGCATCGCAGCGGCGCGGCAGCGGATGGACCAGACGTTCAAGCTGATCGAGGCGCTCAATCCGAAACACGTGCTCGACCGCGGCTATGCGCTGGTGACCGATCGCACGGGCGGCGTGCTCAGTTCGGCGGCTGCGGCGCGCAAGGCGGGTGCGCTCACTGTCCGGTTCGGGGACGGCGAGGTTGCCGCGCGGGTTGAGGGGACGGCACCCAAAACCTATGCTAAACCGACGCCCGACCAGCCGACTTTGCTTTGAGGAACCGCCAATGCTGATGTCCAATACCGACCGGCCGGCGCGGCTCCATTATATGGCGAACGGCTTTCGCGTGCTCACGCCGGGCAACCATGTGACGTGCGCGGTGTCGGGGGCGGCGATCGATCTCGACGATCTTCGTTACTGGAGCGTGGCGCGGCAGGAAGCCTATGCCGACGCAAGCTTCGCGCTCGAGGCCGAAACTAAGGCATGAAGCGTGCGCGGCGATGGGTGGCGGGGTTCGCCGTCCTGATCGCCAGCGGTAGTTGCGTGGAAGCAGCACCCGCGCCGCAAGCCTTGCCGCCCGCCGTCATCGTGACGCCAACGCGTCCGGTACCCAAGGCGCCGCCGGTGCCGCTCGGCGATTTCGTGCTGAAGGGCAGCTTGATCCAGGGCGGGTTAGTACTCGGCATGGCGCCCGCCGGGACGTCCGCCCTGATGCTCGACGGCGCGCCCGTGCCGATCGCGGCGGACGGATCGTTCGTGATCGCGTTCGACCGCGATGCCCGACCCGTCGCGATGCTGGAGGCGCGGTCGGCGAGCGGGGAAACCATTTCGCGCACGCTCAGCATCAGCCCGCGCGCCTGGGCGATCTCGCGGCTGGCCACACTCCCCAAATTCCCCGTCCCGCCCGCCGATTTCGACCGTATCCGCCCCGGCGAAATCGCGCAGATCAACGCCGCGCGCAAAGTGCCGGTGGATAGCCAGGGATGGCGTCAGCCGTTCCTGTGGCCGGCAACCGGGCGCATTTCGACGTTGTTCGGCTCGCAGCGCATCTATCGGAACGGCGTGGCGGGGGCGTATCATTCGGGCATCGACATCGCCGTCCCGCAAGGCACGCCGGTGCTCGCACCGGCCGACGGCGTCGTTACCCTGGCGTCGGATCACGCCTTCCTGCTCGAGGGCAACCTGCTGCTGGTCGCGCACGGCATGGGCGTCGAAAGCGCGTTCATGCATCTGTCGCGGATATTGGTGTCGCCGGGCCAGCGCGTGCTACGCGGTCAGGTCATAGCCTATTCGGGAGCGACCGGGCGCGTTACCGGCGCTCACCTGCACTGGTCGCTGCGCTGGTGGAGTGCGAAGATCGACCCTTTATTGGTGGCGGGGCCGATGTCGGGCACGCGGTAGGCAATGCGGCCGACTGTCCTATCGTGATAAGACACCAATTCTGACCCATTGTGGCAAACTAGTTACAAACCAGCAACAATCGTCACCCCGTATATTGCATCCCCTTTACTTGACGGACGCCCTCCGCGACGAAGCGTGATCGGTTGGGCTGGAGGGCTTGCGACCGTTTTTGGGGGATTTGGCTGGCGAGCGGAGGGTCCGTGCGCCGGTCCGATCCCATATTGGGGATGTCTACCACCATGGCTTTCACTCGCTCGACGTCGAAGCGCCGCTTGCTCGCGACCGCGGCTCCGCTCGGAATTCTCTTGCTGGCGATGCCGGCACACGCGCAAACCGCTGCGCCTGACGCCACGCCAGCGCCGGCTGCCGCCGACGATCAGACGGCAGCGTCCGATTCGGCCGACATCGTCGTGACCGGTACGCTGTTCAGCACGAAGGGTCTGACGACCACCGCGTCGCCGGTGACCGTGCTGACCGCGGAGACGCTCGACAAGGCGGGCATCACCAACGTGTCCGACGCGGTGCGTTCGATCTCGGCCGACGGCGCGGGGTCGATCGGCAACGGCTTCTCGAGCGGCTTCTCGGCCGGTGGCTCGGCGGTCTCGCTGCGCAACCTCGGCGTGTCGTCGACGATCACGCTGATCGACGGTCAGCGGTCGGCCAACTTCCCGCTGAACGACGACGGTCACAACAATTACGTCGATCTCAACTCGATCCCGATGGTCAACGTCGCCAGCGTGCAGGTGCTGAAGGACGGCGCCTCGTCGCTGTACGGCGCGGACGCGATCGGCGGCGTGGTCAACATCATCACGCGCAAGACCGTGAACGGTGTCGAAGGCGGCATCGACGGCGGCGTGTCGGAGCGGGGCGACCTGCCCAAGTATCGCGCGCGCCTGCTCGCCGGGTTCGGCGACTACAACACGCAAGGCTTCAACATCTATATCGGTGCCGATTACGACCGTAGCGGCCTCGTCACCAACGACTCGCTCGGCTTCCCGTTCAACACGCTCGACCTGCGCGCGATCGGCGGCAACGACAACAACCGTGCCGACGACACGCTGACCACGGCGACGACGAACGCGGTTGTCACGCGTACGACCCAGACCGACCTCAACAACCCGCTGGCGGGTTCGGTCGCCAACGCGACGACCCCGGCGATCTTCAACTCGCTGACCCCGCTCGCCAACTGTCCGTACGGCACCTTCTCGGAAAATACGGCGTCGCGCATCGGCACCGCCTGCGCGCACGACATTCAGAAGGAATATGCGATCTTCCTGCCGAAGCAGGAGCGCTACGACTTCGTCGGTCGCGCCAGCTTCCGTCTCGGTAGCAGCATCGAAGGCTATCTGTCGGGCAGCTATTCGAGCAACCGTGTCACGCTGACCGGCGCGCCGGCTGCGATCCGCCAGACCCAGGCATTCGGCGGCAGCCCGGCGACCGCGACGAGCGCTCCCGGCATCGTTCTGCCGGTGTGGATCTGCCCGTCGGGCGTGAACTGCGCGGATCCGGCGACCGCCGGCCGCACGCTCAACCCGAACAACCCCTACGCCGCCGCTTTTGCCGCCAACCCGGCCGCCGGCGCTGCGCGTATCTATTATCTGTTCGGCGACATCCCGGCGGTCCGCAGCCGCGTCAACACGGTCTACCGGATCACCGGCGGGCTGAAGGGCAGCATCGGCGATAACTGGAACTGGAACATCAATTCCGCTTATTCGCGCGACAACCTCGACGCGAAGCAGACCGGTCCGTTCAACCTGGCCGGCCTGGTCAAGGCGATCAACACGGGCGCCTACAACTTCGTCAACCCGAGCCTGAACAGCCAGGCGGTGCGCGACATGGTAGCGCCGCCGATCCGCGCGAAGTCGGATTCGACCGAGTTCACGGTCGACGCGACGGTCAGCGGCAAGCTGATGACGCTGTCGGGCGGCGATCTGCAGCTCGCGGTCGGCGGCCAGTTCCGCCGCGAGGAGTTGAACAACCGCAGCATCAACCCGAACCTCGACCTGCCGGGCGTCTCGACCGCGCAGGCGTTCGGCAAGCGCTCGGTCTGGGCCGGCTATTTCGAACTCGACGCGCCGGTCCTCAGCATCCTCGATATCCAGGTGTCGGGCCGCTACGACCATTATTCGACGGGCATCGGCCGGTTCTCGCCGAAGGTCGGCGTGAAGTTCGAGCCGGTGAAGGGCGTCGCGCTGCGCGGCACCTATTCGGAGGGCTTCCGTGCCCCGACCTTCGCCGAATCGGATCCGCGCAGCTCGTTCTCGGGCTTCGTCGGCTACACCCCGAACGCCGCGTTCGTCGCGGCTCACCCGGGCAATGCCGGCTACACGGCGGCCTACAGCCTGGGCCGCGGTTTCGTCGGTAACCCGAACATCCAGCCGGAAATCTCGCGCAGCTTCACGGCGGGTGCGATCATCGATCCGGTGCCGTGGCTGACGTTCACGGCCGATTACTTCCGCGTGAAGAAGTCGAACCTGATCATCACCGGTCCGCTGGTGGCCGATGCGATCAACGCTTATTATTCGGTCGCGAACCAGACCTTCGCATCGGCCGCCGCTGCGTCGGCGGCGGGCTGCGCCAAGGTCGCCGCGATCGGCGCGGGCTATTCGTGCAACGTCATCGACGGCGCCGATCCCTCGAACCTCAACTCGCTGCCGCGTCTGCTCGTGCTCAACGCGCCGTACGTGAACTCGGCGTACCTGGTCGTCTCGGGCCTCGAGTTCAGCCTCGATGCGCGCATTCCGATCTCGGACGGCGTGCGGTTCGAAAGCCGCCTCGACGTCCAGGAGACGCTGCAGTACGACCTGCATCCGACGGGCGGCGCGGTGCAGAAATATGCCGGCACGGTGGGTCCGGAAGATCTGTCGTCGGGCGGCGGTACGCCACGCTGGCGCGGCAACTGGCAGAACTCGCTGGTCGCCGGTCCGTTCTCGCTGACCGCCACGACCTATTATATCAGCCGCATCAAGGCGGTCGCCGCCGACCAGGCATCGTCGGTCAACGGCGACATCTCGTGCAACGCGGCGATCTACAAGGTCGCGGGTCAGCCGGTCGAGAAGTTCTGCTACGTCAAGAAGTTCATCTACACCGACCTGAACCTCGGCGCGAAGGTGAGCGATCAGTTCTCGTTCTCGCTGACCGTGGGCAATGTGTTCGGTGCGCGCGCACCGACGTTCGCGAACACCGCCTATGCCACCCAGACCAACTATCTGGCATCCTGGCACGCGGCCGGCCTCATCGGCCGGACGTTCAAGGCAGGCGCCACATTCAAGTTCTGAGCTACCGGATCCGGGGGCGGTTCGCCGCTCCCGGCATCCCAGGCACTTCGCTTTCCGACCGGTTGCCAGCCGCCCGACATTAGTGTCGAGGCGGTTTCGGTGCTGCCACAAGCCTGTGTCATTTTAGCTACAGCCGCTTTGAAATTTCGGCTGCAAACTCAAAGCTGCCTTTACAGAGAAGGTCCCGCGCTCCAATCCCCGCCTCCATGGCCCTTTAGACGCATTGCGTCGTGGAGGGGCTTGGCAACCGCCCGGCGAGATCGCGAACAGCGACCGTGGGTTAAGCGAGGGAAACCGCTACGTGACCAAGACTTCGAATTTTTCGCGCTCGCTGCGTGACACCACCGCGCTGACGCTCGTCGGCGCCGTGTCGGCGATGTTCGCGACTCCGGCGATGGCGCAGGACGCTACTGCCGCTGTGGCGCCTCCCGTGGCGGCCGCGGCCGACCAGCCCCAGGACACCCAGGCATCGAACGCCGACATCATCGTCACCGGCTCGATCACGCGCAACCCGGCGTCGGCAACCGCCTCGCCGGTCGTTTCGGTGACCTCGGCCGACCTGCAGAACCGCGGCATCAGCACCGTCGCCGACGCGCTGCAGCTGCTGAGCGCCAACAATGCCGGCACCGCGGCTCCCAGCTGGTCGTCGTTCGGTTTCGCGACGGGCGCCAGCTCGCCGTCGCTGCGCGGTCTGAACAACTCGTACACGCTGGTGCTGTTCAACGGCATGCGTACCGCCAGCTACCCGCTGGGCGATGACGGCTATCGTACCTTCGTCGACATCAACACGATCCCGTCGTCGATCGTCGATCGCATCGACGTGCTGCAGGACGGCGCGTCGGCGACTTACGGTTCGGACGCGATCGCGGGCGTGGTCAACGTCATCATCAAGCGCGAGATTACCGGTCTGCACCTGAACGGTTCGGCCGCTATCTCGCAGCGTGGCGACAATGGCGAGCGCAAGCTCAGCGCGAGCGCCGGTTACGGCAAGCTCGACGAGCAGGGCTTCAACGTTTACATCAACGGCGAGTATCAGAAGAGCGATCCGCTGTTCCTGCGTGACCGTGGCTATCCGTTCAACACCGCCGACCAGAGCAAGATCTGCGGCACCGCGGCGCAAGGCTGCTTGTTCAACGGCATCCGCAACGGCATCCAGGCCAACGGTTCGTACGGCGGCTTCGCATCGACGTCCGTGCCGTTCGTTCGGCCGTACAGCGCAGCCTTCACTTCGCTCGGCGGCAACCAGCTGCTCAACCCGGCTTTGGGTTGCCAGGGCCTGACGGCATACACGCTGACCGCCGCGCAGCGCGCAGCGGGCGGTGTCGATGGCGCCGGTAACTTGATCGCACCGGCGACGGTCTGCCAGGAAGACTTGGTCAACGAGTATCGTTCGTACAACTCGAACATCGAGCGCAAGGGCCTGAACGCTCGCGCGACCTTCAAGCTGGGGTCGTTCGGTGAAGCCTATGTGATGGCCAACTACTACAACACGAAGACCAGCGGCAACAATGCGGGCCCAACCAGCCTGGTCAGCTCGACCGCGAACGGCGGTCCGGTGGTAACGGTCGCTTCGATCTATCTGCCGGCTTATGTCTGCGCCGCGGGCGTGGGCTCGGTCGACGCCGCCGGTCGCGTCGTGGCCACGGGCTGCACCGCGGCCAACGGTACGCTCAACCCGAACAACCCGTTCGCGGCCGCCGGCAATCTGGCGCGCCTGACCGGGCTGGTGCCGGTAACGCGCACGACCGACACCGACACCAAGACTTATCGCTTCACCGGTGGCATCACCGGCACGATCGGCGATGGCTGGAACGTCGCCTTGAACGGCACCGCATCGTCGGTGATCCTCAAGACCGAGAACCGCGGCTATCTCTACCTCCAGGGCTTCCTGGACGCGGTGGCGAAGGGTACGTACAACTTCGTCGATCCGTCGAAGAATACCGAAGCGCAGACGCAGGGCGTGTTCCCGACCAATCGGAACCGCTCGATCTCGAAGCTGACTCAGATCCAGGCGTCGGTCGACAAGGACGTGTTCAAGCTGCCGGGTGGCGACGTCAACATCGCCGTCACCGGTGCCTATCGCTACGAATCGATCAACCAGCCGAGCTCGAACCCGCCCAACACGGTCAACCCGGCCGCGCGCTACTACAGCATCAACGCGGTCAGCGTGGTCGGTAGCCGCCACGTCTGGTCGGCGGGTTACGAAGTCACCGTTCCGATCATCGATCAGCTGAAGCTCAAGGCGCTCGGTTCGTACGACAGCTATTCGAGCGGTCAGAAGGCGTTCTCGCCGAAGTTCGAAGCCGAGTTCAAGCCGATCGAGCAGATCAAGCTGCGCGGTACCTATTCGAAGGGCTTCCGTGCACCGAGCTTCAGCGAATCGTTCGCGTTGCCGACCACTGGCTTCGTGACCGCCTCGACGCCGTGTACGTCACCGACCTATGCCGCGTTCTGCGCTGCGCACACCACCGGTACGGCTACGCCGAACCCGGCTTACGTGAACGGCTACACCTACGGCCTGACGTCGTCGGGTAACCCGAACCTGAAGCCGGAACGGTCCACGTCGTTCACGGGCGGTATCGTGCTCAACCCGATCCCGGCCGTCACGATCACCGTCGATTACTGGCAGACGAAGATCAAGAACGTGATCGTCGGTGCCTCGGCGTCGGACGACATCTTCCAGCAATACTACACCAACAACGGTGTCGTTAACATTCCGAACGTCGTCGTTACGCGGGGTGTGCCGGACGCGTTGAACCCGACGGCGCTGCCGACGATCGGGACGATCGCCGCTCAGTACAAGAACGCGAACCAGTTCCAGGCACGCGGCATCGACTTCTCGGTCTCGGCCCGTGTTCCGATCACGAACGACGTCAAGTGGATCACGAACGCAAACGCCTCGCTGCTGCTGCGCCTTGATCAGACCCTGGAAGACGGCACGGTCAACCGCTTCGACAACTCGCTCGGCCAGTGCGGCATCACCGCCTGCTCGGGTGCGCCGAAGTGGCGCGGTACCTGGCAGAACACGCTGGACTTCAACGGCCAGGGTAACATCAGCCTGACCGCCTACTACACCGCTGGTTATTCGCAGGTCGCGACCGACTCGGGTGGTGTGTATGGCGATTGCCAGCAGAGCACCGACAATGGCCAGATCCTAGCTTACAACAATGGCGATCCGGTGCAGTGCAACACCAAGGCGGTTTTCTATCTCGACGGTCACGCCGAGGTGAAGGTTCAGAACCGCATGACGCTGTATGTCGACGTCAAGAACCTGCTCGACCGCAAGCCGAGCTACGACCCGAACGGCGGTTACGGACTGTATCAGTTCCAGCCGGCCTGGAGCGACAGCCTGTTCGTGGGCCGCTTCTTCCGCGTCGGTGCGAAGGTCGATTTCTAAACCGACCTGAAGACCAAAAATCGGGGCCGCTCCTCTACGGAGCGGCCCTTTTTTGTGCCTGCGATGTCGGGCGCGACGCGCCGTAGGCCCGGAGCGTCAGGAGACGCTGAGGCTGAGCTTCCCATCGCCTTCGTCGACCGCGACCGTCTGACCGTCCTTCACGTCGCCGCGTAGGATCAGGTCGGCGAGTGGATCCTGCAGATAACGCTGCACCGCGCGCTTCAACGGACGCGCGCCATAGACCGGGTCGTAGCCGACGCGACCGAGCCAGTCGCGCGCCGCCGGAGTCAGGTCGATCGCGATTTTACGATCCGCCAGCAGCTTGCCGACGCGCGCGACCTGAATATCGACGATCGGCGCCATTTCGCTCTGGCCGAGCCGGTGGAACAGCACGATCTCGTCGAGCCGGTTGAGGAATTCCGGGCGGAAATGCGCGCGGACGATCTCCATCACCTGCGGCTCGACCGTCGCGACATCCTCGCCGTCACCCAGGCTGGTGAGGAATTGCGAGCCGAGGTTCGAGGTCAGCACGATGATCGTGTTGGTGAAATCGACCGTGCGCCCCTGACCGTCGGTCAGCCGGCCGTCGTCGAGCACCTGCAGCAGCACGTTGAACACGTCGCCATGCGCTTTCTCGACCTCGTCGAACAGCACCACCTGATAGGGGCGGCGGCGAACCGATTCGGTTAGGACGCCGCCTTCTTCATAACCGACATAGCCCGGAGGCGCGCCGATCAGCCGCGCGACCGAATGCTTCTCCATGAACTCGCTCATGTCGATCCGGACCATCGCGGAGGCGTCGTCGAACAGGAATTCCGCAAGGGCCTTGGTCAGTTCGGTCTTGCCGACGCCGGTCGGGCCGAGGAAGAGGAACGAGCCGAGCGGCCGGTTGGGATCCTGCAACCCGGCACGCGCACGGCGCACCGCGGTCGAGACGGCGCGCACCGCTTCGGCCTGCCCGATGACGCGCTTGCCGAGTTGCTCTTCCATCTGGAGCAGCTTCTCGCGCTCGCCCTCCATCATCCGGTCGACCGGGATGCCGGTCCAGCGCGCGACGACCGCCGCGATGTCCTCGGCGGTGACTTCCTCGCGCAGCATCGCGCCCTTGGTCGAACCTTGCGCCTCGGCCAATTGCTTTTCGAGTTGCGGGATGGTGCCGTAGGACAGCTCGCCCGCCTTGGCCAAGTCGCCCGCGCGCTGCGCCTGATCGAGCGCGACCCGCGCGGCGTCGAGCTGCTCCTTTAGCTTCGCTTCGGCGCCGATCTTGTCCTTCTCCGCCTGCCAGCGCGCGGTCAGTTCGGCCGATTGCTGCTCGAAGTTCGCAAGGTCGCCTTCGAGCGTCGCCAGCCGATCCTTCGACGCCGCATCGCTCTCCTTCTTCAACGCCTCGCGCTCGATCTTGAGCTGGATGATGCGGCGATCGAGGGTCTCGATCTCCTCGGGCTTCGACTCCACCTCCATCCGGATGCGCGACGCCGCTTCGTCCATCAGGTCGATCGCCTTGTCGGGCAGGAAGCGGTCGGTGATGTAGCGGTTCGACAGGGTCGCCGCCGACACCAAAGCCGCGTCGGTGATCCGCACGCCGTGGTGCAGCTCGTATTTCTCCTTCAGCCCGCGCAGGATCGAGATCGTGTCCTCGACCGTCGGTTCGCCGACGAAAACCGGCTGGAAGCGCCGTTGGAGGGCCGGATCCTTCTCGACATATTTGCGATATTCGTCGAGCGTGGTCGCGCCGACGCAATGCAGTTCGCCGCGCGCGAGCGCCGGCTTCAACAGGTTGGACGCGTCCATCGCGCCGTCGGTCTTCCCGGCGCCGATCAGCTGATGCATTTCGTCGATGAAGAGGATGACGTCGCCGTCGGCGGCTTTAACTTCGTCTAGTACGCCCTTGAGTCTCTCTTCGAACTCGCCGCGATATTTGGCGCCTGCGATCAGCGAACCGAGGTCTAGCGACATCAATCGCCGGTCTTTCAGCGTATCCGGCACGTCGCCATTGGCGATGCGGATCGCGAGGCCTTCGGCGATCGCGGTCTTGCCGACGCCGGGTTCGCCGATCAGCGCAGGGTTGTTCTTGGTGCGGCGCGCGAGGATCTGGATCGTGCGGCGGATTTCCTCGTCGCGGCCGATGACGGGGTCGAGCTTGCCGTCGCGCGCCACTTGCGTGAGATCGCGGGCAAATTTCTTGAGCGCGTCGTACCGATCCTCGGCCCCCGCGGTGTCGGCGGTGCGTCCACCGCGCAAGGCGTTGATCGCGGCGTTGAGGCCTTCCGGCGTGACGCCCGCGGCTTTCAGCGCCTTGCCCGCCGCGGTGTTGAGGCTCAGCGCCAGTGCGACCAACAGCCGCTCGACAGTAACGAAGCTGTCGCCCGCTTTCTTCGCGATCTCCTCGGCCTGGTCGAGCACGCGGACGCTGTCGTTGTTGAGGCCGGGCTGGCTTTGCGCGCCCGAACCCGACACGGCGGGGATTTTGGCGATCGCGAGATCGGTTTCGGCCGATGCCTTCCTGGGATCGCCGCCCGCCTGCTGGATCAGGCCGGCCGCCAAGCCCTGCTCGTCTTCCAGCAGCGCCTTGAGAATATGTTCGGGTGCGATCTGCTGGTTGTTGTTGCGGATCGCGACGGTCAGCGCCGATTGAAGAAAGCCCTTCGCGCGGTCGGTGAATTTTTCGAGGTTCATATCTGTCCCTGTTAGCCTTAGCCGCCAAGATGGTGTGATATTTCAGCAACACAAGGGCCGTTGCATTCGAAGGATGCTAATGCCGCACCGCCGGTATAGGACAGCGCTAATTTAGCGGAAGGGCGAGGATGTTGCGCAAGATCGGACTGGGCCTCGTCATACTGATCGTGCTGACCGCGATCTTCCTCGCGACGTGGGAGCCGCTGACCGCCGCCACCGCCGACGCTCCGCCGCCGCACAAATACGACGTGACGATCGCGCGCGACACGTGGGGCGTGCCGCACATCTACGGGAAGACCGATCCCGACGTCGCGTACGGCATCGCCTACGCGCATGCGGAGGACGATTTCTCGACGCTGGAAAGCGTGCTGGCGATGACGCGCGGGCGGCTCGGCGCGCTGGAGGGGGCGAAGGGCGCGGAGGGCGATTTCGCGCTGAACTTCGTCGATGCGCGCGCGACGGTGGATCGCGATTACGACAAGCAGCCGGCCGATGTCCGCGCGCTGCTCGACGGCTATGCGTCGGGCCTCAACGCCTATGCCGCGCGTCATCCGGGCGAGGTGCGGCTGGCGCGATTGTTCCCGGTCAACGGACGCGACGTCGCGACGGGGTTCGTGATGCGATCGCCGTTCTTCTTCGGGCTGGACGGGACGCTCGGCGCGTTGGTCGGCGACAAGCCGCTCCCGCCCGAAAAGGCGCCGCCCGAAAACTATCCGCCGACCACCGCCCCGGCTGCCTCGACCGCCGACGAGCGGCCCAACGGCTCGAACGCGTTCGTCGTCGCGCCGAAGCGGACGCCCGACGGTGCGACGCGACTGGTGTCGAACTCGCACCAGCCCTGGGACGGGCCGGTCGCATGGTACGAACTCGTCGTTCATTCGCAGACCGGTTGGAATTTCGCCGGCGCGATGTTCCCCGGGGCGCCGTATCCGCTACTCGGGCATAACGAGACGCTGGGCTGGACCAACACGGTCAACCGGCCCGATCTGATCGACGTCTACAAGCTCAAGATGAACGCGGGTGGCGATCAGTACAGCTATGATGGCCAGTGGCGGCCGCTGGAAAAGCATCTGATCTGGCTGCGCGTGAAATTGTGGGGGCCGTTCGTCCTGCCCGTGCCGAAATACGTCTATCGCGCGGTCCAAGGCCCGGTGGTGGTCAACAAATCGGGCGCGTTCGCGGTGCGCTACGGCGGTGCCGACCAGCTCAGGATGGTCGAGGAATATTACCGCCTCACGCGTGCCCGCACGTTCGACGAGTGGCAGCAGGCGCTGGCGATGCAGGGCATTCCGGCGACCAACTTCCTCTATGCCGACGCCGCAGGGAACATTGCCTATTTCTACAATGCGAGCTTCCCCAACCGGAAGCCGGGCTACGACTATGCGACCGTGCTGCCCGGCGATACGTCGCGCGACTATGCGCCGGGGACGGTGCCGTGGAAGATGGTGCCGCGGAACGTGAATCCGGCGTCGGGTTTCCTCGTCAACGCCAATTCGACGCCGTATCTGTCGGCGGGGCCGGGGAGCGAACTCAACCCGGCGGACTGGTCGCCGCTGCTGGGGGTCGAGACCGACACGACCAACCGCGACAACCGCGCGCTCGAACTGATGACCGCGACGCCCAAGGTCAGCGCCGAGGCGATGCGCGCGATCAAGTTCGACACCGGGGTCAGCCGAAACGGCTGGGCGGGGAAATGGTTCGCCGACATGCTGGCGGTCGATCCCAGGGGCGACGCCACGCTGACCGAGGCGCTGAGCGTGCTGCGTCAATGGGACTGGAATGCCGACGGCAAGGGTCCGGCGGATTCGCTCGCGGTGATCCTGATGCGCGCGGGGCAGGCGTGGCATTATCGCCGCCAGCCCGAACCCGATCCGCGTGCAGCGTTGCTCAAGGCCGCGAGCTATTTGAAGCAGCATTTCGGCCGGATCGACGTCCCGCTCGGCACGGTACTGCGGCTGCGGCGCGGCAACGTCGATCTGCCCCTCGACGGCGGCCCCGAAATTCTGCGCGCCGCCTCGACCTGGGACGAAGCGCCCGACGGCCGGCTGGTGGTCAATCACGGCGACAGTTTCGTGATGTTCGTCACCTGGCTGAAGGGGCGCGTGCAGTCCGAATCGATCCAGCCCTACGGTGCCGCCTCGACCCGCCCGACCTCGCCGCATTACGCCGATCAGGCCAAATGGTTCGTCGCGCATCGGCTCAAACCGGTGCTGTTCTACTCGCGCGATCTCAACGGAAATATCGAACGGCTTTACCGGCCTTAACTGAGATCGCTTGTCAGCATGGCTGCCGTATCTTAGCCACGAGCCACGTCATCATTCAGGGGTATCCATGAACCGCAAGCTCATCGCGCTGTCCGGCGTCGCTCTCCTCGCGCTCGCCGCACCGACCGTCGCCGTGTCGCAGACCGCCGCCCCGGTCGGCACGCTCGCCAAGTCGGTCGATATCCCCTTCACCCAGTTCACGTTGAAGAACGGCCTGCGCGTCGTCGTCCATACCGACCGCAAGGCGCCGATCGTCGCGGTCAGCATCTGGTACAATGTCGGGTCGAAGATGGAGCCCGCCGGCAAGACTGGCTTCGCGCATCTGTTCGAGCATCTGATGTTCAACGGCAGCGAGAATGCGCCGGGCGACTTCTTCGTGCCGCTCAAGGAAGTCGGCGCGACCGATTTCAACGGCACGACTTATTTCGACCGCACCAACTATTTCGAGACGGTGCCGACACCGGCGCTGGAGCGGGCTTTGTTCCTCGAAAGCGACCGGATGGGGTACCTGACCGGCGCGATCACCCAGAGCGTGCTCGACGAGCAGCGCGGCGTGGTCCAGAACGAGAAGCGCCAGGGCGACAACGAACCTTACGGCCTGTTCGACTACAAACAGCTGTCGGGCCTGTTCCCCAAGGGGCATCCGTACGAGCATTCGACGATCGGATCGATGGCCGATCTCGATTCCGCCAGCCTCGCCGACGTGAAGGGCTGGTTCAAGGAGCATTACGGCCCGAACAACGCCGTGCTGGTGCTGGCGGGCGACATCGACGTCGCGACCGCGAAGACACTGGCGGAGAAGTATTTCGGCGGCATCCCGGCGGGCCCGGTGACCAAGCTGCCGGTGGTGACGGTGCCGACGCTCGCCTCGGCCAAATACGAGGTGATGAAGGATCGCGTCGCGACCACGCGGCTGACTCGGTCCTGGGCGGTTCCCGGCAGCGACAATCCCGAGAACATCGCGCTCGACGTGACCGCCGATGCGCTGGGCGGCGGCGCGAGCTCGCGGCTGTACGACGTGCTGGTTCGCAAGGAGCGGCTGGCGGTGCGTGTCCAGGCCAGCAACCAGACCTTTGCGCAGGTCGGCATTTTCGGGATCGAGGTCGACGTGCGCCCGGGGGTCGATCCGGCCGTGGTCGCCAAGCGGCTCGACGCGCTGGTCGCCGAATATGTCGCGAGCGGTCCGACCGCCGACGAATTGCTGCGCTACCAAGTCGGCAACATCAGCGACCGGATGAAGGGGCTGGAACAGGTCGGCGGGTTCGGCGGCAAGGCCGTGGCGCTGGCGCAGGGCGCGCTCTATCAGAACGATCCGGGCTTCTACAAAAAGGAGATGGCCGAACTCGCGGCGGAAACGCCGGCCAAGGTCAAGGCGGTCACCGCCAAATGGCTGAGCCGTCCGGTCTATGCGCTCGATATCGTACCCGGGCCGCGCGACGCCTATGAGGAAGCTGCGGCGCCGCCGAAGCCGGTCGCCGCCGCTGCCGACGTACCGGCCAAGGGAACGCGCGGCGGGGTGCCGGCATCGGGATCGATCGCCGACCTGGCGTTCCCCAAGGTCGAGCGCGCGACGCTCGCGAACGGCATGACGCTCGTCTACGCACAGCGCGCCACGACGCCGGTGACGCGCGTCGCGATCAGCTTCGACGCCGGCGTCGCCGCCGACGTGCCGACCGCGCTCGGCACGCAGCAGTTGACGCTCAATACGATGAGCGCCGGCACGACCAGCCTCAGCGCGCTCGAATATGCGCAGGCCCGCGATCGTCTGGGCGCCGATATCGGCAGCGGGTCGTCGTTCGACCGCACGACGTTCAGCCTCGACGTGCCGAGCGCGAACCTGGCACCCGGCGTGGCGCTGTTCGCCGATGTGTTGCGCAATCCGGCCTTCGCGCCGGGCGAGGTCGAGCGGATCAAGAACCAGCAGCTTACCGGGATCGCGTCCGAACTGACCAACCCCAACGCGCTCGCGTTCCGCGCGGTGCCGTTGTTGGCATATGGCCCGGCCTCCCCCTACGCGAAAGCGTTCGGCGGGGGCGACAGCAAGGCACTGGCAAAGCTGACCCGCGACGATCTGATCGCGTTCCGCCAGGCGTGGCTGCGCCCCGACAAGGCGACCGTGTTCGTCGTCAGCGACCGCCCGCTCGCCGAGGTCAAGGCAGCGCTCGACGCCAAGTTCGGCGACTGGAAGATGGACGGCGCCGGCGGGACCAAGGGCGACCTGAAGGCCACCGCGCCGGCGACGCCCAAGATCGTGCTGATCGACCGACCCGATTCGCCGCAGTCGGTGATCGTCGGGATCGTCCCGACCGGGCTGGTCGGGACCGACGAACTGTTGCCGGTAATCGCCGCCAATGATGGCTTGGGCGGCGGCTTCCTGGGCCGGATCAACATGGACCTGCGCGAGGACAAGCATTGGTCGTACGGCGCGGGCGGGTTCTTCCAGCGCGCGGCGGGGGCCACGCCCTATATCGTCTCGGCCGGGGTACAGGCCGATCGCACGGGCGATTCGCTGACCGCGGTGATGGGCGACATGGCGGGGTACCTCGGCGACAAGCCGATGACGCAGGTCGAATATGACCGCGCGATCGCGGGATCGATTCGCTCGCTGCCGGGCGGGTTCGAAACCTCGCGCGCGGTGCTCGGCGCGATGCAGAACAACATTTTGTACAAGCGTCCCGACGACTATTATGCGGGCATCGCGGCACGCTATCGTGCGCTCACTTTGCCCCAACTCCGTAGCGTCATGGCGTCCGCGCTCGACCCCAAGAAGCTGGTCTGGGTCGTCGTCGGCGACGCCAAGACGGTGCGGGCGCAGCTTGACAAGGTCGGGCTGCCTGTCGAGGTCGTTCCAGCCGCGTCGCTCGGCGCGCGCTGACGGATTTTGGGAGAGAGAGAATGGCAGTCGACGGCACGTATGAAACGGTCGTGAAGTCGCCGATGGGCGACCAGAAGGCGACGCTGACGGTCAACAGCAACGGCGACACCTGGACCGGCACCCAGGCCGGCGCGATGGGCACGACCGAGATTTCGGACGGCAAGGTCGACGGCAACAAGCTGACCTGGTCCGTGTCGATCACGGTGCCGATGCCGATGACGCTGACCAACCAAGCGACGGTCGATGGCGACACGATCACCGGCACGGTGACCGCGGGCGCGTTCGGCAGCTTCCCGTTGAGCGGTACGCGGGTCGGCTGACCGGCTGTGCCTGATCGCTAGGCCCGTCTCTGGGCCTGGCGATCGTTACCGAAAAGTTGCGCTTCCGCGCTCGGTTGCACGACGCGCGCGACGAACGGCGCGCCGTTCATCGCAATTGAATTGCCGGCCTCTTCAACGCACTGATATTCCTTTCCGAAATCCGGGAGGGGATAGTGCCATGAAGTTTAGTCCGTTGCTCTGCGGGGCAGTGATTGCCGCTGCCATACCGGCGGCTGCGCTGGCCGATGATCCGCGCGATCCGGCGATGCGCAACGCCGCGGCGCGCGCCCGCGATGCCGCGCAGACGCGCGAACTCAACCGCAAGGAGAATGACCGGGTCGTCGAGCGCGGCGTACGCTGGTGGTGGGTGCGGCCGGACGGCACCAAAGTGCTCGGCAACGGTGATTATGCCGACGCGAGACGCGACTCCGAGCGGCAGAGGGCGGACTATGATCGCGGTCGCGCCCGGTACGAGCAGGAAATGGCGGACCGGCGTGCGTGCCGAGCGGGGGACGACGACGCTTGCGACCGTGAAGGTCGTTGATCGGGTTCAGAGCGTCCGCTGCAACCGGGTGACGTGTCCCATCTTCCGGCCCGGACGGGCGTCTCCCTTGCCGTAGAGGTGCAGGTGGGCGCCCGGCTCGGCGAGGATTTCCTTCCAGCGCCCGGCGGCATCGCCGATCAGGTTTTCCATCTCGACCGCCGGCGCCGTCAGCGCGGTGTCGCCGAGCGGCAGGCCGCAGATTGCGCGGACGTGGTTCTCGAATTGCGATGCGACCGCGCCCTCGATCGTCCAATGCCCCGAATTGTGCACGCGCGGGGCCATTTCGTTGAGCACCGGGCCGTCGGCGGTCGCGAAGAACTCGCAGGTCAGCACGCCGACATAGCCCAGCGCGTCGGCGATCCGGCCAGTCAGCGCGGCGGCGATGCCCCATTGCGCGGCGATCTCCGGCGGCGCGGGCAGCGACGAGGTGGCGAGGATGCCGTCGACATGCCGGTTCCATGGCGGCGGATAGCTGACCATCGCCCCGTCCGCGCCGCGCGCGAGGATGATCGAGAATTCGTGGGAGAAGTCGACGAACCCTTCGAGGATCGCCGGACGCTGGCCGATCGCGTGCCACGCGGCCTCGGCTTCGTCGGCCGCGGTGATGCGTACCTGGCCCTTGCCGTCATAGCCGAGCCGCAACGTCTTGAGGATCGCCGGTGCGCCGATCTCCGCTAGCGCGGTTTCGAGTTCGGTGAGGCTATCTACGCGCCGCCATGGCGCGGTGCGGCCGCCAATCCCGTCGACGAACGCTTTCTCGCTCGCGCGATCCTGCGCAATGGCGAGCGCGGCCGGGGCGGGGTGGACCGGCACCTTGGTCGATAGATAATCGACCGGATCGATCGCGATATTCTCGAACTCGTAGGTCACGACGTCGCACTTCGCCGCCATCTCGTCGAGCACGATGCGGCTGTGATAATCGGCGCGGGTGAAGCTGGATGCCGCTTGCGCCGCGACGCTTTCCGCATCGGGAGCGAGGATGTGCGTGTGATAGCCGAGTTCCGCCGCGGCGCTCGCCAGCATCCGCCCGAGCTGTCCGCCGCCCAGGATGCCGATGGTCGATCCGGGCGGCAGCGTCTTCATTCGGGGTCGATCGCCACGCTGTCGGTCTGCGCGGCGCGCCAGGCCTTGAGCCGATCGGCCAGCGCGGCGTCCGACGTCGCCAGGATCGCCGCCGCCAGCAGCCCGGCGTTGATCGCCCCGGGCTTGCCGATCGCGAGCGTCCCCACCGGCACGCCGCCCGGCATCTGGACGATCGAATAGAGGCTGTCCGCGCCCTTCAGCGCCTTGCTCTCGACCGGCACGCCGAGCACCGGCAAATGCGTCATCGACGCTGCCATGCCGGGCAAGTGCGCGGCACCCCCGGCGCCCGCGATGATGACCTTCAGTCCGCGGTCGGCGGCGCTGGTCGCATAGTCGTACAACCGCTGCGGCGTGCGGTGCGCCGACACCACCTTTGTCTCGTGCGGGACACCCAGTTCGTCGAGCTTCTCGGCGGCGTGGCGCATCGTCTCCCAATCGGAGGTGCTGCCCATGATGATGCCGACCAAGGGTTCCATCGCGGCGCGTTAGCGGCGGGAACGCGTCAGGGCAACCGCGCTTATCTGCCGCGACAACCCCTCGTCTGGTACACCCCCCGCAGGAAGCCGCGTTGCGCGATCCCGGCATCGGTCGCCGCCGCCAGCGCCCGGTCGGCGGCCGCCGCCCCGCTGATCTCGCGGACCACGCCGCGGAACGGGATCAGCGAGTTGACCACCGCCTTGCCGCCGACTTTCGCCAGGCTGTCGCCCTTTTGCGGGCCGTCGTCGAAATCGGGACCGAGCGCCTGGTCGAGTTCGCCGAGCTTGGATGCCATGGCCCCGCACGTCCCCAGACCGCTCAGCGTGTAGGGATTCTCCGCCGCGCGTTCGAGCACTGGCGGGATCTTGGTCTTGGCCGCGCCGATATCGCGCGCAGGCTGCGACACGATCTTCCCCGCTTCGTCGATGTTGGACGGTTTGTCCTGCGCGGCCGCAAAGGCGGGCAGGGCGGCGAGCAGCGCGAAAAGCGCGATGGAGCGAGTGCGTGGCATATCGGGAGAACACGATAAATGGCCGGGGGTTCCGCGTCGAGCGACGGCGTCCTATCTTGCCGCCATGAGCGAAGAGAAATCGACCGAGACGCGCAATCGCGCGCTGCTGGGGCTGGCGGCCGCCGTGGCCATTGCGGGGTCGGGGGTGGCTATCGCCCGGACGGTACGCTCGAGGATCGATCGCGGGCGGCGCGACAAGGGCCTGTCGTTCGGCACCGCGCGCGTCCACGGCGCGGTACTGCATTTCGCCAAGGCGGGGCGCGGGCCGGCGCTGATCCTGCTCCACGGATTTCCGCAGGACTGGAACGAGTGGCGCCCGATCATCGCGCGGTTGGCCAAGCGTTACACCGTTGTCGCGCCCGACTTGCGCGGCATCGGCAAATCGACCGCGGGCTCGGCGAAGTTCGACGCGGCGACGATGGCGGCGGATGTCCACGAACTGGCGCGCGTGCTCAAGCTCGATCGGCCGTATGTCGTCGGCCACGATATCGGCGGGATGGTCGCACATGCCTATGCGCGGATGTACCCGAAGGATCTGCGCGGCGCGATGATCCTCGACGTGCCGGTGCCGGGGCTCGACGGCTGGGACGAGGCGCTGAGCGGGCCGAAGTCCTGGCATGTCGGCTTCCTGCAGACGCCGGACTTGCCGGAGACTTTGGTCGCGGGCGGGCGGCAGGATGCGTTCCTCAGCTATTTCCTGCGTATGGGGCAGCACGACGCTGCCGAAATGGGCGAAGCGCTGAAGGCTTACGCCACCGCCGCGCAATTCCACGCCGCGTGCGAGATGTACCGCGCGTTCGACGACAATGCCGAATTCGGGCTCGAGAAGCGTGGGCTGAACGACGTGCCGATCGTCTACGGCACCGGCGACGGCTCACCCTTTGTCGGACTCGCCGATCGCATCGTCGCGGCGCTTAAGGGCAGCGGCTTCACGAAGGTGGCGCGTGCCACCGTCCCGGACGCGGTCCACTATCTCGTCGCCGACAACCCCGACGGCGTCGCCGCGCTGATCGAGCAGCACGCCTGATGCGTCACTCCGCGGTGGTCGGGTCGATCACGTTGCGGACTTCGGAAACCGAATTGGCCGGAAAACCTGCGGTCTCCGCGTGCTGTCGGATCAGGTCGCTCGACGGCGCGCGATAGATGCAATAGATCTTGTCGTCGGTGACGTAACTATGGACCCACTGGATTTCCGGGCCGAGGTCACGCAGCACGCTGCACGAGGTTTGCGATGCGCCCTTAAGGTCGGCGGCGCTGGCCCCGCCGATCCCCGGCATGTCCCGTTCGATCACGAATTGCGGCATGGCGACTCTCCTTCGCTCGGGGAGAGGGTGCGCCGATCGAGCCAATCGGTCTAGGACGGAAGCGTCACCGTTCGCTGAGGTAGTAGCGGTCGGTCGCGTTCAATTGATCGTCGAGTGCGTAGACGATCGGCTGGCCGGTCGGGATTTCCAGGCTGGTGATCTCGTCGTCCGGTATGCCCGACAGATGCTTGACGAGCGCGCGGGAGCGAATTGCCGTGGGCGGAGATCAGCACGCGTTGACCATCCTTCAACGCGGGAGCGATGCGGCCCTCCCAATAGGGCAATACGCGTGCGATCGTGTCCTTCAGGCTTTCGGTCGCCGGGATCGCAATGCCGGCGTAGCGGCGGTCGTTGGTCAGGTCGAACTCGCCCCCCGTCTCCAGCGCGGGCGGCGGAATGTCGAAGCTGCGGCGCCAGATATGGACCTGATCGTCGCCGTGCTTGGCGGCGGTCTCCGCCTTGTTGAGGCCGGTCAGCCCGCCATAATGCCGTTCGTTCAGCCGCCAGTCCTTCTCGACCGGCAACCATAGCCGGCCCATCGCTTCCAGCGCGATGTTGAGCGTCTTGATCGCGCGCGTCTGGAGCGACGTGAAGCACTGGTCGAAATCGAGGCCCTTCGCCGCCATCAGCTCGCCCGCCGTCTTGGCCTCCGCCGCGCCCTGTTCGGTGACGTCGACGTCCCACCAGCCGGTGAAGCGGTTCTCCAGGTTCCAGGCCGACTGGCCGTGGCGGATCAGGACAAGGGTGGGCACGTCGATCTCCTTGCGGGGCTTTCGCGGCGTCTGTAGCGGTTGCGACCATAACGGCAAACCGGGAGAGCAGGCCATGGCGATCGTGCGGCAGACATTCGTGTATGACGGCCCCGGTGGCCCGTTCGAGGGCGTCTTCGCCTATGACGACGAGGTCGAAACCGCCCGCCCCGGCGTGATGGTGATCCCCAACGTGTTGGGCGCGAAGGAATCGGACAGCGTGGCGGCGGAGAATCTGGCCAAGCTCGGCTATGTCGGATTCGTCGCGGACGTCTACGGGCAGGGCAAGCGGACGAACTTCCAGTCGGAGAACCCGGCGCAGTACATGAACGAATTGAACGCTGACCGTGGTCTGCTCCGCGACCGGCTCAAGGCGTCGCTCGACGCGCTTAAGGGCTTCGCGTTCGTCGATCCGGCCAGGACCGCGGTCTATGGCTATTGCTTCGGCGGCAAATGCGCACTCGACATCGCGCGTGCCGGGTTCGACGTGCTCGGCGTGGTCAGCTTTCACGGTGTCTACGACAAGCCCGATTGGGCCAACGCCTCGCCGATCCAGGCCAAGGTGCTTGTCTGCCACGGCTGGGAAGACCCGATCGCGCCGCCCGACGTGATGGTCGCGTTGGGCAGGGAGTTGAGCGAGGGGCAAGCCGACTGGCAGATCCACGCTTACGGTACGGCAGGCCACGCCTTCACCGACAAGGACCGCAAGGGCCAGCCGGCGGTGCGCCCTGGCGTGGCGTACGAGGAGCGCGCTGATAACCGGAGCTGGGAAGCGGGTCGGGATTTCCTGGCGGAGCTCTTCGGCTAATCCTCCCCTGCAAGGGGAGGGGGACCATCGCGCAGCGATGGTGGAGGGGTAGCGCGCCACATGCTGCACGGTCCGAAATCGACGCAAAAACGCGCAGCTGTTCTCTGGCAGGACATGTCGCTGCCCGAGGTCCTGCTGTGGCGCGAACTCCGCAAGCGACCCGCCGGTCTCAAGTTTCGACGCCAGCATCCGGCAGGGCCGTTCGTGCTCGATTTCTTCTGCGCGGCAAAGAAGCTGGCGATCGAGGTAGATGGCGAGGCGCATGGACGCGGCGACCGGCCGCAACGGGATGTTGCGCGCGACGCGTGGGTATTAGCGAGCGGCGTTCGAACGTGCCGTATTCCGGCGCGGGATGTCCTTACCAACTTGGACGGCGTCATACGCCACATCGTCGCGGTCGCTTGTGGCGAGCTACCCCTCCACCAGCCTGCGGCTGGTCCCCCTCCCCCTCCGGGGGAGGATTAGATCCCGTCGATCACTTCTTCGACCGTCTCCAGCATCGCCACCGCCAGCGCCTTGCACCGCTCCGGCGACCAGCCGAATTCCGCGTCCGCATTCGGGTCGTGGTCCTTGAACGGCATTTCCAGCGTCATCGCGACCGCGCCGTAGCGTTCGGCGAGTTGGTTGGTCGACATCGTCAGGTTCGCCTTGCCCGGTGCCGATTTCTCGTAGCCCTGCTCGGTCTGGAACTCCGGCGTGCGCGCTTCCAGGCGGCGGCCGAAATCGTAGAATTTCTCGCCCAGTTCGTCGGTCCAGCTCGGGATGCCCTCGAACCCGGCCAGGAAATTGGCCGGGATCGCTTCGTCGCCATGAACGTCCATCGCCAGCTTCACGCCGGTCGCGTCCATCGCGTCGCGGACCAGCTTGACCTCTGGGCTCTTTTCCATCGACGGCTCGTGCCATTCGCGGTTGAGGTTGATGCCGACGGCGTTGGTGCGCAGATGTCCGCGGAACGTGCCGTCGGGATTCATGTTGGGGACGACGTAGAAAGTACATTTGGCCTTGAGCGCCTGCGCGGCCGGCCCGGTCAGCCATTCGAGCGCGCCCTCTATCCACCATTCGGCCATGCTCTCGCCGGGGTGCTGACGCGCGTAGAGCCAGACCGGCTTGTCGCCCGATCCGATCGTCAGCAGATCCATCGCGCGGCCGTCGAGCGTGTGGCCGAGTTCGCGGTGCTGGACGCCGGGCATCGCGGCGTATTTCGCGATCAGCGCCTCGTGCTGCTCCATCGTATACGGCGCGAAATAGGCGAAATAGGCGACGGGCGCGTCGCTCTGCCAGTCGAACTCGAGCACGCCATTCTCGTACCGCGTCTCGATCTGGCGCCACGCCACGCGATCGGTCGAGGCACGCGTCTTGTAGCCCGGCCAGCCGAACGGATAGGCCGAACCGCCGGCGTTGAGGATGCGGAACGTCAGTTTCCGCCCGGCGGCATTGGTCAGCCGGAACGAGAACCATTGGTAGAAATCCGAATCCTTGTCCTTCAGAATTTCTAGATCGATGCGGTCACCGTCGATCGCGACAAGCTTGATGTTGCCGCCGTCGAAGGCGCTGGTGATGGCTGGGGAGGTATCGGTCATTTGACCGTGATAGTGCGTCCCGATTCGCCGGGGAACCCCGTGAACAGCGCATGGGCCAGCTTTGCCGGCATCGCATTCGCTTCGCCCGCCCCGGCGCGGCGGATCAGGCGAGTCTGCGCTTTGCCTTCCCAAATGCCCAAGTCGCCCGCGCGGCGGTTGATGCGGACCGACAACGTGGCCGCGGTATCGTCGCGCAACTCGCGCTTGCCGATCGGAATGCCGCCGCCCACGCCGACATCGACGCCGCCGCCCCGGCTGTAGCTGCCGCCGCCGACGCCAAGGCCTAGCGTGAACGGGGCGGGACCGCGCACCGACCGTGTGTTGCTCTGGAACCCGATCCGGGCGACGTATGCGGAACTGGCACCCGGCGGCACGACGGTGTAACCCTGCGCGGTCAACGCATCGCCGACCGCCGCCGCATAGCTCTGGAACAATGGGCCGTCGGGCAGGCCGTCCTCCGGCGCCAGGCTGATCGTGCCGCGCGGCACCTCGTCGGCGCGGAATCGAGTCACTTCGGTCGGAAAGACGGGCGGCGCGGTCGTGCATGCCGTCATCGCCAGTGCCGCTATCAATACCGCCCTGCGCATGTTCGTTTCCTTCTCGTTGCCCTGGTGCAACGCACCGCCCGCGAGTCCGTTTCGCCGACCTTTCCACGAGCTGGGCGGGTTGACTTCGCGGACCCCCCGCTATAGGCGCGCCGCTTCCAGTTTTCACCAGCATTGCAAAGAAGCGAATCGATCATGAAGATCCGCAATTCACTGAAGTCGCTCAAGGACCGTCACCGGGATAACCGCGTGATCCGTCGTCGCGGCCGCACGTACGTCATCAACAAGACCAACCGCCGCTTCAAGGCC
Source organism: Sphingomonas panacisoli (assembly GCF_007859635.1). Taxonomy (NCBI): domain Bacteria; kingdom Pseudomonadati; phylum Pseudomonadota; class Alphaproteobacteria; order Sphingomonadales; family Sphingomonadaceae; genus Sphingomonas; species Sphingomonas panacisoli. The sequence goes on along the minus strand of NZ_CP042306.1, from coordinate 2,778,011 downwards.
CGCCAGGGCTGAGCCGCGTATGGCCCCCAGCGCCGTCGTCTTCGATGTCGGCCGGGTGCTGTTCGATTGGAACCTCCGGTTTCTTTACGAGCGTCTCATCCCCGAGGGTGAGGCGCTCGATGCGTTCCCTGCGCGACGTCGTCACGCCGGCCTGGCATTTCCAGCACGACGCCGGGCGGCCGTTCGCGGAGACATCGGCCGAGCTGATCGCGGAGTATCCCGACCACGCCGATGCGATTCGTGCGCTCCATCCGCGCTTCAACGAGACGATCGGGCCGGCGCTGCCGGGGATGGCGGATTTGGTCGCCGATCTCGACGCGGCGGGCGTGCCGCTCTTTGCGATCACCAATTTCTCCGGCGAGTTCTGGCCACCGTTCCGCGAACGTGAAGCCGCATTCTTCGCGCCGTTTCGCGATGTCGTCGTGTCCGGCGACGAGAAGCTCGTGAAGCCCGACGCCGCGATCTACCGCCTCGCGCTCGACCGATTCGGGTTGCGCGCGGCGGAAGCCGTGTTCGTCGACGACAATGCGGCGAACGTCGAAGGGGCGAACGCGGTGGGTATCCACGGGCTGCCATTTACCGGCGAACCGCAATTGCGCGCCGACCTGCGCGGATTGGGCTTCGCGGTCTAACCGTACTCCGGCGAAGGCCGGAGCGTTGGCAGTCTGGCCTGACGCGGCCAAGGCTCCGGCCTTCGCCGGAGCACAATGACTCAGCTATATCCCTTCAACTCGTCCCCGACGATCCGCACGACGTGGATCACGTTGGTCGATCCCGGCGTCTTGAACGGCACGCCCGCCATCACGATCACGCGGTCGCCGGCCTTCGCCAGATGATGGCGCAGCACCATGCGCTTGGCCTTGGCGACCATGTCCTCGAACGAATCGACGTCGCGCGTGTGGACGGCATAGGCGCCCCATAACAGCCCGGATCGGCGCGCGGTTTCCATCTTCGGCGTCAGCACCAGAATCGGCACCGCGGGCCGCTCGCGCGCGATGCGGCGGGCGGTCGAGCCGGAGCTCGTGAAGCACACGATCGCCGCGGCATCGACCGTCTTGGCGATGTTCTTCGCGGCTTCGGACAACGCGTCGGCGGTGGTCGCATCCGACTGGATCACCGTGAAGTGGATACGGTCGCCGTGCATCGGGTCGCGCTCGACGGCCTCGCCGATCGCGTTCATCATCGCGACCGATTCGATCGGCCATTTGCCCGCCGCGCTTTCCGCCGACAGCATGATCGCGTCGGCGCCATCATAGATCGCGGTGGCGACGTCGGATACCTCGGCGCGCGTGGGCGAGGGGCTTTCGATCATCGATTCGAGCATCTGCGTCGCGACGACGACCGGCTTGCCCTGACGCCGCGCGGTTTCGACGATACGCTTCTGCAGCGGCGGCACGGTCTGCGGCGGCAGCTCGACGCCCAGATCGCCGCGCGCGACCATCACGCCGTCGCACGCCTCGATGATCTCCTCGAGCCGCTCGATCGCGGCGGGTTTTTCGATCTTCGCCAGCAACGCCGCCTTGCCGCCGATCAGCTTGCGCGCCTCGGCCAGATCCTCGGGGCGCTGGACGAACGACAAGGCGATCCAGTCGACCCCTTGGTCGACCGCGAACGCCAGGTCGCTGCGATCCTTCTCGGTCAGCGCGGCCATCGGCACGACGACGTCGGGAACGTTCAGCCCCTTATTGTTCGACAGCGGCCCGCCGACCTCGACATTGGTGACGATCTTTTTGTCGTCATGCTCCAGCACGCGCAGCACTAGCTTGCCGTCGTCGAGCAGCAACCGCGCGCCCGATTCCATCGCCTCGAAAATCTCGCGATGCGGCAGTTCGACACGCGTCGCGTCGCCCGGCTTCTTGTCGCGGTCGAGCGTGAAGGTGCTGTCAGTCTTCAACTCGACCTTACCGTCCGCAAACTTGCCGACGCGCAGCTTCGGACCCTGCAAGTCGGCCAGGATCGTCGTCGGCCGCCCATATTTCTTTTCGAGGCTGCGGATCGCTTCGATCACCGCGACCTTCGACGCCTGGTCACCGTGGCTCATGTTGACGCGAAACGCATCGGCGCCCGCCTCATAGAGCTTGGCGATCATCTCGACGGTATTGCTCGCCGGGCCGAGCGTCGCGAGCACGCGAACCTTGCGGGAGCGCGGGGCAATGGCCTTGGTCATACGATCCTCTCGCTTGTGCGCCTTTGCCTCTACCCCCTATCTCGGCGCGATCAACCTTGGAGCATACGAATGGATACGCTCGACACGATCGGCGATGCGGCCGCGGCGCAGGCGTTTCGCCGCCTGGTCCGGCACCTGCGCCATCGCAGCGACGCGCAGAATGTCGACCTGATGGGATTGGCCGGTTTCTGTCGCAATTGTCTCGGCGATTGGGTCGCGGAGGCCGCCGGGATCGACAAGGCCGCGGGCCGCGACGCGGTCTATGGCATGCCCTATGGCGACTGGAAGAGGGCGCACCAGACCGAGGCCAGCCCGGACCAATTGCGGCGAATGGAACAAAGCGTTGCGAAGAATGCGTGACGAATCGGACCGCATCGGGCATCGCGCGCGCTTCATCTGATTCAGGCGGCGCATCGGCGGCCGCGCTAGGGAGATTTATGGCTGAAGAACGTGGCGAAGGCATGGGTGGCGGACGCGTGGCGGCAGACGAACTGCGGCTGCTGATCGAACGTGCCGAGCGCCTGGAAGAGGAAAAGCGCGGCATCGCCGACGACATCAAGGACGTGATGGGCGAAGCCAAGAGCCGTGGCTACGACGTGAAGGCGATCCGCAAGATCCTGGCGATCCGCAAGAAGAAGCGCGAGGATTATCAGGAGGAAGAGGCGATCCTCGAAACCTACCTCAACGCGCTGGGTATGCTCTGAGGGCGGCCGGTTGATTGGCGCAGGCTGAACACACGTACGACGCGATCGTCCTCGGCGCCGGGGCGGCGGGGATGATGGCGGCGGCGGTCGCGGGGCGGAACGGCAACCGCGTGCTGCTCGCCGACCATGCCGACGAGCCGGGCAAGAAGATCCTGATCTCAGGCGGTGGACGGTGCAACTTCACCAACGTCCACACCGCGCCCGACCGCTTCCTGTCGGCCAACCCGCATTTCGCACGGTCGGCGCTGGCGCGCTACACGCCGGCCGATTTCATCGCGCTGGTCGATGGCTATCGCATCGCCTGGCACGAAAAGACGCTGGGGCAATTGTTCTGCGATGGCTCCGCGCGACAGATCGTGACGATGCTGCGCAACGAATGTGCCGGCGGCGGGGTCGATTGGTCGCTGGGGCGGCCGGTCGACGAGATCGATCATGCCGACGGGCGGTTCAGCGTGCGGATCGGCCGCGACACCGCGGTCGCCCCGAAACTGGTGATCGCAACGGGTGGCCCCTCGATTCCGCAGATGGGCGCGACCGGCTTTGCTTACGACGTCGCACGGCGCTTCGGGCTGAAAGTGGTCGAGCCGCGCCCGGCGCTGGTGCCGCTGACGCTCGGCGGCGACGAGGCGCTGTTCAAGACATTGTCGGGTGTGTCGTCGGAGGTGATCGCGACTGCGGGCAAGGGTCGTTTCCGCGAGGCGGCTCTGTTCACCCACCGTGGCCTGTCGGGTCCGGTGATCCTTCAGGCGTCGTCCTATTGGCGGCATGGCGAGAGCGTCGCGATCGACTTCACGCCCGACCGGCCGGACGGCTGGCTGATCGAGCAGAAACGGCTTCACCCGCGCATGGGCGTGCAATCAGCGCTGGGCCAGACGTTACCCGGGCGCCTCGCCGAAGCGCTCGCCGACAAGATCGCGCTCCTCGGCAATCTCGCCGACCAGAGCGACAAGTCGTTGGCCGAGGCCGAAGCGCGGCTCGCGGCATGGCCGTTCCACCCCAACGGCACCGAAGGCTTCATGAAGGCCGAAGTCACGATCGGCGGCGTCGCGACCGACGCGCTGTCGCAGCAGACGTTCGAGGCGAAGGCCGTCCCCGGCCTCCACTTCATCGGCGAATGTGTCGACGTAACCGGCTGGCTCGGCGGCTATAATTTCCAGTGGGCGTGGGCGTCGGCCGTAGCCTGTGGCAAATCCCTCTAACCCGTCACCCCAGCGAAAGCTGGGGTCTCAAGCGGCATGAGATTCCAGCTTTCGCTGGAATGACGATGGGATTTTGATTTACAGACCCGCGCAAACGCCAACGAGGACCCAATGGCCGGCCATTCAAAATTCAAGAACATCATGTACCGCAAGGGCGCGCAGGACAAGAAGCGCTCCAACATGTTCTCCAAGCTCAGCCGCGAAATCACCGTCGCGGCGAAGATGGGCTTGCCCGATCCCGACATGAACCCGCGCCTGCGCGCCGCGGTCAACGCCGCCAAGGCGCAGTCGATGCCCAAGGACAACATCCAGCGCTCGATCGACAAGGCGACGAAGGGCGATGCGGAGAATTACGAGGAGATCCGCTACGAGGCGTTCGGCCCCGGCGGCGTGTCGCTGATCGTCGAAACGCTGACCGACAACCGCAACCGCACCGTCACCAACGTGCGCACCGCCATCTCGAAGAACGGCGGCAATCTCGGTGCGCCGGGATCGGTCAGCCATGGCTTCGACCGGATGGGCCTGATCAACTATCCCGCCAAGGCCGGCGACGCCGACACCGTGTTCGAGGCCGCGCTGGAGGCCGGCGCCGAGGACGTATCGTCGAGCGACGAGGGCCACGAAATCTGGACCGATCAGGGAGCGTTGCACGAAGTCGCCAAGGCACTCGAGCCGATATTGGGTGAAGCCGAAAGCGCGAAGCTCGCCTGGCGCCCGCAGACGATGGTCGAGGTCGACGAAGGCGATGCGGGGACGCTGTTCAAGCTGATCGACGCGCTCGACGACGACGACGACGTCCAGACCGTGTGGGGGAACTACGAGGTCTCCGACGCGGTGATGGAGAAATTGGGGTGAGCCAAATCCTCCCCGTTTACGGGGAGGGGGACCATGCGCAGCATGGTGGAGGGGGATCGCCGCGAGCGGTTCACTTGCGGCCGGCCCCCTCCGTCGGCGCTACGCGCCGCCACCTCCCCGTCCCGGGGAGGATTTCATGATCATCCTTGGTCTCGACCCCGGCCTCGGCACGACCGGCTGGGGGCTGATCCGCGCCGAGGGCAACCGGCTGTCGCACCTCGCCAACGGCCAGCTGAAGACCGACGTGAAGGAAAGCCTCGCGCGGCGGCTGTCGCACCTCGACAGCCAGCTTGCGGCGCTGATCGCCGATCATGCGCCTGGCGCTGCGGCGGTCGAGGAAGTGTTCGTCAACACCAACCCGCAATCGACGCTCAAGCTCGGCCAGGCGCGCGGCGTCGTGCTGCTCGCGGTGGCGCGGGCGGGGATCGAGCCTGGCGAATATGCCGCCCGTCTGGTCAAGAAGGCGGTCGTCGGCGTCGGCAATGCGGAAAAACCGCAAGTCCACGCCATGGTTGCCCGCCTACTGCCCGGCGTGAAGATCGCCGGCGCCGATGCGGCCGACGCCCTCGCGGTCGCGATCTGCCACGCGCATCATCTCGCGTCGGCGCGTCGGCTGGGCTGAATTTCGCTTTCCTACTCGACCGCGTTCCGGTTACGTCCCGCGCATGCGGATCAGCATTTCCCTGACCTTGGCGAGCGACCGGCGAAAACAGGCGCGCCAGTGTCAACCTGGTGTCAACTTAGGCCCGGTCGCGCCGTGATCGCTCACCTGAAAGGCGTGCTCGCCGCGACCGGCATCGACCATGCGGTGATCGATGTCGGCGGGGTCGGTTACCTGGTCGGCGCGTCGGCCAAGACGCTGGCCGCGATCGGCCCGATCGGCGAGGCGGCGACCCTGTTCACCGAAATGCTGGTGTCGGAGGATTCGATCCGCCTCGTCGGCTTCGCCCGGCCCGACGAGCGCGATGCGTTCGTGATGCTGACCGGCGTGCAGGGCGTTGGCGCCCGCGTCGCGCTGGCGATCCTCTCGGTGCTCGATCCGGCCGATCTGGTCCGCGCGGTCGCGGCGCAGGACAAGGCGATGGTGGCGCGCGCCAACGGCGTCGGTCCCAAGCTCGCCGAGCGCATCGTCCGCGAATTGAAGGACAAGGTCGGCGGCGTGATCCCGGGCACGGTCACCCCAGTGGCGGCGGCGAGCGGCGCGGCGTCGGACGCGGTGTCGGCGCTGCTCAATCTCGGCTTTCGTCCGGCCGAAGCCAATGCCGCGGTCGGTGCGGCGGAAGAGGAGTTGGGCGCGGGCGCCAGTCTCGACGCGCTGGTCCGGCTGGCGCTGCGCAAGGCGGCGAAGTGAGGGAGCAATAGATGGACATCGACGTCAGCGCCGAAGCCAAGGACAAGCGCCTCAACAGCCTCGTCGCGATCACCGTCGTCATCCTGTCGGTCTTCATGGGGCTGTGCGGGATCAAGGACGGCAACGTCGTCCAGGCGATGGCGCAGGCGCAGGCGTCGTCGATCGACAAGTGGAACGAATATCAGGCGGCGCGGACGAAACTGCATATCGTCGAGGCAGCGCGGACGCAGATCGCCTTGCTAGCCGCCGATCCCGCCAAGGCCGAGCCGACATTGGCCGCCTATGACGCGGAGATCGCCAAATACATCGCCAAGACTCCTCAGCTCGCGGCCGACGCCAAGGCGCAGTCGGACCTCTACGACGCACTCAACATCCACGACGATCAATTCGACGCGAGCGACGCCGCGATTTCCACCGCCATCTCGATCGCGGCGGTTGCCGCGCTGGCCGAAGCCGGCTGGCTGCTCGTCGTCGCCTGGGGCTTTGGGGGATTCGGGATTTTCATGGGATTATGCGGGTTCTTCGGCTGGGGCTTCCATCCGGCGGTGTTGAGCGGGTTGCTCGGGTGACCCGCCGCGCGACCTGCCAGTGCGGTCAACTCGCGATCGAATGCGAAGGCGATCCGGTGCGCATCTCGGTGTGCCATTGCCTAGATTGTCAGCGTCGGTCAGGCAGCTCGTTCGCCGCGCAGGCGCGCTTTCTGATCGAGCGCGTTACGATCACCGGCGAGGCGCGGCATTGGACGCGCTTCGGCGATGAAGGCGGGCAGGGCGACATGTATTTTTGTCCAACCTGCGGCTCCAACGTGTTCTACAAGCTCCCGGCCCAGCCCGATCTCGTCGCGGTGGCGGTCGGCGCATTCGCCGACCCGACGTTCCCGCAGCCCGATTATTCGGTCTATGAGGGGCGCAAGCATGCCTGGGTCGAGATCGTCGGCGAAGGGATCGATCGGTACGACTGATGCCGTTTGGTCGGCTTGCCCATCGTCGGCGCGGGGCGTAGCCTTCCGAGTCTCGGAAGAAGAGGAGAAGGCGGATGAAGCGGTTTCTCTTGGTGGCGGCCGGTATGTCGCTGATCGTTCCAGACATTGCGCTGGCTTACGGTCAGGCCGGCCCGCAAAGGCCGCCGGACAGGCCCGGGCGCCCCGACAGACCCGGTGGCGGTCCCGCGATTCAGCCGCCCAGACCGGGAACCGGTGGACCGGCGATTCAGCCGCCGAAGCCGCAACCGCCCAAGCCGCAGCCGCCGCGTCCTCGGCCACCCGGCACCGGCGGCCCCGCGATCCAGCCGCCCAAGCCCGGACCCGTCCGGCCGAAGCCGCCGCTGCCGCGCCCGCCCAAGCCGCCGAAGCCGTGGCGCCCCGGCGCGGGCAAGCCGCCCAATTTCCGGCCGATCCATCGTCCGGGCTGGTCCTATCCTACCGGCTGGGCCTATCGCCGCTGGGCGATCGGCCTGTTCCTGCCGCGGCTGTTTTTCGCGACGCCCTATTATTACGATTCGTGGTGGGAAATGGGGCTGGCTCCGCCGGCCGCGGGCTATCGCTGGGTGCGCTATGGACCCGATCTGTTGTTGGTACAGATTCGGACGCGGCGGATCGTCGATGTGATCTACGGCGCCTTCTATTGAACGCGGCGGAATCGCGTTGATCGCTCGACACGGACGGTGGTGAACAGGTAGGGAACGGATCGATGGACGATCCCGACCGCCTGCTCACCGCCGCTCGGCGTGCCGACGACGCCGATGCCGCGCTCAGGCCCAAGACGCTCGACGAGTTCGTGGGGCAGAAGGCGGCGCGCGAGAATCTGCGGGTGTTCATTTCGGCCGCCAAGGCGCGCGGCGATGCGCTCGACCATGTGCTGTTCTTCGGGCCGCCGGGGCTGGGCAAGACGACGCTCGCGCAGATCATCGCGCGCGAGATGGGGGTGGGGTTCCGCGCGACGTCCGGCCCCGTCATCGCCAAGTCGGGCGACCTCGCGGCATTGCTGACCAACCTCGAGGACGGCGACGTGCTGTTCATCGACGAGATCCACCGGCTCCAACCCGCCGTCGAGGAAGTGCTGTATCCCGCGATGGAGGATCGTGCGCTCGACCTGATGATCGGCGAGGGGCCGTCGGCGCGAAGCGTGCGGATCGACTTGCCGCGCTTTACGCTGGTCGGCGCGACGACGCGGCAGGGGCTGCTAACGACGCCGCTGCGCGACCGGTTCGGCATTCCGGTGCGGCTCAATTTCTATACCGTCGACGAGCTGGAAAAGGTCGTGACGCGTGCCGCCAATCTTCTCGACCTCCATGTCGCCCCCGACGGTGCGCAGGAGATCGCGCGGCGCGCGCGGGGGACGCCGCGCATCGCCGGGCGACTGCTGCGCCGGGTGCGCGACTTCGCCAATGTCGCGGGACGCGAGACGGTCGATGCCGAGGCGGCCGACACCGCGCTGACTCGGCTCGAGGTGGACAAGCTTGGGCTCGACGCGATGGACCGGCGCTATCTGACGATGATCGCCGACATCTATCGCGGCGGGCCGGTTGGGGTGGAAACGCTGGCCGCCGGCCTCAGCGAACCGCGCGACACGATCGAGGAAGTGATCGAGCCGTATCTGATCCAGCTCGGCCTTGTGGCGCGGACGGCGCGGGGGCGCTGCCTGAACGCTAGCGGCTGGAAGCATCTTGGACTGAACCCGCCTGTTACCACGCAGGACGGACTATTCGATTAGCCAGAACAGCCCCTCGACCGGCTTGCCGATCGCCGCCGCCAGCTTGAGCGCGAGCACGGTCGACGGCACGAACACGCCGTTCTCGACGGTGTTGATCGTCTTGCGGCTCACGCCGACGCGCTCGGCCAGCTCGGCCTGGGTCCAGCCCAACCGCGCGCGTTCGTCCCGCAAGGTGTTGCGCAGTTCCTCAGCCATCCTTCAGCGCGCGGCGCTCCAGCATCCCGAACCGCAGCAGCGCGACGGCGATGCCGGCCGTCATCAGCACATGGATCGCCTCGCGCGCGCCCAGCGGCTCGAACAGCGACAGGACATACAGCGCTAGGGCGGCGATCATCGTCGCGAGGAAGCCGAAACGAAGCGCATCGGCGCGATTGGCGCGGGTGTTTTCGTCGTTGGTCAGCGCGCGGACCTGAGCGCTTTTGAACCCGTCGAAGCCCGCCAATCCAACCAGCAACACGATCGACAATGCCAGAAAGCCGGCGATCGCGACATAATTCACCAACCGCGTTCCCTCGTCCATGCGCGTGCCCGTGAAATAGCTCGCCTGTTGTGCGACGAACATCGCCGCCAGCGCCGGCATCATCCGGGCGCGGCGGTGGACGAGACGGTCGGCGGTTTCGGCGTCGGTCATGGTCGTGATCCCTGTAACTTATAGGTGACATGTAACCCATGGGTTACATCGATGCAAGGGGCAAAATGCGAGATCAAATGAGTTTGCCTCGCCGCCGCCAGCCGTTAGAGCCTTAACCATGACGGCCGTCGCAACCGATCAGCCCGTCGAAGGACGCTTCGACGGACGCGAGCATCGATTCCCGGTGCGCGTCTATTTCGAGGACACCGACCTGTCGGGCGTGGTCTATCACGCCAATTACCTGCGCTTCATGGAGCGCGCGCGGTCGGACATGCTGCGGCTGGTGGGCGTCGATCAGCGCGGCGTGATGGAGGCGGGCGGCGGCGCCTATGCGGTGTCCGACCTGACCATCAAATATCGTCAGCCGGCGAAACTCGACGATGCGCTGGTCGTGGTCTCGCGGCTGACCCGGCTGCGCGCGGCGGCGGTGGTCATTCATCAGCGAGTCATGCGCGATACCCAAACACTGGCCGAAGCGGAGGTGACTGCGGCATTGGTCGCTCCCGACGGGCGGCCGAAGCGGCAGCCCGCCGACTGGGCGGCGGCGTACGAGAAACTGATCTGGAACGGGGACTGACGACGCAATGAATTGGAGCTTCGACCTCTCGCCGAACTCGACCTCGCCGCTGGCGCTGCTGCTCCATGCCGACATCGTGGTGCAGATCGTGATGGGCGGCCTGCTGATCGCGAGCATCTGGACCTGGGCGATCATCATCGGATCGGCCGGAAGACTTGGGAACGTGCGCAGGACCACGGCCAAGTTCGAGAGCGATTTCTGGAAGGCCGACGATATCGACGCCTTCTACAAGCGCGAAGCCGACAGCGACTTGCCCGTCGCCAAGGTGTTTGCCGCCGGCGTGACCGAATGGCGGCGCTCCACCGCGGGCGGGATCGTCGATCGCGACGGCGTACGCGAGCGACTGGCGACGGCGATGGGATCGGCGGTGGCGGCCGAGACCGACAAGCTCGCAGACCGCCTGAATATCCTCGCGACGGTCGGCTCGGTGGCGCCGTTCGTTGGGCTGTTCGGAACGGTCTGGGGTATCATGACGACCTTCACCGCGATCGCGGCGCAGCAGAATACGTCGCTGGTGACGGTCGGCCCGGGCATTGCCGAAGCGCTGTTCGCGACCGCGATCGGGCTCTTTGCTGCGATCCCCGCCGTGATCGCGTATAACCGCTTCAGTCACCGCGTGAACCAGATCGAGGCGCGGTTGAACCGCTTCGCCGACGGCTTCCACTCGACGTTGAGCCGTCAGCTCGAGGCAAAGCGCTAAGGTGGCGATGTCGCTTCCCTCCGCGCGGGGCAAGGGCCGGCGCGCGCCGATGGCGGATATCAACGTCACGCCGCTCGTGGACGTGATGCTGGTGCTGCTGATCATTTTTATGGTCACCGCGCCGCTGATGACCGCGGGCGTGCCCGTCAATCTTCCCGACAGCCGAGCGAAGGCGCTGGAGCAGGACAAGAAGCCGACGTCGATCTCGATCGAGCGCGACGGGACGATCTATCTCGACGAGAAGCAGGTGAGCGAGGCGGCGTTGCCCGACGCACTCGCGACGATCGCCGCCAAGCGCGATGCCGACGGCAAGCCGCCGCAAGTGCTGCTGCGTGCGGACAAGGGGCTCGATTACGGGCGCGTGATGGCGGTGATGGGCGACCTCAACCGCGCCGGGCTCAACCGCGTGTCTTTGGTGTCGAACGTCAAGGCGGAGCGGTGACGACGGCGACCGCCCCTTCCATCGATCGCAAGCGCGCGATCGAGTTCGGCGCGTCGGCGGCGATCCATGTCGTGCTGCTCGCCGGGCTGTCGGTCGTGCTGCTCAGCCCACCCAAGCCGCCACCGCCCCCCGCGCCGATGGACGTGACGATCGCCGACGATGTCGGACTGGTCGCGACCGCGCCGCAGAATTTGACGTCGCCCGCCCAGAGCCAGGCGCCCGAGTTGGGCAAGCCGGAGGATGCCGCGCCCGCCGCGCCCGCACCAGAACCTCAACCCGTGCCTGCCAAGCCGAAGCCCGCCGAAGTCGCACCCGCGCCCAAGCCGGCAGAGATTACCAAGCCGCTGCCGAAAAAGCCCGCGCCGACTCCCCCGCAACCCGCCAAGCCGCAGACACGGCCCGCGCCGTCGAGCGCGCTGGCCGGAGTCGTCGGCCGCAGCGGCGGTACGACCCCGGGTTCGACCGCTCGGACGACCAGGGGCTCGACACTTGGGGGGATCATGAAAGGCGTCGGCGCGACGCCGAACAACTCGAAGTCGGCCACACCGCAGGGCGCCACGATGAGCGCGGCGGCGGCGATGGATATCGGCCAGAAGATCAAGCAGCAGGTCCAGCCCTGCGCCAATCGCCAGACCAATCCCGGCCCAGGTGCCGAACGCATCCGCGTGACGATCCGCCTGCGGATCAACCGCGACGGTACGCTGTCGGCGCGCCCGATGATCGAGGGGCATGACGGCGTCGACGGCGACAATGCGCGCTATCAACGCCAGGTCGATGACCGCGCGATTGCGACCTTCATGGGCTGCCAGCCGCTGCGTGGCCTGCCTGCAGAACTCTATGACGTCCCCAATGGCTGGAGCAATTTCCTGCTCCGCTACAAGCTTCCCGGATGAGACTTATGACCCGACGCCTCCCGTTGCTCGCCTTGGCTTTGCTGGCACCCGTCGCCCATGCGCAGACCGCGCCGGCCCCGACGCCCACGCCGACTCCCGGCGGGTTGGTCGTCGATGTCGAAGGTGGCATTTCCGCGCCGATGGGGATCGCGGTCCCGCCGATGCCGACCCCGGAAGTGGTCTCGACCGCCGCCGGGCCGACCGACGTGCTCGGTCGCCAACTCGCCGAAGTGATCACCGGCGACCTCAAAAATTCCGGCCTGTTCAAGCCGCTCGGCACCGGCCAACTCCTCAACGTCCCCTTCGCCGAAGCGACCGCGCCGAACTATGGCGGCTGGAGCGCCGCCGGCGCGACGGCGCTGGTTCAGGGCTATGTCCGCGCGAACGGCAACGGCACGCTGACGGTCGGCTGCTACCTCTACGACACTGCGCAGCAGCGTGAACTCGCGCGGCAGGGCTATGTCCTGCCGTTCGGCGAATGGCGTCGCGCTGCGCACAAATGCGCCGACATGGTCTATACCCGGCTGACCGGCGAGGGGCCGTATTTCGACAGCCGCGTCGTCTACGTTTCGGAGACGGGCCCCAAGGGCAAGCGCGTCAAGCGGCTCGCGCTGATGGATCAGGACGGGTTCAACGGCCGTTTCCTGACCAACGGCCAGACAATCGTGCTGACTCCGACGTTATCGCGCGACCAGCGGCGGATCGCGTATCTGTCGTACCTCGACAAGAAGCCGACCATTTACGTCTACGACATCGCCTCGGGCCGCCAGACCAAGCTCGTCACCGATGTCAGCCTCGCGTTCGCCCCGCGCTTTTCGCCGAACGGACAGTGGATCCTGTTCTCGATGGCGCAGAATGGAAATACCGACCTCTACCGCATCCCCTCGGGCGGCGGGCAGTGGCAGCGGCTGACGACCTCGCCGGGGATCGACACCGGCGGCAGCTATTCGCCCGATGGGTCCAGGATCGTGTTCGAGAGCGATCGATCGGGCGCGCAGCAACTCTACGTGATGAACGCTGACGGATCGAACCAGCAGCGGATCAGCTTCGGCAGCGGCCGCTATGCGACGCCGGCGTGGAGTCCGCGTGGCGATCTGATCGCTTTCACCAAGATCGGCGGCGGTTTCCATGTCGGGATCATGTCGCCGGCGGGCGGGGGCGAGAAGATGCTGACCGACGGCTGGCAGGACGAGGCGCCGAGCTGGTCGCCCAACGGTCGTGTCATCATGTTCTTTCGCTCGACCGAGGGCGGATCGGGCGTGGCGGACCTGTGGTCGGTCGATCTGACCGGTGTCAACGAGCGCCGCTTGCCCACCCCGTTCGATGGGTCGGACCCGAGTTGGGGACCGATCCGCGCCGATTGACCGTTCGAAAAGCCAGTTGAGGAGTACGACCATGGCCACCACGACCACGAAACTGATCCTGCTCGCCGCACTCGTTGCGACTGCGGGCTGTGCGACCAAGCGGCCCAAAGTGCTGCCGCCCAGCGCGGGCGATACGCCGGTGACCGACAATTCGGGGAATAACGGCTATGGCAACGGCGCCGTCGTCCCGGGCAGCCCGCAGGACTTCCAGCGCTCGGTGATGAGCGACACGATCCACTTCGCGCTCGACATGTACGATATCGACGCGACCTCGCGCTCGATCCTCGACACGCAGGCGACGTGGCTGCTGAAGTGGCCCGACCGCCGCATCACGATCGAGGGTCATGCCGACGAACGCGGTACGCGCGAATACAACCTCGCGCTCGGCGACCGTCGCGCCAATGCGGCGAAGAATTATCTTGCCGCAAAGGGCATCAACCCCGCGCGAATCACGACGATCAGCTACGGCAAGGAACGCCCGATCGCCCTGGGGTCGGACGAGGCCAGCTGGGCGCAGAACCGCCGCGCGGTGACCATCGTCCTGCAATAATCGCTCGACCATTCAATAGATAGGGGGCGGTGGCGCGACGACGCTGCCGCCCTTTTCGATTCCGCTTGCGACTCGCCCAAACGCGATATAAATATGATATCATAATTAACGGGAGGGCCCCATGGCCACGCTTGCTACGTCCGTCACCGATCGTCACGCCGCGCTGACCCTGTCGCAGGAGCGGGCAGCTTCGACCTCCAGCGGTTATCTGATGCTGTTCGTCATGCTGGTCGCGATCGTCGTCGCATTCTTCGGCACGACGCAGATCAATTACACGCCCGAGATCGGCGTGCCGCTACTCTTGCTCGGCGCGCTGGTCTTCGCGTTCGTGATGCCTGGCTTCTACATGCTGCAACCGAACCAGGCGGCGGCGATCACGCTGTTCGGCAGTTACAAGGGCACGGACCGCACGACGGGGCTGCGCTGGATCGTGCCGTGGTACGGTAAGAAGAAGCTGTCGGTCCGCGCCAACAACATCATTTCGGACAAGATCAAGGTCAACGATCTGCGCGGCAACCCGATCGAGATCGCGGCCCAAGTGGTGTGGCGCGTGACCGACACCGCGCAGGCGCTGTTCGACGTCGACGACTACAAGTCGTTCGTCATGGTCCAGATCGAGGCCGCCGTCCGCACGATCGGCTCGCGCTACCCATACGACGATTTCGAGCATCAGGAAGTGACCCTGCGCGGCAATCACGACCAGGTCGGCGCCGAGCTGCGCCAGGAACTGATCGCGCGGCTGGCGATGGCGGGGATCACGGTCGACGAATGCGGCTTCACGCACCTCGCCTATGCGCAGGAGATTGCCGGTGCGATGCTTCGCCGGCAACAGGCGCAGGCCGTCGTCGCGGCGCGCCAGACCCTGGTCGAGGGTGCGGTCGGCATGGTCCAGATGGCGCTCGAGCAATTGTCGGCGAAGAACGTGGTCGAGCTCGACGACGAGCGACGCGCGGCGATGGTGTCGAACCTGATGGTCGTGCTGTGCGGCGAGCGCGACACGCAGCCGATCGTCAATGCGGGCTCGCTCTACCAGTAAGCGCTGACGATGGCCGCTCCCCCAAAAAAGGCGTTCCCGTTGCGCCTCGATCCCGGCCTGTACGCCGCGATCGAGCGCGCGGCGGCGAGCGATTTGCGGAGCGTCAATTCCCAGGTCGAATGCCTGCTGCGCGAGGCGCTGGCGAAGCGCGGGATCAAACTGGCGGACCCGGTGCGCGCCAAGCGCGGGCGGCCGCCGAAGGAGACGGACGATGAGTAACGGGGATTGGTTCGCGCCGAAGCGGTTCGGCTATGGCGCCGGAATGCCGATCGCGTGGCAGGGCTGGGCGGTGATCGCCGTCCATGTCGCGGCGTGCGTCGCCGCATTCCTGCTCCTCGTGCCGCGCCACGTGGTCGTCTTCATCGCGGTCATCGCGATCGCCACGGTGCCGCTGATGATCGTCACCGCGCAGCACACACGCGGCGGCTGGAAATGGCGCTGGGGCAGCGAATAATGCTGGCTAGCGTGCCGCTTTGCATTCGGTGGTCGGGGAGACGCTGACCTTGCCCTCGACGTCGCGGACGAACACGCTGACGTCGCGGCACGACTTGCCCCCGACTATGCGTGGCGTGCCGTAGACCGCGACCGCGCGCTCGCCATTGACGGTCGGCAGGGCTGCGACGTCGGGATCGGGCCGCTCGATCGCCAGGCCTGTGTCGTCGCTATCGGCTGCGGGTGAGACCGCCCAATTGTATGGCATCGGGGTAAATGGCGTGATCGGAGCGGCACGGACAATGGGTCGCGGCTTCGCCTTGTGCTTAGGCTTGACCAAAGCGACCTTCGTGTCGATCGGCATCACCACTTCATATCCCGCGACCGGCGGGGACGCGCGCAGCACGCTACCCGACGCGAACACCAGACCCAGTGCCAGCGATGCGCAGCCGACATAGCCCATCGCGCGCCACAGAACGGAGGCGCCCTGGCCACGATTCTCCTGCTTGGCCGGCCGGTGGAACCGGCTGCTTCGCATCGTGAAGTGGAAGCGTTTCGACCCGAAGCCGATCTCGACCTGGCGGTTGGTCATCGTCGCTTCGAACCCGTCGCCGAACGACGAAACGAGGGGGCGGTGATAGACGATGGGGCGAACGCCGGTGGTCATGGCCGTAGGTTCCTGCGACTCGGTGGCTGGAACCGGCGATGAGAGCGGACGATATGGTTAACCGCAAGCGCGTTAACGGTTGCGCTAGCCCAGCGCTTGGTCGAGCATCTTCGTGAGCCGCAACCCGCCGCGCTTCACCTCCAGCCGTACGGTCGGGACGAGGCGTTCGATCGTCGCATTGTCGAGCTTGGCGCGCGTTGGCGTCGGGCCGCAGGGATCCCCGCCGACCGCTGTCGCATAGGTGGCATCGTGCGCGACCTGCCAACTCTCACGGCTCCAGTCCGTGACGCTGCCTGCGGCGATCTGCCCGCGTTCCGCAGCCGGGTAGCGCCGTACTAGGCTCGGTCGGGTCGAGATCGCGCGTTCGGCGAGATAGCCGTCCCAGATCGAATGCAGGTTGAGCCGGCTCGCGGTGTACGTGCCGTAATCGGCCTTCACATCGTTGCCGCCCTTGTCGCCCTTCTCGCCGGCGTGGAGCGGCTGGTGCAGGTCGCCGACGAAATGGATCAGGAACACCAACGCGCGAACGCGATCGGCGGTGGGGGCGCGGCGATCGGCCAGGATCTTGGCATCGCGCACGATCTGCGCCGACACACAATTGTCGTCTTTGCACGCTTCGATCAGGTCGAACGGCTGGCAGATATTGACGTCCTGATAGTGCCAGGCGCTCGTGTTGCCGAACTTCTGCGTCCCGTCGGGGTTCTTGATCCCCTTGATGCAATCCGCCCAGATCGCCGCGTCGTCGATCGTCCCGGCCTTGCACTCCGGAGTCCCGAGCAGCGCCTGCTGGCGGAGCAAGGCGAGGACGCGGGTGCGCGTCGTCGGCTTGATGTTGGCCCAGGCGATCTGCGCGATCGTCTGGTGGCCGTATTCCCAATAGGCGCCGGCGGGCGAGGCGACGAGGAGCGCGGTCAGCGCGGTGAGCAGTACGAGGATACGCGTCATTTGCGAGCGCCTACGCCCACCGCGCGCGGGGCTCAATCCTCGTTGTCGTAAAGCGCGACGACCCGATCGCCGGCCGCAGTAACGCGGCCGCGATAGAGGCTGGCGGTAGTGAAGCTCCACGCTGCGCCGCCCTGGGCATCGGTGACGATCACGCCGCCGGTGCCGCCCAACGCCTTGACCTCGGCCATGACGGTGTCGGCGGCGACCTTCAGGGTTTCGCCGACGAAGCGGACGCGGGCGTTGATCTGGAACGCGACGCTTTCGCGAATGAAGAACTCGCCCGCCCCGGTGCACGACACCGCCGCGCCGCGATCGTCGGCATAGGTGCCGGCGCCGATCAGCGGCGAGTCGCCGATTCGGCCCCAGCGCTTGCCGGTGACACCGCCGGTCGATGTGGCGGCGGCGATATGCCCCGCCTGGTCGAGCGCCACCGCGCCGACCGTGCCGTATTTCATATCGACGTCGAACTTGCCGCCGTTCGCCAGCAATTCCTCGAGCTGGCGGCGGCGTTCAGGGACGCCGAACCACTCGGCATCGGCTTGTTCAAGGCCATGCTCGCGGCTGAACGTATCGGCGCCTTCGCGGCCGAGCAAAACGTGGTCGCTTTCCTCCATCACCGCGCGGGCGAGGGTCACCGGATTTTTGGTCGCGGTGACGCCGGCGATCGAGCCGGCCCGCAGATCGGCACCATTCATGATCGCGGCGTCGAGTTCGTTCGCGCCTTCATAGGTGAAGGCCGATCCGCGTCCGGCGTTAAAATGGGGATCGTCTTCCAGCACGCGAACCGCCGCTTCGACCGCGTCGAGCGACGTGCCGCCGCCAGAAAGGATCGCCGATCCCGCGTCGAGCGCCGCGTTCAGCGCGGCGCGCAGGCCCGCGTCGGTTTCAGGCCGCGTCTGGCTGCGGGCGATCGCGCCGGCGCCGCCATGGATCACCAGCGACCAGCGAGGAGAGGAGTCCGTCATGGCGGCGAGCGGTAGACGCCTGGGTCCGGCGCCGCAATCCGATCAGCGGCCGCAACCAATTCACTTCGCGGCCGATCAGATAGAATGCCCAGCATCCCGCGACAGTGGCTGGCACGAGGATCGCGAACTCCGCCGCCGCGCCGAGCCCCAGCGGCTTCAACGCGAACTCACCGAGTACGATCACCGTCTGGTGGATCAGGTAGAACGGGAACACCGCTTCCGTCAGCATCGGGCGGATCGCCGCGTCGCGGTTGAGGTAGCGTTCGGCAAGCCCGATCAGCGCGGCTACAGCGGCCCAACTTTGCAGCTGATGCGCGACGAGCATCTGTTCGCCCAGCCATTGTGGCGGGTATTGGTTGCCCGGATAGCTGAGCTCGACGGTCGCGCCGAACGCGTAACTCGCGACCGCCACGATCGCCGCAGCTTTCCACCAGCGTACGAACGCCGCCATCACCGGCTTCGACCGCGCCAGACCGAAGCCGAAGAGAAAGGCAGGGAAATAGGCGAGGTGCGCGACACCATCGTTGATCAGGTCCTGGCTGTCGCTCCAGCGGTGAAAGACGACGACCTGACTGAGCACCAGATAGATCGTCGGGATGACGAGTGCGCGCCACCCACCGAACGCCTTGTCGAACCAGATCTGTAGCTTCGCCGGGCGCGGGACGAGCAGCAGCAGCGACAGCGCCGCGGTGTAGGTGAACAGATAGCCGACGAACCAGAGATGGTTCCATGTCGGCAGCCCGACGCCGTCGATCGCGGCGAACGCGAAATAGTCGTGCAGCAGGAAATAGCCGAAGCCCTGCGTGTAGCCGTGCTGGCTTACCAGCTCGACCCAGCTTTGCGGCGGCACCATCACGACGACGCCGAACAGGAGGGGGAATCAGCAACCGGCTGGCACGGGTGGTCATGAACCGCCGGACACCGCCGGACTTTTCGAGCAGGGCGCGGCTGGCATAGCCCGACACGACGAACAGCAGCATCAGCCGCCACGGATTGCTGATCAGCATCGCCACCGCCAGCCCATCGATCGGCTCGGCCGTCTTCACGTGGAAGCCCCACGGCGTGAACACCATTGCGGTATGATAGAGAATCAGGACCGCGAACGCGCCGATGCGCAGCCAGTCCATGCCGTAATGCCGTTCCATCGCCGCGCCATGTAATGGATCGCGGCGCGATAGCTACCCATCGCGCCGCGATCTGTTGTCATTCGGGCTTGAACGGTTTCACGCCACGTCGGGTTGCGCGCGGACGTGAAGATTGGCGACCGCGGGTGCGGATGTCGGGCGCCGCTTGAGCCCGATCAGCGGCCGCAGCCAGTTCATGTCGCGGCCGATCAGGTAGAACGCCCAGCACGCCGCGACCGTCGCGGGGACAAGGATCAGGAACTCGGCGAGCGCGCCCAGTTCGAGCGGCCGGATCCAGAATTCGACCACCACGATCGCGGTCTGGTGGATGATGTAGAAGGGGAAGGTCGCCTCCGCGAGCGTCGCGCGCCAGACGTGATCGCGGTTGCCGAATCGCTCGGCGATGCCGATCAGCGCGGTGATCGCGGTCGCCGCCTCGATCTCACGAACGAAGCGATACAGCAGCGCCGTGTTGTCCGTCGGAAAGCTGAAGTCGGGATAGGCGATCAGCAGGCCGACGATCGCGACATAGCTGCCCACCGCTAGCATTGCCGACAGCTTCCACCAGCGCGCCAATCCCGCCATCGCGGCCTTCGATCCGGCCAGGCCGAACCCGAACAGCACCGAAGGGAAATATTGCAAGTGCGCGATCCAGTCGTCGTAGAATTTGTGCGTGTCCTCGATGCGATGGAACAGCCAGAATTGCGTGACGATCAGGAAAGCGAGCGGCACGAAGACCGCGCGGCTGCCGGCGAACACGCGGTCGAACGCAGCCTGCCAGCGCGCGCCGCCGGGGATTTGGACCAGCAGCGACAGCGCGACGGTATAAAACCAAAGATAAAGCACGAACCAGAGGTGGTTCCAGGTCGGCATGACGATGCCCGACAGCGTGCCGAAGCGGAAATAGTCGCTGGTGAAGAAATGCCAGAAGCTGCCGACATAACCATGCTGCGTCGTCAGCTCGACCCAGGTCTGGGGCGGAATGATCATCGCCATCCCGAAGATCAGCGGGACGAGCAGGCGCGTATTGCGGCTGGCGATGAACGCGCGGACGCCGGCTGATTTCGCGTAGAGCGCGCGGCTGGCGTAACCCGACACGACGAACAGCAAGGTCAGCCGCCAGGGGTTGGTCAGCAGCATCGGGATTTCGGTCCACACGATCGGCTGCCCGGTTTTCACCTGGAACCCCCAGGGCACGAAGACCATGCCGATATGATAGAGGATCAGCAGGCCGAACGCACCGATCCTTAGCCAGTCCATGCCGTAATGCCGTTCCATCATTCGCCTCCTCGATTGGGATGAGGGATGGCTAGCGGCGGGGCGTCGAGACCGGTATCGGAGAGGGCCGGAAAGCGGCTTCACGGGGACGATCGCGCAAGTGGCTGGGACGAACGGCGGGTGGCGCGGGATGAACGGGGCGCAGCGGCGCATCCTGGCGATGCTGGGCGGCGGTTTCCTGGTCGTGATCGCCGTGATCATGGTCGCCAACGCGATGTCGATGATCAGCGATTTCGCATCGGCAGGCATCCCGATGAGCCCCGCGCACGTCTGGCTGATGGAAGCGAGCAGTATCGCGATCTGGCTGATGCTGATCCCGGTGATCTGGTGGCTCGTCGCGCGGTTGTGGCGGTCTGGCTGGCCGTGGTGGGCGATGGCGCTGTTGATCGTCGCGGCGACCGTGCCGCTATCGCTGCTGCACGTCGCCGGCATGGTCGCGATCCGCAAGGCGGTGTACGCGTTGCAGGGCGACGCCTATCTTTTCACCGTCGGGCGCGGGGTCAATCCGTGGCTGTACGAATATCGCAAGGACGTCGCGACGATCCTGCAATTCGTCGGGCTGGCGGCGCTCGGTCAGTGGCTGATCGCGCGCGCGGCGACGCCGGCGGAGGCTGGCTCAACAACACTGGCGGTGAATGACGGCGCGGTGACGCACCTTGTGCCGATCGACGAGATCGAGTCGGTCAGCGCAGCGGGCAACTATGTCGAGATCGTGTGGGGACCGCGCACTTTGCTCCATCGCGCGACGCTGGCCGCGGTCGAGGCCGAACTTGGCGATGCGTTCCTGCGAATCCATCGCGGGCGGCTGGTGCGGCGGGCGGCGGTAAGGCGAATCGAGACCGACAAATCGGGCGACTTCACCGTCGAACTGGCGTCAGGCGCGACCTTGCGCGGGAG
The DNA here is from genome assembly GCF_007859635.1 of Sphingomonas panacisoli. Taxonomy (NCBI): domain Bacteria; kingdom Pseudomonadati; phylum Pseudomonadota; class Alphaproteobacteria; order Sphingomonadales; family Sphingomonadaceae; genus Sphingomonas; species Sphingomonas panacisoli. The sequence goes on along the minus strand of NZ_CP042306.1, from coordinate 2,756,523 downwards.
TCGCCGGTACCGACCGGCCGACTGAGCGCGGCGCCAGGCCGATCAACGGGCGGAGCCACGCGACTTCGCGGCCGATGAGGTAAAAGGCGGTCGCGAACCCGAACGTGCCGGCGAGCAGCAGCGCGAACTCGGCTAGCGGGTCGAGCCCCCAGGGCAACGTCAGCCACGCCAGCAGGATGATCGCGGGATGATGCGCGATGTAGAGCGGGAACACCGCCTCCGCGAGCATAGCGCGCCAGCGATGGTCGCGGTTGAGGTGGCGATCGGCGAGCTGGAACAGGATCACGATCATGCTCCACGCCATTGCGATGCGCGAGATGCGGTCGAGGGCCATGACACCGTGCGGCGGCATGTGGTGGCCGGCATAGGCGAGTTCGACCAAGGTCACGACCAGCCCCGACGCGACTGCCAGCCCGATCGCGCTAGGTTGCGCCCGCGCGATGGCGGGCCACAGCGTGCTCCGTCCGCCCAGCGCGAACCCGAACAGGAAGATCGGGAAATAGAGCAGGTGCGCGTTCCAGTCGGTGAACAGGCCCTGCTTTTCGGGGATCACGAACATCACCGCCAGCTTGGCCAAGGCCAGCACGGCGATCGGTGCCCAGATCAGTCGCGTGCCTTTCGCTAGCCAATCGGCTGCGACCGTCGTCCGCTCGGGGCTCCACCCGCGCATAGCCAGCAATCCGGCCAGCGCCATGGTGTACGCCCAGAGGTAGACGACGAACCACAAATGCTCCCAGCTCGGAAAGGGCGGTCCATAGGTCGGCGTCACCTGCCAATAATCGCGCAACCAGTAATGGATCAGCCCGCCCGGGTAGCCCGCAATCTTCGCCCGCACCCACGTCTCGACCGGGATCAGCGCGACCATCGCGAACGCCCAGGGGATCAGCAGCCGTCGGTTGCGCGACGCGACGAACGCGCGCGGCCCGCCCGATTTGTCGAACAATTTGCGGCTGGCATAGCCCGAAACCGCGAACAGCAGCGGCAACCGCCACGGCGTCAGCAGCGCGAGCGGGACGATCAGTTGCGGGTAGGTCGTCGGCGACTTGATGACCCAGTCCCAGGTCGAGAAGACCATCGCGACGTGATAGACGATCAGCAGGCCAAAGGCGCCGATGCGTAGCCAGTCGAGCCCGTAGTGGCGGGAGCGGGTGAGGGCGGTGTCGGTCATCGGCTTGATCCTGATCAATAGTCGCATCGACTGACCAAATCGTTGACGCGAGCGCTGCCTTGGCGCGGTCATGCTTCGGGGGTATATGCGCCCCATGTCCCTACGTCCCTGGCGCGACATCACGCGCCGTCAGAGCCGCCAGATCATGGTCGGCAACGTCCCCGTCGGCGGCGGCGCGCCCGTCACCGTGCAGACGATGACCAATACGCCGACCAGCGATCCGCGCGCGACGATCGATCAGATTCGCCGCTGCGAGGATGCCGGGGTCGATATCATCCGCGTGTCGTGTCCCGACACCGACAGCACCGCCGCGCTCGGCCAGATCGTCCGGGCGGCGCGCGTGCCGATCGTCGCGGACATCCATTTCCACTACAAGCGCGCGCTCGAGGCGGCGGACGCCGGTGCTGCGTGCCTTCGCATCAATCCCGGCAATATCGGTTCGGCCGAGCGGGTAAACGAGGTGGTCAACGCCGCCAAGGCGAACGGCTGCGCGATCCGTATTGGCGTGAACGCCGGCAGTCTCGAGAAGGACTTGCTCGAAAAGTATGGCGAGCCGTGTCCGGAGGCGTTGGTCGAAAGCGCGCTCGATCATATCAAGCTGCTCCAGGACCGCGACTTCCACGAATTCAAGGTCGCGGTGAAGGCATCGGACCTGTTCCTTGCGGTGGCCGCGTATCAACAACTCGCCGAAGTCGTCGATTGCCCGCTGCATCTCGGCATCACCGAGGCGGGCGGGTTCGTCGGTGGGACGGTCAAGTCGTCGATCGGGATCGGCAGCCTGCTCTGGTATGGCATCGGCGACACGATCCGCGTCTCGCTGTCGGCCGAGCCGGAGGACGAAGTGCGCGTCGGGTTCGAGATCCTGAAGGCGCTGGGCATCCGCAACCGCGGCGTCCGCGTCGTGTCGTGCCCCAGCTGCGCGCGGCAGGGGTTCGACGTGATCCGCACGGTGCAGGCGCTGGAGGAGCGCCTCCAGCACATCCGCACGCCGATGAGCCTTTCGGTGCTCGGTTGCGTCGTCAACGGGCCGGGCGAGGCGCGCGAGACCGATATCGGCATCACCGGCGGCGGCAACGGCAAGCACATGGTCTATCTGTCGGGCGTCACCGACCATCACGTCCAGGACGCCGACATGATCGAGCACATCGTCAAGCTGGTCGAGGCCAAGGCGGCGGAGATCGAGGCGAGCGAGCAGGCACAAGCGGCGTGAGGTTCGTCGCGCTCGCTTTGGCGCTGACGGCGGTTCCGGCGTTGGCGCTTGCCGCCGATTGTCCGTCCCCCGCTTATCCCGAGGCAAAGCCGTTTGGCAGTGTCGAGAGTGGACGCGCCAGTGTCGATACTGCGTTGATGGCCGCAATCGCCGCCGACAAACGGGTCATCCTGGTGTTCGGTGCGAACTGGTGCCACGACAGCCGCGCGCTGGCGGGCTGGTTTGCCACGCCGCGCTTCCAGACCATGCTGCACGATCGCTACGAGATCGCGTGGATCAATGTCGGCGACAAGCCGGGCGAGAAGGACCGCAACGGCGATCTTGCGCGCCGCTTCGGGCTCGGGCCGATTACCGGGACGCCGACCGTGCTGGTCCTCGATTCGACCGGTAAGCCGGTGAACCTTGCCGACGCGCCGACCTGGCGCAACGCGGCGAGCCGGTCAGGCGACGCGATCTTCGCCTACTTCGCCAAGCGGTAAGCGCGGCGTTAAGCATCCCGATAAAGCGGACCGCAAGCGCAGCCGCGCTATGCGGCGGGCATGAAAGCCGCTTTCTTCGCCGTGACCGGGGCCGGTATCGCCCTCGGCCTGTTGCTGCCGGGCGCCAAGCCCAAGGCGGCGGCACCGGCGCCTGTGCTTGCGGCCGTGGCAACCGCCGACCAACCGCGCGAGACGGTACTGGAGCGCGAGGATAACGGCCACTTCTTCACCGTCGCCGACGTCAATGGCGAGCCGATCAAGTTCGTCGTCGATACCGGCGCCACCACGGTCGCGCTGACGATGGACGATGCCCGTCGCGCCGGGGTTAAGTTCGATCCCGGCCAGTTCGAGGTCGTCGGCAGCGGCGCATCGGGCGCGGTGCGCGGACAGGAAGTGGAGCTGAACGACGTCGTCCTCGACGGCAAGCGCGTCAGCGGCATCCACGGGCTGGTGCTCGACGGACTGACGATCTCGCTGCTCGGCCAGAATTATCTTCGTCATCTCGACAGCGTGTCGATCAGCGGCGACAAGATGACCCTCAAATGATCCACGCGCTCTCCTTGTGACGTCATAAGGAGAGCGCGGGTGACGGAACGGCGACCGCCCGCTATCGGCGGGGGATGAGCCACCGCGCGCCGTCCCAAGCCCTGGTCTTCGCGGTCGCGGTCGGCGGGATCGCGATCTTCTCGTCGATGGACGCGGTGATGAAAGGGCTGACGCTCCAGATCGGCGCGTTCACGACCCTGTTTTGGCGGACGCTGGCGGGGATCGTGTTCACCGGCGCGATCTACCTGCCGACGCGTAAGGCCTGGCCGTCGCGCGATGTGATGCGCGTCCACCTGATCCGCGGCTGCGTGTCGGCGGTGATGGCGGTGACGTTCTTCTGGGGCCTCGCCAAGATCCCGATGGCGCAGGCGATCGCGCTGGCGTTCATCGCGCCGCTGCTGGCGCTGTTCGGCGCGGCGTTCGTCCTGAAGGAGCGCATCCCGCCGCGCGCCGTCATCGCCTCGCTGATCGCGTTCGGCGGGGTCGGCGTGATCATGCTCGGCCAGGCGAGCGCGGCGCCCAACCACGAGCGTTTCGTCGGCACCGTCGCGGTTTTGCTGTCCGCGGTTTGCTACGCCTACAACATCGTGCTGATGCGCCAGCAGGCGATGGTCGCGGGGCCGAGCGAAGTGGCGTTCTTCCAGAGCATCATCGTCGGCGTGATCTTCGCGTGTTTCGCGCCGTTCCTCGCCGACGTGCCGGACCTGAAGCACGCACCCGCGATCGTGCTGGCGGCGGCGCTGGCGACGGTGTCGCTGCTGATCCTTGCCTGGGCCTATGCTCGGGGTGAGGCCAACTACCTCGCGCCGACCGAATATACCGGGTTCATCTGGGCGGCACTGTGGGGCTGGGTGGTGTTCCACGAACCGGTTGCGCCCTATACGCTGGCGGGGGCGGCGATGATCATCGCCGGTTGCCTAGTCGCCGCGCGCAAGCGCGATATCGAGAATGTGGAGGCTGCGTTTTGACGCTGACGATCCGTCCCGCCGAACCGGCCGACGCTGCGCTGATCCTGCGCTTCGTCAAGGAGCTCGCCGAGTTCGAGCGCGAGCCGGATGCGGTCGTCGCGACCGAGGCGGGGCTAGCCTATGCGCTGTTCGAGGAACGGTCGGCCGAGGCGGTTATCGCCGAGCAGGACGGGGCGCCGGTCGGCTTTGCCCTGTTCTTCCACAATTTTTCGACCTGGACCGGCCGCAAGGGGGTCTATCTCGAGGACCTCTACGTCACCCCCGAGGCGCGAGGCTCGGGGGTCGGCACCGCCTTGCTCCGGCACCTTGCCGGGATCGCGCTCGACCGCGACTGCGCGCGGTTCGAATGGGCGGTGCTCGACTGGAACACGCCGGCGGTCGATTTCTACACCGCGATGGGCGCCGACAGCCAGGATGAGTGGACCGTGCGGCGCGTGACCGGCGACGCGCTCGTCAAGCTTGCCGGGCGCGACTGATGGCGGCGGACCAAGGGCTGATCGATTGGGTCGCGGAGGCGATGGAGCCGGTCGGTACCGTCACCAAGCGCGCGATGATGGGCGGCGCGACGCTTTATTGCGACGGCATCATCTTCGCGATCGTCAGCCATGACGACGTCCTATGGTTCAAGGCCGATGCCGAGAGCGACACCCTGTGGGACGCGGCCGGATGTGGCCGGTTCACCTACGATATGGGCGGCAAGACCGGCAGCATGAACTATCGCCGCGCCCCGGACGACGCCTATGACGACCCCGACGAACTGCGTCGCTGGGGCTTGCTTGGGCTCGACGCGGGGCGCCGCGCGCCGGCGAAAAAGCCGAAAAAGGGGCCGCGGCGTTCGCGCTAAGTTGACACCAGGTTGACACTAACGGCGGTGTCGCGGCGGGCGCAGGCTCCGCACAAACCGCCCAGCGTTTCAGGTTCCGGTGTTCCTGCGCAAGCAGGAACCCAGGGCCTCATCACATATTGTCCGCGACAATCCCTGGGCTCCTGCTTTCGCAGGAGCACGGTGGTGGAAATGACGCGTTGTCAAAGAGCCCGACTACGCTGTCAGGCGGAATCCTACATTGCAAGCATCGCGTTGCGACGTCGCTCGAACCATGCAGGCCTGACCGCCGCGACGATCGCGGTCGCCAGCAGCGCGAACCACGCGATCGTGAACGCCTGCATCATCACCGGTCCGGGCAGCTCGCCGAAGCCGTAGATCGCCGCCATCCCGCCAATCCACACCACCGCGCCAAGCAACAACGGCACCAAGCCGCCAAGCCGGACGATCGCGAGGCCGATCAAGGCCGTCCCCAGCGCGAGCAGCCCGAACTTGACGTGCACCGCCCAATAAAGCTGATCGAGCTGCGCTTGCGTCCCGGGCAGCGCCTTCATGATGCCGCCCATGATCAGCCCCTCGACCTCGTCGCTGAGCCCGGCGACGATTAGCGCGGCGACCGTCACCGTGCGGAACCGCCCCCGGCTCGCGGCGATCGCGGCGAGGACCAGGAAGGCGGTGTACGCGGGAATGAACCCCAGTTCGTCGAGCCACAGGCCCGTCCATTGCGCGCCGACCAACGTCGCGCGGCACGGGTCCGCGCCGAACAACGCGGCGACCTCCGTCGGCGTCCGCGCCAGTTCGAAGCCGATGATCGGCCCGAGCCCGCCAGGCGCCGGGCCGCACGCGACCAGGCCCGGGATCCGCCCGAAGCTCCACGAACAGAAAAACGCGATTAGCCCCGCCAGCACGCACAGGCGCCAGGCGGTGCGCGACGTCATGCGGTCTTGGCGCCTTTCGCGCGCTCGATCGCCTCGATCACGATCTGGCGCGCTTCGGCGGCATCGCCCCATTTGCCGACGCGCACCCACTTTTCGGCCTCGAGGTCCTTATAGTGGGTGAAGAAATGCTCGATCTGCTGGAGGACGATCGACGGCAGGTCCTGCCGCTCGCCGATGTCCGAATAATAGGGGAAGGTCGTGTCGACGGGAACACAAATCAGCTTTTCGTCCCCCCCCGCTTCGTCTTCCAGGTTGAGCACGCCGATCGGCCGGGCGCGCACGACACAGCCGGGCACGAACGGGCTGCGCGCGATGACCAGCGCGTCGAGCGGATCGCCGTCGGGCGACAGGGTATGCGGCACGAAGCCGTAATTCGCCGGGTAGCGCATCGGCGTGTGCAGAATGCGATCGACGAACAGCGCGCCCGATTTCTTGTCGAACTCGTACTTCACCGGCTCGCCGCCGGTCGGCACTTCGATGATGACGTTCAAGCTCTCCGGCGGGTTGTCGCCAACCGGGATCAGGTCGATATTCATGCGTCTTCCTCAAAAGGATGTTGGCGACATCCCCTCCCGGCTGCCCCGTCAGCGCGGGGTCAGCAGCCGATCCAGCCCGGTGTCCCCGGTGCCGGTCTTGACGAAGTGCGGATAGCGCAGGCCGCCATGATAGTCGATGCTGACCGTCTTGACCTCTTCGCCCGCCTTGACGACCAGAACGATGGGGGCCTTGGTCCCCTTCGCATCGCTTACCGCGGCGCGCAGGCGATCGTCGGTATAGGCCAGACCGTTGACCGCGACGATCGTGTCGCCGACGGTCAGGCCGACGCCGTAAGCCGGTCCCTCCCAGCGGACCGACGACAGGCTGGAATCGGCGCCGATCGTGATGCCCAGCGAATAGGCGAAATCGGCCTGTTTGCGGGCGCGTTCGTTCTGCTTGCCGACGGGCGTCTGCTGGTCGGTATAGACGAGCTTGTAGCCGTTGCGCTCGAACCCGGCGAGCGGGGCCGGCTGGCCGGTTTCGGTCAGTCGCTTGGTCAAGAAACCGCGCCAATCGTACGGCTGGATGCCGTTCAGCGTCGCGACGACGTCGTCGAACGTATAGGTCACCTCGCCCCAGTCGCCGTCGTTGATGCCGAAAAACGCCTTGGCGAAATCGTCGAGCGACTTGGTCCCCTTCGACTGCTCACGCAGCATCGAATCGACTTCCATCCAGACCAGCAGACCTTCGTTGTAATATTCCTCGCCGCGTTGATAATCGTACCAGCCGACCGGCTTGCGGTTGGACATGATCGGGCTGTTGGTGGTGTCGATCAGCGGCCGCCAGTTGCGCCCCGGGGTGTTGTCCAGATTCGCCGCGATCGCGGCATATTGGTCGAGCGTATCCTGCTTGCTGACGAGACCAGAGCGCGCCTGCAGGATATAGCCCCAGAACTGCGTCTGGCCTTCGTAGACCCACAACAGGCTGTCGCGCATCGGATAGCGATAATCGGGCGTCCACAGATCCGCGCCGCGGCGGAATTTGCCGTCCCAGCTATGATTGTATTCGTGCGGAAAGACGTTGCGCGAATTCACGTTGTTCGCCCACTCGCTGAAATAGCCCATGCGGACGCCGATTTCGGTCGAGCGGTGATGTTCGAGGCCGATCCCGCCGAGCTCGTTCGAGACCGAGACGAGGAACTCGTAGTGATCGTAATGCTGCGCGCCGTAAAGCTTCACCGCTTGGTCGACGATCCGCTTGTGCGCATCGATCATGTCGGGCGTCGCCGCCGCCAGTTCCGCCGCGGTGTCGGCGAACACGTTCATGTTGACGCGCGGCGACAGCGCCCATTTTTTGTAATAGCGGCCGGCGACGATCGGACTGTCGATCAGGATTTCGTAGTTCGTCGGCTCGTACGTGTAGGTCGAACCCACCACCTTGGCGTTGAGCGCCGACGCCGCGGTCCAGCCCTCGGGATATTTGACCGTCATCCGCACCGGGATCTGCCGCGCGAAATAGCCGGCGGGATAGAGGCTGGTCACGATCGTCTGCAGGCTCATCATGTTGGGCGTCATCATCATGCGCCCTTGGTCGCCCTTGGTCGCCGACAGGTACTGAAACTTGACGTCGATCGACTTCACGCCCTTCGGGATGTCGAGATGGAAGGCGTAGACATCGACCGGATCGCGGGTCCACGGGATCTCCTTGCCGTTCGCCGTGACGTGCAGGCCGGCGACCTTCTCGATCTCGTTGCGCGGCGTGTGGCCGCCGGGAATCCATTTGGGAAACAGCAGGACGAAATCGCCGGCCTTGGCGACCGGGATCGTCTCCTTGATCGAGAAGATGTTGCGCGCGGTGTCGGTCGCGTCGATGTCGATCGTCATCGTGCCCGGATAGGGCGTGTCGGCGGCGGCCGGGATGGTATCGACGATCGGCACCGGCTGCGGCTTCGAATTGTTGGCCTGGCCGTAAGCGACGGTGGCGGTGGCGGCGAGAAGCAGGGTGAATGCGGCGCGACGGATCATCGGGAAGTGCCCCTTGTTCTGATATCGGTGTGGCGATGTCCTAAAGCGCTTACACACTCGGGTTCAAGGCCGCGAATTGTAACAAAGCTTATCCGCCGCCGATCGTGTTGATCGTGAAGGCCAGCACGCCGAGGTTGAACACGAAAGCCGCGAGGCACTGGCCGAGCGAAATGAAGCGGATACGGCGCGACGGGATTTCGACGTCGCTGGTCTGGAACGTCATGCCCAACGTGAAGCTGAAATAACAGAAGTCCCAATAATCGGGGCTGTCGCAGCCGGGGAAATCGAGCCCGCCATTGTCGTTCCCGTCGCCGTCGCAGTCGGTGTAATAGAGATGCGCGTAGTGCAGCGCGTAGATGATGTTGGAAAACAGCCAGGCGAGGATCAGGCTGCCGATCACCAGCGCGATCGATGCGGGCGACGCCTTGCCCATCTTCTCGGTCACCACGGCGACCAGGATGACCGTCGAGGTGATGACGGTGAGGATCAGCAGGCCGGCGCGGTTGGCGTCGTTGGCGGCGGCGGCCTGGCGGATCTGGTCGGCCTCGCCCCGGCGCATCAGGGGAATAATCGAGATCAGGAAGATCGCCGCGGCGATGTCGAACGCGATCATCGCGCCGCGCGACCAGCCCTGCGCCGGGATCGCGACGACGAGGCCGACGACGAAGACCAGCACGAACGCGATGAAGCGCGGTGGGGCGATCCGCTTGCCCAGGTTCATGGCCATGACGGGAGGCTAGCGCAGGCCCGCATGCTCTACTAGAGAGCGCCGCCAATATGGCGCGCATCGAAACCCCCAAACGAATCCGCGGAACGCAGGACATTTTCGGCGACGAGCAACGCCGCTTCGCGCGCGTGCTCGAAGCGTTCGAGAAGGTGCGCCGGCTCTACGCCTTCCAGCGCGTCGATATCCCGGTGTTCGAGGAAACGCAGGTCTTCGCGCGCTCGATCGGCGAGACGACCGACGTCGTGTCGAAGGAAATGTATTCGTTCGAGGATCGCGGCGGCGATTCGGTGACGCTGCGGCCGGAATTCACCGCGGGCATCTGTCGCGCGTACCTGACCGAGGGGTGGCAGCAATACACGCCCTTGAAGCTGGTCACGTCGGGCGCGGTGTTCCGGTACGAGCGGCCGCAAAAGGGGCGCTATCGCCAGTTCCACCAGATCGACGCCGAAGTGATCGGCGCGGCCGAACCGGCGGCGGACGTCGAGCTGCTGGCGTTCGCGGATCAGCTGCTCAACGAACTGGGGATCGCCGAGGGCGTGACGCTCCAGCTCAACACGCTGGGTGATGCCGAGACGCGCGATGCGTGGCGCGGGGCGCTCGTTTCGCACTTTGAGAAGCATCGCGGCGACCTGTCCGAAGACAGCGTGGTTCGGCTCGACAAGAACCCGATGCGCATCCTCGACAGCAAGGACCCGCGCGACCGCCCGATCGCGGATGCGGCGCCCGACATCGACGCACATCTGACCAGTGAGGCGGGCGCGTTTTTCGAAGCAGTGACCAAGGGGCTCGATGCGGCGGGCGTGAAATGGACGCGCAACTCGCGGCTCGTACGCGGGCTCGATTATTATCGCCACACCGCGTTCGAGTTCGTGACCGACCGGCTCGGCGCGCAAGGCACCGTGCTTGCGGGCGGGCGCTATGACGGACTGATCGAAGCGCTCGGCGGCCCGCATACGCCGGGGGTCGGCTGGGCGGCCGGGGTCGAGCGGCTGGCGATGTTGTTGGAGGAGCCGGCGGCAAGCGTCCTCGACGTGATCGTCGCCGTCGAAGACGACCAAGCAATCGGCATCGGGCATCGCTCGCTAAGGACATTGCGCGACGCTGGCTTTTCGGCGGAGATGATCGCCACCGGATCGCCTCGCAAGCGGTTCGACAAGGCCAGCAAGGTGATGGCGAAGGTGTTGGTTTCGATCAACGTCGTCGAGGATCGCTTTGTTATCAACACGCGATCCGTGCCGGGGACGCTGGAGGCCGAGCGGGTCACCGCGCTGTTGTCCGCTGTCCTGGAGGCCGTCCGATGATCTTCAGTTCCCCGGCGAAGGCCGGGGTCCAGTCCTCACATCACTTCGCGCGCGGCAGCGCGTTCGGCGCTGCGCGCCGAGTCTGGACCCCGGCCTGCGCCGGGGAACGGGGTGGGGCATGACCTCCATCTCCCCCCAACGGATCGCGCAGATCGAGGCGCGGCGGGACGAGCTGGGCGCGCTCATGGCGACCGGCGACCTGTCGGGCGAGCGCTTCGTCCAGGTGTCGAAGGAATATGCCGAGCTCGAGCCGGTCGCGAAGGCGGCGGGCGAGGTGCGGCGGTTGCGCGCCGAGCTCGCGACGCTCAATCGCATGGCCGAGGACGATGCGTCCGACGGCGACCTGAAGGCGATGGCGCGCGAGGAAATCGAGGAAATCCGCGAACAGCTGCCGACCGCGGAGCGCGCGCTGGCGCTCGCGCTGCTGCCGCGCGACGCCGCCGACGAACGTGCCGCGATGCTCGAAATCCGCGCCGGGACCGGCGGCGACGAGGCCAGCCTGTTCGCGGGCGACCTGTTCCGCATGTACCAGCGCTATGCCGAAGGGCAGGGCTGGCGGGTCGAGATGATCTCCGCCTCGACCTCCGACGCGGGGGGCTTCAAGGAAGTCGTCGCCTCGGTCGAGGGCAAAGGTGTGTTCGCCAAGCTGAAGTTCGAAAGCGGCGTCCACCGCGTGCAACGCGTCCCCGTCACCGAAAGCGGCGGGCGTATCCACACATCGGCGGCGACCGTCGCGGTGCTGCCCGAGGCCGAGGATGTCGACGTCCATATCGACGAGGCGAAGGACCTGCGCATCGACATCTACCGCTCGTCGGGGCCGGGCGGGCAATCGGTCAACACTACCGATAGCGCGGTGCGGATCGTGCATATCCCGTCGGGGCTGGTCGTGATTCAGCAGGACGAGAAATCGCAGCACAAGAACAAGGCCAAGGCGCTGAAGGTGCTTCGGACGCGCTTGTACGAGATGGAGCGCGAACGGCTCCACAACGAACGCGCCGGCGCGCGCAAGTCGATGGTCGGATCGGGGGATCGCTCGGAGCGGATCCGCACGTACAATTTCCCGCAAGGCCGCGTGACCGACCATCGCATCAACCTGACGCTGCACCGCCTGCCAGAAATTCTGGAGGGCGACATGGACGAGCTGATCGGCGCCCTGATCGCCGAGGACGAGGCGGAACGGCTGGCGACGTTGGATGGCTGATCAATCCTCCCCCCGGAGGGGGAGGGGGACCGCGTAGCGGTGGAGGGGTAGTCTCCACGAGCGACGCCGCCTGTGGCACGCTACCCCTCCACCAGCCTGCGGCTGGTCCCCTCCCCCTCCGGGGGAGGAAGGGGTTCGCGTGATCCTTGCCACCACCGCGCAGCACCTCGCCACCGTCTCCGACACCCCCCGCCTCGATGCAGAACTGCTGATGGCGCATGCGTTGGGGGTCACGCGCGAGCGGTTGCTCCTCCGCCACCTCGACGACCCCGTGCCTCCAGCGTTCGTCGCGCTCATCCACCGCCGCCTGGCGCACGAGCCGGTCGCCTACATCATCGGCACGCGCGATTTCTGGAGCATCACGCTCGCGGTCGGGCGGGGTGTACTGATCCCGCGGCCCGATAGCGAGACGCTGATCGAGGCGGCAGTCGAGCATTTCGCGGACCGCGCGCCCAAGACCGTCCTCGACCTCGGCACCGGGCCGGGGACGTTGCTGCTCGCGGCGCTGGCGGAGTGGCCGCAGGCGAAGGGATTGGGCGTGGACGCGTCCGCGGCGTCGCTCGATTTCGCCGAGCACAATGCGAACGTGCTCGACATGGCGGAGCGAGCGAGCTTCTCGCAGGGGGATTGGGCGGCCGGCGTGACCGGCCCGTTCGACCTGGTGCTGTGCAACCCGCCTTATGTCGCGGCGGACGAGACCTTGCCCGCCGAGGTGCGCGACCACGAACCCGCGTCTGCACTATTCGCGGGCAACGATGGCCTCGACGACTATCGCATCATCGCGGCCCAACTCCCGCGCCTGATCGCCCCCGGCGGCATGGCGGCGATCGAGATCGGCTACACCCAGGCCGCCGCGGTCACCGCGCTGCTGACCGCGCAGGGTCTGACCGTGGCCCTGCGCCGCGACCTGGCGGGGCGCGACCGTTGCCTTGTCGCTACATCTTGATTCAGAACAGCCCGAAACCCATATTTCCGCTTGGAAGAATGCCCGGTAGCCGCTATTGAGCGCACAGGGGCACACGATCTCAATCGATACATCGTTGAAATCGGGAGGTTGCCCAATCCTTCGTCATCAGGCCGCTTGTCCGGCGGCCGTGACAGGTCTTCGCGTCCTGACAGGCGCGGACGCCGCGTGGGGTTTGACTCCTGTTTGGAGCAAGGCCGGGTTTGTTTTGTAGACAAGGACCACAGGACTTTGATCAATAATAATCGTCAGGCCGGCCGCCGTCGCGGTCGGGGTGGACAGCGCCAAGGTGGCGGCAACCCCAATTCGGGCAACCGGATCGACAATCGCGCGCGGGGCAACGCCAGCCAGCTGCTGGAAAAATACAAGACCCTGGCCGCCGATGCGCAGCGGCAGGGCGATCGCGTCAACGCCGAATATTATCTGCAGTTCGCGGATCACTATTTCCGCGTGCTCGCCGAAAGCCGCAGCCGCTTCGAGGAGCAGAACCCCAACCAGAATCAGCGCCGCGGCCGCGAGGACGCGTTCGACGACGAGGATGAGGGCTTCGACGAGGACGGCAACGAGATCGCCGCCGAGGCCGAGCAACCCCGCCGCCAGCAGCAGTCGCGCGACGACCGTGGTCCAGATGGGCGCGGCGATAACGGGCGCAATCAGGACGGCCAGCGCGAGTATCGTGGCCGCGACCGCAACGATCGCGGCGACCGTGAGCAGCGCGAGGATCGCGGCAATCGCGGCAACGGCAATTATGCAGGCAACGGCTACGCCGCCAATGACGGCGACGAGGATAATCGTCCGGAAGTCGCCGCGGCGCCCGAAGGCGATCGCGAACCGGCTCGCCGTCCGCGCGCACGCCGCGAGGCCAAGCCGGTCGCAGCCAACGAAGGCGAGACCTTCGACGCCGCCTTGCTGCCGCCGTCGCTCGGCATCGGTATCGGCGATGAGGGCGAGGAAGCTCCGAAGCCCCGCCGCGGCCGCCCGCGTCGCACGCCGGGAGCCGAAGCGGCCGAGTGATCGGTCGGTCCGCCAACAAAAAAGGGCGTCGGGAAACCGGCGCCCTTTTGTTTGTGTCGGGCGGTCGGCGGCCGGGCTATTTCTCGGTCGTCTTGGATACCGGCTTGCGGTTCTCCATCGCGCGGACCTGCGGCGGGCCGTAGTCGGGTTCGTTCCGCGTCACGGTGCATCCCGCCGTGCGCTCGCAAAGACCGACGGCGAGGACGTTCCTGTCGGCCGTCGTGCAACCGCCGAGACACAAAAACAACGGTAGGATTGCTCGTTTCATCGTTAGCCCTTGGTGTACGGCGCGCACCATATCTTCCCGGCTGATCGAGGCAATCACCGATCGATCCGCTCGACATCCTCGTCATGGCCCGTGCCGGAACTGAGGAATGCCAGCCCCATCAGCGCGGCGGCCATCATGATCGTGCCGCCGAACCCGCCGATCGCCGCAAGGATCGCGACCCAGCTCAGCGGGCCGTACACCTGGTCCAATATATAAAGCGCGGTGCCGACCGCGATCACCGCGGCGAGCAGCATCCATAACAGCATCCGCCGATACCGCGCCCAGGCGAACGCGGCGTAATCGGGGTCGTCGAGGCCGGAGGGTCGTTCGCTCATGCTTCCTATTTGGGCCGAAAAGGCGCATTTCGAAAGGCGCATAAAGAAGGAGAGGGTCATGACGATCGCAACGATCCTGTCGGGCAAGGGCGCGGAAGTGACGACGATCACCGCCGCGCATTCGGTCGCCGACGCGGTGAAGCTGCTGGCCGAGCGACGGATCGGCGCGGTGCCGGTGTTGAAGGACGGCGCGGTCGCCGGCATCTTTTCGGAACGCGACGTGATTCACTGCCTGGCCAACGACGGCGCCGCGGGACTCGCGCGGTCGGTCGGCGAGGTGATGACCGCGCCGGCGATTACGGTGGCGCGCGACGAAGCGGTGCTGGGGGCGCTGACGCTGATGACACGGCGCCGGATCCGCCACTTGCCGGTGGTCGAAGGCGAGGCGCTGATCGGGCTGGTGTCGATCGGCGACCTGGTCAAATACCGCATCGACCGGATCGAGGCCGACGCCGAGGCGATGAGGAGTTATATTCAGGGCACGTAGCCGACGCCTGGTTCCCCTCCCTGCAAGGGAGGGGTTAGGGTGGGTGGAGGCTTGGCGAAACGCAAGTCTACACGTTACTCCTATCGTATCGCGATACTTCCACCCACCCCCGGCCCCTCCCTTGCAGGGAGGGGAGAAGCGCTAGCGCCGCAATCGAACCAGTTCGACGATCTCGCGGACGACGTCGCGCGAGAAGCTGAAGAGCCACAGGCCATAGCTTGCCGCCCCCACGCTCGCGAGCAATGCAAGGCGGGGCAGGGGCGCAAGCGGCGGCAGGGCGCGATCGACGATCGTCACCACCAGCGCCATCGCGACCGCGGCGAACAAGGGTGGTGCGATCGCATCGGCGACGTCGCGCAGCCGCGCACCGATCACCGGCAACGAGCGCCACGCGCTGACGCCGAGATAGATCGGATAGGCGACGATCCAGGCCGCCGCGATTCCCGTCGCGCCCCATTGCACGCCGACGAGAAAGCTGGCCGCCAGTACGAACGCGCCGAACGCGCCGTTTTTCATTCCGATGCTGGGCTTGCCGCGCGCGTCGCAGGCGGGGGAGAACAGCACCTGCATCGTCATGAACGGCATCGCGAAGGCGAGCAGGTGGACTACCGGGATCGCTTCTTTCCACTTGTCGCCGAGCATCGTCAGCACCAGCGGCTCGGCGGTCGCGGCCAGACCGAGATAGAAGGGCAGCGCAGCAACCATGATGATTCGCGTGGCGCGGACGAACGCGCGGGCGACCGCTTCGTCGTCGTGCTGGATGCGGGCGTAAGCCGAGAAGGCGACTTCGTTGAGCGGCGGCACGAACTTCGACACGAAGATCTGCGTCAGGAACAGGCTGGTCGTGTAGATGCCGAGTTCGTGCGCGGAGAAATGACGCCCGGCGATGAACACGTCGCACTGGCTCTGGAGGAACCAGAACAGCTGTCCCGCCGCCATCACCCCGCCATAGCGCGCGAGATGCCCGGCGCCGCGGAAGTCGAAGCTCGGCCAGACCAACGACCGCGCGGCGATCGTCATCCCGACCGCGCGGACGCCGAACAGCACCATTGGCGCGAACACCAAGGTCCAGACGCCCCAGCTGGCCAGCGCGCCGCCAAGCGCCGCGCTGGCGCTGGCGATCGACGCGAGAATGTTGATCCGCGCCTGCTTCGAAAAATCCATCTCGCGGCTGAGGAGCGCATAGGGGAGGGCGATGAACGGCGTCGTCAGATAGAGCAGCGCCTGAACGCGCAGCAGGTTCGCGACCTCCGGGTGGCGGTAATAGGCCGCGGCGACGGGCGCGAGCAGCAGCTGCGCGCCGCCGAGCGTGACGTTGAGCGCGATCAGCATGCCGAACAGCTGGCGAATCTGCCGGCGCGTGATGTCGGCCTGCTGGATCAGCCCGCTCGCCAGGCCATAGCCGTTGAGCATGTTGAGGAAGACCAGGATCACCCCGGTCATCGCGAACAGCCCGTAATCGGCCGGCGACAGGATACGAATCACCAGAAACGTCGCCGCCCATTGCACCATCTGCGCGAGAATCTGGCTGCCCGAACGCCAGATCACGGCGCTCCGGACCTTGCTTGCCAGCGATTCTGCGCCCTGATTCGA